>PMLB01000027.1 GCA_003158735.1 Myxococcales bacterium | reverse complement strand
AGGCAAACCGTTCGGCGCTCTAGGACGGTATCGCGGAAGAGCCCGCCTTCGCGGTGGCTAGCTCCTCGATTTCGGCTTGGATGCCCTTGAGGCTGTGGCCGAATTCGCTGACCTCGTCGTTGCCTCCGATGTCGATGGCCAAGCCAGCGATTTCACCTTGCGCCAACTTGTCCGAGATCAGCTTGAGACAACCAAGGCGCGACGTCACGTTATAGACCACGAGCAGGCCGGCCGCTGTGAGGAGCAGCAAGCAGCCTCCTGCAATCGCAAGGGCCAGGATCTGCTTGTGCGCGGCGACCACCTGTTGCGCCTTCACCGAGTCCTCGGCTTGCGCCGACAGCCGCGCCACGACCTGGTCGAACAGGTTGGTCGGTGGTCGATCCATGCCACGTACGATCTTGTCCGCCGCCTTGAAATCGAAGCCGCTTCCGACATACGTGTCGTAGGCCTCTTGGTACTTCTTGCCGAGAGCTTCGTGCCGCACCACGAATTCGGCCAGAAGCCGAATCGCCGCCCGGTCTTGCAGTTGTAGGCTGAGTGCGACGGAATTCTCGCGAACCCTCGCCTCGGCCTCGCGGAATTGCTTGGTATACTTTGCCAGGTCTTCCGGGTTGTGGCCGCGCAAGAGGATGTCCTTCCACTCTTGCACCTGCTTCTTGAAGTCGACCTGCGTGACACGGGCCAAGTCAGCCTGCTTGACCGAGGTCTGCAAGAGTTCGTCGTAGCTGGCAACCAAAGCCCGCGTCTGCCCAATCAAGGCGTCAGCCAGTCCTACGAAGAGCGCCACGACGCCAGCCAGGAACAAGGTCAGCTTGAGCGAAATCTTCATGCCGGTCACCTCTCGACGGTCCTGTCGATCATTGTGAGCGCTTGCGGGGACAAACGACAAATAACCATTGGCTTTGACCGCCGCAGGAGTGATTTCATTCCACTGAGCGGCCAGTGCCGGGATGGCCAAGGGGAACCCACTGCTGGGCACAGAGGGCACGCCGCAATTCCGTATTGACAACATTTTGCGGCAAGGGCAGGCTGCCGCGAAATGTTTGTCTCGGGCGATGACAGCAGTGGAATCGGAGCCGATTGAGCCAACTTTAGGCCGTGGCGAGAAAGCGGCTGGCAGGACTGGGCCCTTGGTGCTTCGATGCAAGGGCGTTGGTGGAGCCGCGCAGATAGTTCGATCTGTCGCGGGGCTGAGTTTCTTCCATAGCTGTTGAAGAGGGCGGGAATGTTGCTGGGCTGAAGCCATGGATGGTGAAGCGTCATGGGGTGCCGCTCCAGCCATGCGCCACAGGCGATGACGGAAAGGAATCGTGAATGACCGGCGACTCCGCAGCTACGAAGAAGGATGCCCTCGGTCGCGCGCTCTCGTCGCTCGGCGCGGTCAGGATCTTCAATTCCACCGCCGCAGCCTCGAAGCGCTGCCTGATCATTGCGCCGCAAGCGGATCGTGCCACGCAGAGTGCGCCAGCCGGCGTGACTGTGACGGATGAGACGTTGGACAATGCCGTCGGAGGTTTTCCCGACGGCTCGCTCGGCAAACGCGCACGGGTCATGGCCGTCCCCGGTCCGGACTGCACGCTGGGCGATGTCGCCGCCGTCGTCCTGCCGCTCTACCAGCAGGTCGCGCCCAATCTCACCGTCGAGGAGTTGACCTGCGCGATCTTCGCCTACAACGCCTCCGTCCTGCTTCCCGGTGTGGACTTCGCCGCGTGCCCGGTGCCGGCCCCGTGTTCCAGCGACACGCAGCTGGCCTGGCGCGTGGGAGATCAGCTCACGCTGCCGCTCGAGATCAAGGACACGAGCGGCGCGAAGGCGGCGTGGGTGACCGAGATGTCGCTCATCTGCGCCCGCGCGGCCGACGGCGCGGGCTGGAAGGACTTTCTGCTCGACACCAATCCCGCCAACAAAGCCACGGATCTGGAACTCCCGCCGAACCTGCACGTCATCCCCGAGCTGGACGCCTTGACCTCGTGGGCGGCGGCCGCGCCGTCGGACAACGAGTGCAACGCCCTCGCCGACGCGCTGAGGGGCCGCATGCTCGCCAACTCCTACGAGGCCGTGTTCTTCGCGCTGGAGGCGTTGGGGCGGCTGTGTGCGGCCGATGCGGCCGCCCCGCCGAGCCATGCGGCCTTGACCACCATCCTGGCGGTTCTCGGGCCGCTCGCCCCCCATCACGCTTCCCTGCTGGCCACACTGTCGGGCGGCAACGCCGTCCTCAGGCGTTTCTACCGCCAGCTCGAAGCGGCGCGCGCGGCCGATCCGACCCTGGTCGGCGATGGCACGAGCGACTTCATGAAGGCGCTGCGCCTGGTCGCCACCGCCCTGGGCCTGGTCCCCGACCCCTCGGGCACCGACGCAAGCGTAGCCACCAAGTGGCTGTCCTGGTGTCGCTGCGACAACCCGGATTCGACCCAGTACGGTCCGCTGGTCTCGCCGCTCGAGCCTCCCTTCGAGAGCTACATGCGCAGCCTCGGCGCGGACGGGAAGAAACTGCCGATTCCGGTGTGCTCGGCCATGGCACTGGGACGCCGTATCGACGTCTCCAACAGCGCGAAGTACAGGGCGGGCGTCGCCGGCATGCGCAACCTGTCGTTCCCGAAACCCTTCGGCCCCGTCCCCGACGAATTCAACCGAGATCCCGCGTGCTGGCTCGTGCAGCACCTGGGCGATGACGCCGACGATGTCCGGGCGGGCAGGCTGCAGATCGTCTGCGATCTCGGGCCTGCCGGCGGAAACTACCCGCCCGAGGCATCGCCGGTCGCCGCCGACAAAGTCCGCGCGCGCATGCAGCTGGCCGCGATGATCAGCATCAACGAGGGAGCGTTCGACTCGTGCCAGGCGGGCGACACGGCCATCATGTCGTTCGGGCTGCAGCAATGGGGCGCTGCCAACAACGAGAACCTGACGGTGCTGTGGGAGCGCTTCCGCGCCCTCTATCCGGAGCAGTACGATCTCTTCTTCGGCATGTGGGGAATCGAGACGCGGCGCTGGCTGCCAGACATGAACGCGAAAAGCGCGACCACGGCCGCCATCGACGGGCAGAACCGCTTCGGCGCCGATCCCTCCACCTTCGATCCGGCCAAGAGCGCCGCCGAGAATGAACGGCTCTACTTCCCGTCGCACGCCACTTTCTTCCGGCTTCAGGCGGGCAAGGCGCGCGACATCCCCGGGGAATCCGGCAGAAAGGCGCTCTTCCTGCAACCCGACGATGGCCGCGCGTGGTGCGCGCGGGCTCGTCTGGCCGCCCTGTGCTCGCCGGAGTACCTGCGTGTCCAAATCCACACCGCGGCCTGGCGGCTGACAGGTCTGCAGTTCTACGTCGCCACCGATCTCACGCTACAGCCGCTGTCGTTCCAGGTCTTGGTGAATGGCAAGTCGCAGGGGTTCAAGACGCGGCAATTGTTCGCGTCGTGGTTGGGGGCCGCGCTGGCTCTCGATCAGCACATCAATCGGCCCGTCTTGCAGGCGCCGGACACCAAGACCGCCATCTTGAACGTCGCGGAGAAGCTCGCAACCGCGGACATCGATCCCGATACCGGCGGGCCGAAAACGGGGTGCAAGTGGAACCAGGCCTTCATCGCCAGCTACATCGCACGCCGGCGCATGACGGACGCGAAGAAGCGCAGCACAGCCATTTTGGCGCTGAACGAAATCCCCGGCGGCGAGGATCCCGCCAATCCACCTCCCCAGCAATGCGTGAACCCCATGGATCCCAACACGTCACCGAATTTCCCCGGCTGGTAGGGCGAAGGATCGATCATGAGCACGTCACTGTCGTTGGGCCCGGAAGTCGAGTCTCTCGCGACGGCGCTTGGCATCCTCAAGCCCGACGGGAACGGCGTCTCGCTCGATCCGGGGTTCTTCTCCGCGCCGTGGGACCGGCTGGGCACCATGTTGTCGAACGACGTGCAGCGCGCGGCGCTCGTCTCGGCGCTGGAGGGGTTGCTACGCCCGGCCGAGGCGGATCGGCTGGGCACGTGCGATGACGGTACGATCCGCCGCTGTTATCCACTGCTCGAGGACGGCAAGCCCGGGCAAGTGTATCTGGTGGTCGAGCGCGCCAGCGCCGCGCCCGAGAGCGCCCTGTCCATCGGTGTCGCCGCCGAGATGTTCGCGGGCGACGACGGCCCGTCGCTGGTCGCCGATCTGGTGCTGATCGCGGCACAGGGGGGCACGGTGAGCGCGGTGGCGGGCCACGACGGCTATCCGCTGCGCATCGAGGCGCGCGCGCCCGTCGGCTCGGACGGCGACGCCATCGCGGCCTCGCTCCTGGTACTGGCGCCGTTCCCGACGAATCAGGAGAGCGGCCGTCTGACAATTCGGATCGAAGGCAACGGCGGGTCGCCGCTGGAGTGGGATGTCTTCAAGGACACATCGCCCATCGGGGCCATCGTCACCGCGCTCCTCAGGCTGGCCGCCGACGTGGTGGGCGACTCGGCAGGTGACAAGGTGAAGCAACTCGCCGAGGCTTTGCCGAAGCTCCTCGGCCTGACCGACGAGATCCCGCCCTTCCCGCTGGGTGATTTGCTGAAGACCGCCGACGCGTTCCGGACCTGGCTCGCGGCGCTGGCGGCGCCCGGGCAGAACGGCGAGCCCCGCCCGCTGGTGGCGTGGCTGGCCGGCTTGGGGACTTTGCTCGGGGCCACGCTGCCTTCGGGTGCTCTGCCCGACGGCAGCGAGGACCATCCGCTGACATTGACCATCGCCGGATCGGCGACGACGCCCGAGCTGTCGCTGGCGGTGGGTGTCCGCACCGACGCGCAGACGGGGACCTCCACCCTGGTGATCTCGACCTGCGCGATCCTGCCGAGCACCGCCCTGGGCGCCTGCGTGCAGGCCGACGCCGTGCTGTTCGCGATCCCGCTCGGCGGCATCGCTCCGGTCAGCGTGTTCGAGCGGTTCGACATCGCCATCGCGGCGCCGCCGCCCGGCAGCGATCATCCGCTCATCGACGCCGCGGCCACGGGGGGTGCCCTGTCCGTGGGCGCGCTGCGGGCGGGCGTCCGCTACCAGGCCGCGCCGAGCGGTCCGCAGGTTACACCGCTGCTCGAGCTGGACGTCGTCGACATCACCATCGCGGGCAAGGCGCTGACCTACGACCGCCTCGACCTCACCAGCGCCAGCACGCTGAGCTCGGCTGCGGAAACGGCGCTCGCCGACGCCCTCAGCGCCGGGTTGGGCGTCGGGACGGCGGCGGTCGACGCGCTGAAGGCGCTGCTCGGTCTGGGCAACGCGGCGCCGCTGCCTTCGCTGGACGTGGCGCTGTTCGCCGGCGATCCAGTCAAGGCACTGGCGAAGTACTACCGCGACCTGCGCGCCTGCGCGGACGGCTGGCCCAAGCTGCTGCTCGGCTCCCTGGGCACGCTGGTCGGCTCCATCCATCCCCTGGATGTCCAGGGCACCGGCACGGCGGACGATCCGTGGCGCATCGCCATGGATCCGATCAACGTCGACAACAGCGTCGGCCTGAATTTCAAGCTCGCCCTGTGGGACGAGGGGGATGCCACAACGCCACGCCTGCGCCTGGGTCTGGGCGCCGAGATGGCAGGGACAGGCTGGGATGTCTGGTCCGCCATCAACCTCCTCGCCGTCGATCTGCCCGCCGATCGCATCGGACCGGTGCAGTGGCTGGGTGGGATTCAGGCGCGCGGCTCGCTCACGCCACCCGCCGACGGCGTCGGTAGCGACGGCCTCGTTGTGCGCGCCGACGCGGTGGCGTTGGCCGTGCGATGGACGGCGGGCCAGAAGCTCGCGCTGACGGCGAACGTGACCAACGTGTCGGTTGACGTCGACGGCAGCACCTTCGCGGTAGGCACGCTAACCCTCCCGCCGCCTGCCGGCCTCGACGTCACCAAACCGGACCTCGGCCTTGGTGTCGACGCGAACGCGCTGTCGAGCGGCCTCAGGGCGCTCGTGGCGCGCGCCATAGGATCGTGGGCGGGTCCAACGGCTCGCGCCCTCACCGGGCTCCTCCTCGGCGGTGCACCGCAGACACCGGGGCTGCCCGACGAGCTGCTGGCTGCGGCGGCCCAGCACTTCGACCTCTCAGCGCTGCTCCAGTCACCCCTGGCAGCCATCCGAGCGTGGCTCAGCACACTGGCCAGCGACGCAGCGGCTCTCACCGCCGACGGCGTTCCGTTGTTGCGCGCGGCGCTCGAGGGCGTTCACTATCTCCTGACCGGCGGCATGTCTCTGCCGGGCCGCGATCCGCTGCAGCCAGCGCTGTCCGTCTACGGCGCGGGCGCGGTCGACAGTCCCTGGGCTCTGCCCTTGCAGGCGCTCGGCGAGGAGGCGCTGGAGCTCGCGCTGTGGCAGGGGCCGGCCGGTCCGCCCTCGGCGTGGATGAAGGCTGCGCTGCCGGCCTCGCCAGACGAAATCGCCCGCGGGGCTGATCTGCTGTCCACAGCGTTCGGGTGCGCCGGCCGCGCCGCCGATATCGCCGATCTCTTCCGCTACCGCGACGCCGCCCTGTCGGGTTCGGTCCTGGAGTTCCTGGATGACGTCCTGTTCAACAGCGATGGCATCGTCGATTGCTCGAGCGCCATACCGGACGCCGAGGGATGGACGATGGGAGAGGCCGTGGCGGCCTCGCACGACGCTCTGCCGGCGGCCGCCGGCGCGGTCAGCCAGATCAAGAACTGGCTCGGCGGGCTCGCGGCGTCGAGTCCGTCGGATGACTGGACCACTGTGCTGCTGGCGCCGCGCCTCGCCGCGGCCGACTGCTGGGAGGCGCTGCTCTCCGGAGTCGCCGCGGCCGATCGCAGCAGCGTCAGCCTGCGCATACCCGGCGCGCCGCCCAAGCAGGCCGATCTCGGCGGCATGGTGGCGGCACGCTGGTACGTTGTCGATCTCGCCGACGACGGCGACGGGTCGTTGGACGACGCCGTCGCATCGCTCGACGCCGTGCTGGCCGCCATCCGCAAGGTCAATCCGTCGGCGCGCGTCGTCGTGGTGGCGCACTCGTACCTCGGCCGAGTGGCCCAGGCCTTCGCCGCTGCCCAGCCCACGGCTCTCGCCGGGCTGGCCGTTCTCGGAACGCCGTTCGGCGACACCTACGACAACAAACTGGCCGATCCGTCGCTCCACGATGCCCTGCGCATGGTCGCGTCGCTCGTGCCGGGCGGGTTGGCCTCGGTCAGTGCGCCGCTCGGGCAGGCGGTCGATCTGCTCGGACGATTGGCCTCGGGCTGGGAAGTGGGCCAGGCCGGTGCGGCGCCGCTCCCGTCGCCGTTTCCAGCCTCTGCGTTCGCGCGCCCGCTGCCGACCCCGTTCGACGCGACAGTCGTGCCCGCGTTGGCCATCCCGGGCAGCCTCGACGACCACCTGATCCCGAAGCTCGCCGCAGCGCTGACGGCAGCCTACACCCCCGCCGGCGACGAGCCCACGCACCTCGCCTGGGGAATACGGACCGGGCTGGGCCTGCCGGAAGCGAACGATGGCGAGCCCGACATCACCGCCGACGTCACGTTCGAGTTGGGGCGGCTCGCCCTCACCGGCGGTGGCGTCAGCCTGGATCCGCCTCCGGCGGCGACCGTGCACATCGCCATCGGCCAGCCGGACGGTTGGCTGATCGACGATCCGACAACAGGCGTGCACGTGCGCTGGCTGGAGTTGATCGGCAAGCTGACCGTCGAGAGCGGTGCGCCGGCGCTGTCCGTGAACCTGAAGTTCCACGACGCGGGCTTGCGTGGGGATGTAGCTTCGGCGCTCGATCTGGAAGATCCGCGCGCGCCGGAGCTGCTCGACAACATCGTCCGCACGCTCGACGATCCGAAGAAGCTCGTCCCGGGCGGCCGGCTCGACGCGCTTCTGTCGATGCTGGCGAGCGCGGGGCTCGTGCGCAGGGCCGGCGCGCAAGCGGCCGCCGCGCTCTCCGACGGCTGGCAGGCGCTGGCCCGCGACGCTAGGGCGTGGCTGGCGCCGCACGCCCAGGCGCTCCTCGACAGCGACACCGGCTTCTTCGGGTTCAAGCGTGCCGCAGGCGCGCTGGCCGGCGGCGGTCCGTGGACAATCGCGTGGCCGTCGTTGGCTTTCCAGGTCGTCATCGAGACGGCCCCATGGCGCATCAGCGTGCGCGGTGACGGGCTCGACCTCGGTCCCGAATGCAGTCTGAAGCTCGCCTGCACCGTGCCCCTGGCCAGCCCATCGCCCCAGGTCACGGGGCAGCTGGTCATCGCGGGCACGGCCATCGGCCGCGACACGCCGGGGGGACCGCTCGTCCTCACGGCTCCCTGGATCGATTCGCCGCTGTCACTCATCCCGCTCGACGCGAACGCAGGGAAGATCCTGATCGACTCGCTGCCGCGCTTGCTGGCAAGCGCCGTGCTGACCGTCGTCGGCGAGCAATTTCTCGGCGGCGGCATGCGCATCGCCGCGCTGGACGGGCTCTTGCGCGATCCGGCCGCCTGGCTGTGCCGAGCTGCCGGCCTGGGCGACGGCGTCCTGCCGGTTGCGGATCGCCTGAAGTCCCTCATCAAGTCCATCGCGGATCCGCTGGGGCTCGCCTACGACCCGAGTAAGCCGCTTCCCCTGCCCAGCGGGCTTATTGTCGACTTCAGCAACGCGGGCGTCGACGCCGGCAGAACCTTTGCTCTCGAAGTGGGGACCTCCGCCCCGATCGCCCTGTGGGGAACTGGTGATTCTGCGGCAACGCTCGCTCTGAACGCGCGGCTCGATGTCGATGCCTCACGCCACGTCACTCCGGGCGGCAGCCTGTCGCTCACGCTTCCCCTGCCGGGCGGCTGGGGCGGGCTGACCTTGGCGGCCGGAGCCGATACGTCCGGCTTGAGCTTCAAGGTCTCGACGACGAGCGGCCTCAACCTCACGCTCATGCCCTCAGTCTCGGGGCTCGACACCTTGCTGTCCGCTGCCGAGAACCGACTGCTGCCCGCAGTGCTCGACCAAGTAGCCGGGTACTTCGACGCCAAGACGCCGCGCCCGGCGGTGCTCGACGACATCCTGGCGGTGGCCCAGGCGCTGAGCATCTACGATCCCACCGCCGCGGCGGGAACCGGCTTCGCGCAGAGGGCCGACCAGCTGGCGAAACTGGTGGGTAGCTTCACCGCCGGAACCATCCAGACGCAGGCCGCGGCCCTGGCCAGCGCAGCCGCCACGCTGTTGCAGCGACTCCTCGGCAACGGCGCGATCACGGTGCCGCCCACCTCGGCGCCCGGGAAGGTGTCCATCGGCATCGGTCCGGTCACCGTCGAAGCCGATTTCGCGTCCACGCCCATCGGCGTGCAACTCGGGCTGGCGGGACTGACCGTGGGTGTGGTGACGCTCGATCTCGGGCTGGGGCTCGACCATGGTGCGCCGTCGGCGAAGCTCGACGTCGCGGTCGCCATCGATCTCGGAATCGGACCGGCGCTCAACCCCGGCCTGTCGCTCTCGTGGAACGCGACCTCGCAGCTCTCGGCCGGCTTCTCTCCCCTCGGCCTAGCCCCGCCGCCCGGCGCGCCCTCCGCTCTCCTCATCCCGCTCTTCCCGAACCCGGCGCCTCCGAACGCGGACCAGCTGGTGCAAATCGCCGAGGATCTGCTCCTGCCCATGGCGCTCTCGCTGGTTCTCGACGCGGTCGACAAGGCCGGCGTCCTCACGCAAACGCTTCCCAACTTGCTGACCGGAGGCGCGAGCACCACGGTCAAGGACCTCGTGCTGGCGACCCAGCTGGCCACCTGCACCGCGGGCGCTTGGAAGATCGGGGCGCCGTTGCCCGATGCGCAGACCTTGCTGCGCGGTTTGCTCAACGCGCTCGACGATTTCACGGTGCCCCTGCCAGGCGGGTTCAGCCTGAAGACCAGCAAGAGCGACTCGCTGTACGGAGTGGTGCTGGCCGGCCAGCAGTCGTTCACGGTGGGGGACTTCACCTGCACAATCTTCCTCGGCCTGCCGTCCACCTTCAATCCCCAGTGGGGCGACGCGGGCGCGGGGATCGGCCTGCTGTTGCTCGACCTCAGCGATGCGCAGGCACCGAAGATTGCTCCGGCGCTCCGCCTGGCCGGGCTGGGCGTGGGGCTGGCGGCCAGCGACGCCTCGGCGCCGCTGGTCAGCGCGGGCGGGTTCCGTCTCGGAGGAGCGCGGCT
Organism: Myxococcales bacterium; assembly: GCA_003158735.1. GTDB lineage: Bacteria > Myxococcota_A > Polyangia > Fen-1088 > Fen-1088 > Fen-1137. The sequence continues at coordinate 11,675 of PMLB01000027.1, read as the reverse complement.
GTACGCCAGCCTCGACGTCCCCCTGACGGGGCCCGATGCACCGTCAGCCAAGAATCTGCTGGGCGCGCTCGAGCTCGACGGACTGGGAATGTTCATCGCGTCGGGCGACAACTCGAATCCGGTCGCCTCCTCGCTGCTCAGCTCGGGCGGCTCCGGTGACACCGCACCAGCCAATCCGCCGTTCGATCTGATGGTGGCGACACGTCCTGTGGATCCGAAGTTCCTCGTGCATGTCAACGGCAAGGACGGGCAGGCCGAGATCCGGTTCGAGATCAACAAGACGTTCGGTCCGCTGCACATTGACGACATCGCGCTCATCTATCGCAACGCCAGCACGCTGACGGATCTGGGCTCGCTCGGCGTGGGCATCAGCGGCGGTGTGTCGGTCTCCGGCTTCGCGCTGGAAGTCGACGACTTGAGCCTGCTCGTGCCGCTGCAGCACCCGACGGATCTCAGCCGCTGGACCGTCGACCTAGCCGGTCTGGCGCTCAGCTTCCAGGCGTCTGCCGTCTCCATCTCGGGTGGTCTGCGCAAGGCGACGTTGACGTTGCCCAACAACGTCTCGGTGGTGGACTACGAAGGCGGACTTTCCATCCAGGTCTCTGGCCGCGGTTTCTCCGCGCTGGGCGCCTACGCGCAGGTCAAGGATCCGCAGTACGGCGAGTACGCATCCTTCTTCGGCTTCCTCGCCATCTCCATGCCCATCGGAGGCCCGCCGTACCTTTTCATCACCGGGCTGGCCGGCGGCATAGGCTTCAACCGCAGGTTGCTCACCCCACGCGATCCGGCGGCGGTGACCAGCTTCCCCCTGGTCAGCGCGATGACGGGGACGGGCGGCGATCCCATGGAGCAGCTGAAAGAGATCGGCACCGACATCCCACCGGGGCACGGCGCCTTCTGGCTGGCCGCCGGCATCAAGTTCTCGACCTTCGAACTCCTGCACACCACGGCGCTCATCACTTTGTCCATCGATCACGGGTTCGAGGTGACGCTGCTCGGCCTCATGCAGCTCGAGCTGCCGCCGTCGGAGCCCATCGCCTCGCTTGAGCTGGCCCTGGCGGCGAAGTACAGCACCATCGATCAGGTGCTGTCGTTGCGGGCCGCGCTCACGCCGAACTCGTGGCTCATCAGCAAGGACTGTCAGCTGACGGGTGGCTTCGCGTTCATCATCTGGTTCGAGGGGCCCGAGTACCCGAAAGCTGGTCCGCCCCAGGTGCTCCTCAGCATCGGCGGCTACTCGAAGTACTTCACGCCGCCTGCCTACTACCCGACCGTCCCGCAAGTGGGCTTCCACTGGAACGTCGGCAACGGCATCGTGGTCAAGGGCGGATCGTTCTTCACCATCACACAATCGGGGATCATGTTCGGCGGATCGCTTGAGGCGTCCTATGACGTCGACCCGATCCGGGTGTGGTTCTCGGCGGATCTCGACGTGCTGGTCATGTGGGATCCGTTCAGCTATCACGCCGACATCAGCGTGGAGATCGGCGCCGCCTTCCACTACGACATCGACGTGTGGATCGGGACCATCACCATCAACGTGAGCGTCACGCTCGGCGCCAGCGTACGCATCGAGGGGCCACCGCTGCACGGCGAGGCGACGGTCGAGCTGCTCATCGCCACTGTGACCGTGCCTTTCGGCGACACGGTCACGCCGCAGGTTTACCTGAGCTGGGCGGACGCGTGCGCCAAGTATCTCGAGGCCGGGGGATCGGCTGCGGCCACGTCGACCGCCGTGGCGGCGGGGGCGTTGCCGGGCACCGATCAGCCGAATGGATCGTCGGACAAACCCTGGCCGGTGGCGGGACTGTTCACCATGCACGTCGACAGCAAGATGCCGGCTTCGGCCTGGCGGCTGGAGGGACAAGACGACAACCCATCCGCGTTCGCGGAGAACGGCAGGGATTCGTTTGACGTCGTGCCCTGCGACCGCAAAGTCGTCAGCCAGGCGAAGGCAGTCCTGGTCGTCAAAGTCGAGCAGCTGACCGCCCCGGATTCGTGGAACCTCGTCGATCCTTCGTCCTTCGTCGCCACGCCCCGCCGCGGGTACTTCCCTCCGGCCGTCTGGGACTGGGCCAGCGTTCCGGATCGCGACTCGGCCACCGGCCAGCCGGATACCAGCAAGGCTGCGTCGGACATGGTTCCCGCCCTGGGCGCGGTCGACCTCGCCACCAAGGGCGCCACGATCGAGGGAACGATGGTCGGCGACATCCCGTTCTCGACGATGGTCGAGGACGATCTGCCTCCGCTTGCCATGAGCTTCGGTCCTGTGGCGCCGGCACCGGCAGCGATGAAGAGGTCGCGCGCCGCGAAGAAACCGCGCGCGGTGGTGGCGGTCCGTGCGCCGCAGGCGCCGCAGCTCAGGATGGTGCTCGCGCCGCCGGGCGCCGGCCGGGTGCGGGTGGCGCCGCCGCTGGCGGCAGCGGCCGGAACGAAGCCGGCGAATTCCGCGGCGCCCCTCGAGCGCGGGAGCGCCCAGGTCTGGCTGCTCGACCCCTCGACGCCACACCGGGCTGCCATCGACGGCGCGCATCGGGGTATCCGAGCCCTCGCGCTGCAAGGGGGCGATGGGGTTGTGCAGGACCGCACCGCCAGCGGCAAGGTCCTCTTTGCGCCGGCCGGCACGCGGCGTCTGCTCGTCCTCGATCAAGAGGTGCCCGAGGTCGCCGGGTGGGAGCTGGACACGCAGCTCCTTTTCGCGGGAACATCGACCGCCGTCGCGCCGGGCGCGACGGTGCACACCGCGGGCCCCTGGGCTGTGCCGCCGCGCTACGGGCGAGCCGGCGCTGTATGCTGGGTGCCCGCCGTCGTGTTTTCGGCGTACCCCGGCGCCATCACCACGCGGTTCTCCCTCGAGCATGGCTCGGCGCCGACTGTGATCGTCGTGCGGCTCGATCGGCGCGAGGCGGGAGCGCGTGCGTCCGACGTCGAGGTCGCCATCGACGGCGAGCGCCTTCGCCCGGAGCGCGTGGTGCGCGCGGGATCGCGCCTCGAGCTTGTTTTCGCCGCCAAGCCGGCCAGCCGTTCTGCCACGTGTCTGCGCGTACGGGTCGTCGCTGGATTGTCGTGGCGGCTGGCCGGCGTCCTGGGAATGCGCGGCGGCGTGGCGCGATGGCAGCAGTATCTGACCAAGCACCCGCATGCACGCCTGGCCCGGGCCGCGGATCGCCGTGGCCGTTCCGCGAGCAAGAGCCAGGGCAAGTCAAGCAAGACCCGCGCGGATGCCGTCCGGCTCGCCGTCACGCCGGTCGACAGGATTCCGAGCGCTCGGAAGAGGAAGGTGCCATGAGCGACGCTCCAGCCGTCGGATCGATCCGACTCTACGACGCGGTCAAACCCGATCTCGAAGCCGGGGTCTATCGCATCACCAGCTCACTCGAGATCAAGCTGCAGGACGGGTCCGGCGCCTGGGCCGATGCAAATCCCGTCCCGCAACCGCAGCAGACATGCATCGAGATCGTAGCGCCGCGCTTCGCCCTCGATCCGGGAAATTTCCAGGGCTGTTTCCCGGCGCGCGACGCCAATGGCGCCTTCGGCGATCGCCTGCCGCATGTCGTGCTCGGCCGCCGCACGCTGCCCTGGGAGCGTATCATCGACTCGGCCGACCACGCGCCCTGGCTCGCGCTGCTGACCTTCCAGAAATCCGAGCTGAGCGACAACAACGGCACCCCGTTCTGGTCGGGCAAGACGAAAGACGTCGCCAAGGATCTCGGAGCCCGGCTGGGACTGGACGAGGATCAACAGATCACGGCGATCAAGGTCAAGGACGTGGCGACCCTCCAGGCGGTGCTCCCGTCGCGCAGTGAGCTCTCCTCGCTGGCGCACATCCGTCAGGTGAACCTGGCCGACACCGAGTTGGCCGGCGCCGACGACGACGGGTGGTTCGCGGTGGTGACCGGCAACCGCCTGCCCCTGCCCGCCGACGACGACTCGGCGGTCGCGTACGTGTCGTGTTTGGTGTCGCTGGAGGGGCGGACCGACCTGTGGCAGCCGTCGGCCGACACGACGCTCATCGTTCTGTTCAGCTGGTCGTTCACCTGCCAGGGCATGCACAAGACGTTCGAGCACGAGGTAAGCGCGCTGGACGCGGGGCCATTCGGCGCTCCGGCAAGCACAGCGCCGGACGTCCTCGATGCCGACGGCAATATCGAGGTGTCTCATACCGACCACGACGGCGCGACCAGTCTCGTGCCCTATCGCGGGCCAATGCTCGGACTGGCCGCCGACAAGCCGGTGGGAAGCGCTGCCGACGACATTTCCCTCGCCGCCGCCTGGGAGCTGGGCCGGCTGCTGGGGACTGCCGACGGACACTTCTTGCGCGAGATGCTCGAGTGGCATCGCGGCGCCGAAGCGCAGGCGCGCTCGGTGATGGCGGCCGCGCGGGTGTTGGAAACCGTGGCGTCCCCTCCCGGCGTGCGGCCGGCCCTGAAAGGCGCCGAACGCGTCGGCATCAACGACGTTCGCCGTCAGGTCGCCCAGCTTATCCTCTCGAAGCCGATCCAGCGGGCCAACCTCTGGCGCGCGCATCCTGCGGCCGCGCGACCGCGGCCCATCGGGCAGCCGCCGCGCGCCGCCGGCCGCAAGCCGAAGAAGCAGCCAGAGCCGGTGGCACGCGGCCCGCGTCCCTCGTTCGGTGCCAGGCTGCTGGCCGCGCGCCTTCACGACCTGCTCGCGCCGGAGGTCAGGGTAGCCCTGCGGCCAGGACTGCCATCGTCGGCGCGCGCGCTGACCGAGTCCACCGGCACGTCGTCCGACAAGGAAGTCCCGGCCTACTGCCAGTTCACGATCAGTCAGTTCAATCTTCTCTACAACATACCCTTCCCCTATCTCGTGCCGGATGCGCGCTTGCTGCCGGACGGGGCGATTCGGTTCTTTACGCTCGACCAGACCTGGTTGGATGCGTTGGCGTCAGGGGCGCTCGAGCAGCACACGACGGGAACCCGCGAGATGGCGCGCGTGCGGCGCGCAGCGCCCCGGGCGATTGCAGCCCGCAGGCACTATCTGCCGTATGTGCGCCGAATCGTGCAACGCCGGCTCACGCTCGGCAACGTGCCGGCCGCCGAGGCCGACGATACGCCCGTGCCCCCGATCGTATCGGGTTTCCTGCTGCGCTCGTCACTGGTGGCGGATCGGCCCGGGCTTCAGGTGCGCGCCTGGAACGCCGACGTGCCGGCCGGCGCCGATCCCTCCGATCCGGCGCTCGCCGGCAAGGCCATGGGCATTCTGCGGTTGGAGCGGCTTTCGCCGTCGGTTCTGCTGGCGCTCTTCGACGGAATCCCACGCCTCATCTGGATCGAGGAGCCGCACCACGGCCTCCAGCTCGGCGTCGACGAGGACGCGTCGGGCACGTTCTTCGTTCCCCGCCGCAACGCGAGCGGGGCGGATACCGGCGGCAAAGCAACGGTCACCTTCCGGCAGAACGCGTTGCCCGGGGTCGTGAACATCGGTCAACTCGCCTCCGATCTCGGCGCCGCAGGATCTTCGGCTGCGCTGGCGCTGCAGCTCATCCGTCCTCCGATCCGTCAACGCTTCTCCGTCACAGGGAGCTCGTAGATGACCGCACTGCTCGTCCCCATCACACTCGACGTCCTGGCGGTCCGCGACGCGGGGCAACCCGAGGACTGGGCCTTCACGGCTTTCGACGTGCCGGACAAACCGTACAAGGGGCCCGCCAAGAAGCACAAACTCCTGCCCGACCCCTTCCAGCCGCTGGCGCAGGCTCGCCCAGTGGGGGCCTACCTGCACTGGGCGTTGCCGGACGCGCTGACACGCGGCGGGGGCGACAGCGAAGGAAACATGAAGTTCCCGCCGCTGCCCGACCGGTGGCTCATCATGCGGCTCTCCGGCGCTCCGGGCGCGGGCAAGCGCACAGTCGATGCCTGGCTGATTCCGGACGCTGGCGCACAGACGCCGTCGTGCGTCCCCGTCGCGCCGGGCATGTCGTCAACTCCGGCGGCCACGCAGGGGCTCTCGATGATCAGCTTCGGCGACATGTCGTGGGCGGGCTACTACGACAACGTCGTGAACCGCTTCGGTATGTTCGATCCTCTCACGGGGATCACCGGGCCAGTCGCATACGCCGTGTGCGGTTGGTACGGCGACGCCGCCAAGGATCCCGTCGCCAACACGTCCGAGTCCGATTTCCACGACAAGATGGCCGCGCTGGGTTGGGCGCCGAACCAGCTCGCGTCGGGAATGGCCTGTCCGTCGCGCTCCGTGTACCACGGCATGGCGGTCTCCATCGGCTGGCCCGACGCCGCGTGGACGAAGGATGCGCACGGAATTCTTGGCGTCGAGGGCGATCTCAGGCCTGCGTCGGCGGCCGGGGTCGAGGTCGGCGTGGGCGAGACCCTCGCGGAAGCCATCGCCGCCGTCGTCTTGCCGGGCGACTCGTCGCCCGACCTCGGCAGCATGGTCGAGGGCGTGCTCAAGGGCGCCCTGCCGAACCCGAGCGATCCGGATGGCCCGGCCATGCTCGACACGGCCCTGCACGTCAGCCGCTTCGGATCGAAGCCTTCGGGCCAGCTCCTGTTCAGTATCCCGGCCACCTGCCGCGACGACCTCAACAAGGGATCTCTGCCGGCGGCGGCGCGCACGGCCTTCACCGCGCACGACATCTTGCTACCCACCGACGAAACGCTCATCGAGGTTATCAAGGAGACCGCGGACCTCCGCTGGTGGCTCAACGTCCTCGACGCATCCCTGGCCATCGTGGACTCGTACACCCTGACCAAGGGGACGTCGTCCATCGGCGTATACACCAGCGCGCGCTCCGAACACATCTGGCAACCGCCGCCGTATTCGCCCACGCCGGTCGATGCCATGGGATCCCTCACACCAGTGCACCGGACGCTGCCGCGTGTGTGGCACGCCCTCGACCCGAGCATCGTCATCCACGGCGGCGGCAAGAGCGCGCGCCACGGCGGGGACGGGCGCTACTCCCAGTCGGGCGACCTCGCCTGCCGCACCACCGGCGATACGCTGACGGCTTTCGGCGTCGCGGGCGGCAACCCGGGCAAGGGCAGCGACGTGCTGCCGGCGGCTCCGTTGGCGGCGCTGCCCGCGGCCTGGGGCGCGCCGTCGGAGACTGCCGATCTGCTGGTCGAGCTGGCCTGCATCGATCCCGGCTCGTCCCCCGATCTCGCGGCGTCGGCCAACGCGCCCTCCGCCGTGGCGGCGGCGCGCGCCGCCTGGTGGATCACCTTCGATCCCGCGCACGCCGGCGACACCTTCGCAGCAGCCTACACCGGCACGCTGCCGAGCCCGGTCGGCGTCACCATACCCGGGCTTCCGTGGACGCCGGTCCACCTCGAATGGTCGGCCACCTATTTGCCGTCGCCCCGTGGCGCGCACGACTGGCGCCTGGGCACCGTCGATTTCGACATCCCCGAGGTGACCGCCCTGCCCGCTCCGGATCCGACGCATCCGCTTTCCGGTCGCGTGGTGCTCAATGGGACGCCGACCGAACTCATCAACGCGGTCACGTCCGCCGACGACGGCATCGACACGCACGCCGACGCCGATCTGCTGGCCGGCGGTCTGGGTGGCATCGCCGAGCAACTGCGCGGCGACTGGCTCGGCGCCGTGCTGACCAAGATCGGCGGCAACACCACGCTGAAGCAGGATCTCCGTCCGGACGGATTCACCGCGCTGCGAGCCGGCTTCCTGCACATCGACAGAATCCGGCTGGTCGACACCTTCGGCCGTCACCTCGACATCCTCGGCGGCGCGGTCGCCGGAGGTCAGCTCGTCGTAGGCTCCTCGCTGGCCGTCGCGGGCCAGCCGGATATCGCGGCGCTGCGGCCGCGCTTCACAGCGCCCGCCCGCGCCATGTTCCGTTTCGTCGACCCGAGCGGGGGCCAGGTCGAGGCCGGGCCCGGGCTCAGCCCTGTGTGCGGCTACGTCCTGCCGTCGCTCCTCGACGGCACGCTGGAGTTCTTCGACGCCGAGGGGAACGGCCTCGGGCAGCTGCACGCGGATCCGGTGACCGGCACCGCGTGGGAGCTGGACCCCGGGCAGCCGGCAGCGCTGGGCGCCCGGCCGAGCGCCGCCATCAAGACGAACCCTTTCCTGGGCCAGCTGGCCGACGGCCTTATCGCGGCCGACACCGCCCTGAGCACCGCCCAGAAGAAAGGCACGGCCACCGACGTGCAGACCAGCCTCGTGTCGTTACTGGCAGCGCTCGACATCACACGCTGGACGGTCGATCTCAGCGGCCAAGCGGGTAACGAGCACTTGAGCCTGCTGCTGGGCCATCCCGTCGCGGTGGTGCGGGCGCTCTTGAAGATCGACGTGCAGGACCCGCGCGAACCTCCTGAAAACGCCGCCACCGCCGTGCCGGTGAAGCTCGGCACGCTGGCCCACTCGCAGGACGGGCTGCTTGCGTACTACGTCGCCGATGACTTTTCGCGCGCCTACATTGTCGATCCGGCGCTGCTGAATTTGGTGGATGCCGTCGGACTCGCCAGCCTCGACTCGCCCTACATCGACCAGAGCGGGTTCTTCTACGCGACCCCGGGCACGACCGTCGCGCTGACCTTGCTCATGATGCCCGGCAGCGACGTTCACGTTACGACGGGGCTGTTGCCCCAGAAGAAGGTCAGTTTGATGCGCGACTGGACGGCCTCGGGCCTGTCGTGCATCTCACCATCGCTGCGACGTGGGCCCATCTTGCGCGACGAGAGCGCGACACGCTTGCCGTTGCCCGCGGACATACGCGCCGACTGGTTCTGGCACCACCGCGGCGATCCCTCGCAGTGGGTCGCCGAGAAGGTCGTCGCCGCCACCGGCGAGGCCATTTTGCCCGATGGGACCGTGCAGGCGAGCAGCGGCTGGCTGCAGGCGCAGATGATCCCTGATGCGGCCTACGCGACCACGCCCGTGCAGATGCAGGTGTCGTTCATCAAGAGCCGCAAGGTCAAGGGCGGCAAGCAGCTCCTGGGCATCGGCGGCAAGAACCCTGACCAGTCGCTGTACCTGCTGCCCATCGCGCAGGCCGTCCAGATGCAGGAGAGCGGCCGCTTCATCTTCTTCATCGATCTGCCCGCGACTCTCGAGGCCGAGGATGTGAACAAGAACCTTCCGGCGCTGGCCCACAAGCTGAAAGGGAACGGCGACGATGTCTCCGAGTTCCTGCTGTCGAAACTGTCCGCCGCTACCGTGCAGGCGCTGTCGGCCTATCACGGCGGCAAGACCAATCCGGGCAACCTGCCCCAGCTCCTAGCGCAGGACCTCACGGCGGTCGTCCAGGGCCCGTCCATTTGGGACCCGGACCGCTTCTCCGCCGTCAACCTGCGGCCCGAGACCCGCGCTTTCTTGGCCGATGCCAAGGGGACCGGCACGGATCTCCCGCGGCTCAACCGCTTCCTCCTCGAGGACGCCTACCCGAAAGAGCTGCGCAAGATGCGCGTCTACACCCATGTCATCCGGAATCTAGATGGCACGAAGTACCTGAGGACGACGGCCGACAAGAAGGACAGGAACAACCTGATCACGCTGCCGGAGTACGGTAGCTAACGCGACAACAGGGAACCAATGTTCAAAGTATCAACCGCTGTAGCAGCCTTCTTCGTGTCCGGCTTCATGGGACTGGCCTGTGGCAACTCCCGTGTGGAGGGCAATGCGGCTGATGGAGCCAGCGGAGGCCACGCAGGCAGCACTGGAGAGGTCTGCATTATTTGTTCTGCTCCTGATGGAGCAACTGACGGCCCATGCGACGCTTCGCCGTCATGCAATCCGGGCGATATTCCGATAACCTCGGACGAAGACTGTCTGAACTACCCAGATTCCTGCTACGTCAATCAGGAGTGTGGGCAAGCCATTGCATGCAGACGTGGGACAGATACGGACGCGGATGCCGGCGGACCGGACGGGGATAGTGGAACGGGTGGCTCGATAGGCTACTTCCATTTCCCCGCATTCTTTCCCTTGTGCAACCCGGGCGACGAGCAAGTGGCCTCGGCGAATTGTCCAGCGGAACGTGAGTGCTATTCCGTGAGCGGAACAATATTATGCCTGTTGCCCGACGGCGAGCATTGCAATGATCTACCACAGTGCAACCCTGGCGACATACAGGTAACGTCTTGGGGCTACTCCTACACCCAAGTAGCGCTTGACAAGATTGGCTGTCCGGACCCAGATCGTTGTTACAAAGTCAGTCTGTGTTCCCAGTCCATTCTATGCAGGGCGGCGGCAGATGCAGGAGTACCCCCGGTTGTTTGTAGTGGCACCTGGTCGGATGGTAGTCTTCCTGAATCACGGGCCGCATCTGCCGATGCAGACGACACGAGACCGACACCCTGCTGTGGCGATGGAATTGTCGACGCCAATATTGGGGAACGATGCGACTTGGGTAGTCTGAATGGCATGTGCCTGGATGCCAAACTGAACCCGGTTGGCCACCCAGAGGATATGAGTTGTCAGTCGCGCCCAGTCCTATGCAACTGTCCTGCGGGCACCTCCGTCTTGTGTTCCACAACGTGCACGCTCTCCTATATAGATGGACCCTGATGGAGCACCGCCAAAGACATCAGGACATCTCCTGCGTCCTGTGTTCCTCGGCAAGACCACCCGACCGCATTGGGGCCTGCCTGATCCCGCGGCGGTGAGCGGTTCGGAAGCCGAGCGCTTGAGCGCTTTTCGCTGGGCGAGCGACGAGCAAGCCGGCGGATCACTGATTTCGTTGCAGGACTTCCATTCTCGCGATGACAGAAATGAGAACCCTGGACGGCGATGGACTCGCCCTGATCCCGCGCCAAGTCGCGGGATCAGGGCGTAACCAGCCGTGGCGTTTGGCTTTTGGTGCGACGAAGCCGTCACCCGCTGGGTGAAGACGGAGGTCGTGGCCGTGGCCGTGGCCGTGGTCGTGGCCGTGGCCGTGCAACTTTTCCGCTCTGCTGCCGAAACTCATGCATGTTCGGCTTTCAGAAACTCGATGTGTATCGTTGCGCGGTGACGTTTCTGGGTGTGGCCTCGACGCTGGCCGAGCGGGTTCCCCGCGGTCACAGCGCCTTGGCTGACCAGCTTCGCCGGGCTGCGCTCTCGGTTTCTCTCAATATCGCCGAAGGCAGCGGCAAAGGCACGATGGAGGACCGCGAGGCACGGCGGTTCTACGCCATCGCCCGCGGTTCAGCCCTGGAATGCGCCGCCATCGTCGATGCTTTGCTGGCCCTGCAATTCGTGCTCGGCGACGAGGCAACCCGGGCGCACGAGCTTCTCGAACGCATGGTCTCGATGCTCACCCGAATGGCTCGCGTGGGGGAATGAACGGCGAGAAGCGGCGGTTGTTGCCGCATGGGTTTGCGCCAGCCTTCCGCAAAACAGATCGAACGAAGGCAGGCCGACATGTTTGCCGAGCAGGGAGGCATCAAGTATCTCGGCATCGTCAGCAACGACTTCGGCGAGGACGCCATTGCACTGGTCCGATGGCACTACCGGAAGGCCGGGTGCATTGAGGTCGTCCACGATGTGGTCAAGAACGAATTGGGCGGTGGCGTGTTGCCCTGTGCGACCTTCGGCGCCAACGCCGCCTGGTTCAGGCTGTGCCTTGTGACCTACAACCTGCTGTCGGCGATGAAGGTGCTGGATCTGCCGCCGCCCTTCGAGGATGCCAGGCCCAAACGGCTGCGCTTCGCCGTCTTCAATCTCCCGGCTCGCCTGGTTTCGCACGCGCGCAG
>PMLB01000159.1 GCA_003158735.1 Myxococcales bacterium | reverse complement strand
AAGGGCTGCTTGGATCACGGCGGCCCGGGCTGGGCCGACCCCCGCCTGGGTGCGCAATTCGGCCTCCGCGGCATCTACCAGGCCGCGCAGATCGCCCAGCCGAGCCATCAAATCCTGAGCGATTTCGACGACATTTTGCCCCTGGCGGCCGCTTCCGAGAAGGATTGCAAGAAGCTCTGCGTCGGAGAGTGCACTCGGCCCGCGAGCCAGCAGCCGTTCTCGAGGACGAGCATCAGGCGAAAGGGCAAGGAGAGCCGGCACAGAGTGAGCCTCAGCACATGATGTGCCATGGTGGCGGATGCGAGGAGAATTCTTGTTGCGCAAGGGAGAACGTGGTACGTTTTGGGGGCGTTCCTGCAAGGCGGACTTTGCGTCCGTGCTGACCTCCAAGCGGTCGAGGTTGTACTGAGACCGGCCTCCCAACGGTCCCGCAACTAGGGCCGTGCCCGGGCACGAGGGGTTGTTGGTGCAGGAATCCACACTTTGGTTACGTGAAGTGAGTTCGGAGAGGAGTCGAGACTGAGTACCCCGTCCAACTGGGAGCCGGCTAAAGCCGCTGCTGCCAACGAGTCCCCGCGTGTCGATGGGCACGACGGCGAAGCCGGGCTCGTGGCTGCGCAGGATGAGGCCGAGCCGACCATCATCATCAACAGTTCGGAGAGCGAGGCTAGGCCTTTTCGCGTACGGGAAGCCCCTGTCCCGGTCGAGCCGCTCTCCCCGGCTGCCATTCCCACGGCGCGGGCCATGCCTGAATCGGAGTACTCCCCGGCCCTCAGGCAGGCGGTGGATCACGCACGGCCCATCCTGCGCATTCGCGAGCTGCGTTCCGGACAGGCCGAGGTCATCGAGTCGGTCTTGAGCGGTCGCGACACCCTGGCCGTCATGCCCACGGGCAGCGGCAAGTCGCTGACCTATCAGCTACCTGCTTTGTCGTTGCCTGGCCCAACCTTGGTGGTCTCGCCGCTCCTGGCGCTCATCGAGGATCAAGTCGGCAAGCTGAAAGCCGCGGGCGTGGCCGTGGCGCGCATCGATTCGACCCGTACCGCCAAGGAACGCGCTGCGGATCTGGAAGGGGTTCGCGAGGGCCGCATCAAGCTGATTCTCATCACCCCCGAGTCGGTTTGTTCGCCCGCCGTGCAGGACGCGCTGCAGGGCGTGAAGTTCTCGCTCTTCTGCGTGGACGAGGCCCACTGCGTGTCCCAGTGGGGCCATGATTTCCGACCCTCGTATCTCGGCCTGCGGCGCGCGGCGGAGGTGCTGGGGCGGCCACCAATCCTGGGCCTCACCGCCACCGCCACGCCGGCCATTTCCGCGGACGTCATGGCCCAGTTGGGGATGAAAGATGCGTACACCTGCCGGGTGTCGTTCCACCGTCCCAACCTGGCATTCGACGTGCGCAAAGTCGGCGGCGAGGCGGACAAGCTGCGCGTCTTGGGCAAGCTGATCCAGCGTTTGCGGCGGCCGGGCATTGTCTACTGCGCGACGGTCAGGGCGGTCGACGAACTCTACGTGGCTTTGCGCCACGGCAAGATTCCGGTCGAGCGCTACAACGGCAAGATGACGACGGAGGAGCGGGAGAAGGCGCAGGCGTCGTTCATGTCGTCCGGGCGCAAGGTGGTCATGATCGCCACCAACGCCTTCGGTCTGGGCGTGGACAAGCCGGACATCCGCTACATCATCCACTACCAGATGCCGGGCTCGCCCGAGTCCTACGTGCAAGAGGCCGGGCGCGCGGGCCGCGACGGCAAGCCCGCCCGCTGCGTGCTGCTCTTCCAGCCCGACGACATCGCCATCCAGGAGCATTTCCTCAAAGAAGCGCACCCGACCAAGACGCAGGCCCGGGCGGTGGCCGAGGGGCTCTATGCCTGGAGCGACGAAGGCAAAGAGGTTTCGGTACGCGACTTGGCCCTGTCGATGGCCCTGCCTGAGCGCCGCGTGCGCGTGGTGCTCTCCGTGCTGGAGGCCATGGGAGTGGCCGTGGAAGTCAAGGCTGCGCGTTGGGCAGGGGTGGAGCCGCGTCCCACGCGCGAGCAGATCGACAAGGCGGCTTCGGTGTTCGAGGCTCGGCGTATTTCCGACCGGCGGCGCTTGGCCGAGTTGCTGAAGTATATGAACACGCAGAGCTGCCGGGTGCAGATGATGCGCGCGTATTTCGGCGAGGAGAACGGTGGAAAGTGTGGCCTGTGTGACTCGTGCGCGGGCCTGGACAGCGAGGTTTTCGACCCGGGCGATGCCGACGCCCGGCACGGCTTGCACGCTGCGACCGATTTCCATAGCCGCTCGCGCCGCCACCGGCGTCGTGGGGAAAAGCCGGCCGTGGCTCCTCGTCCCGTGCCGATCTTCCCTACCGCCATCCCCGATCTGCCGTCGCCCTCTGTCCCGCCGCCGTGGGTGGCTCCGCCCGACCGCGACGGCATCATCGATCCGAGCATCTGGCAGGAGGCGCCGGTTTCCGGGGAACCCGCAGCCGGAGAAATCGTGCTGGAAGCGGGTGAGGCTGAGGCATTTCTGGGCGAGGCTGCACCATCTGAGATTCGCACAGAAGAAGCCGCGCCTGAGTTCGCAGCCGGCTGGGCGGCAATTCGCGACGCCAACATTCGACCCTACGTGGAATGGGTGGTGCCACCGCCATTGTCGTTGCCGGTAGCCGCGTTGGCGCGCGGGGGAACGGGACGGCCGCCGCCCAGCGGGCAGAACCCGAGCGGGCAGCACCCCAACGGACGTGGCGGAAATGATTCGGGTGGCGGTCGCAGGCAGCGCAGGCGTTCAAGGCATGGCCGCAACCGCCACGGGCGCGATGGGGGTGATCGGCGCGGCCCGCGCTTGCCGGGCGTGTACAACCCTGGCGGCGACTAGCCGGAAGCTAGCTGTTTCACCACAGAGAGCACAGAGAACACAGAGGTCGGAAAGTAAGAAAGGGTTCGGACCGGACAGGATCTGGGTTTGCCCTGATTTGGTGGACAGGTCAGTTGACGGCGGCAGTCCCACATTCGTGCTGGCCGGATCTCAGTCCTTGCTTCTTTCTGGCTCGTCTCTGTGGCCTCTGTGCTCTCCGTGGTGAGAAAGCTATTTCTTCCTCTTCCCGCTGAAGATCCGCTGGAGCAGGGACTTCTTCGGGGCGGGTTTCTTCTTGAGCGTGACTCTGACCTTCTGATTCTTCCGGCCGGTCACCGTGAAGCGCTTGCTTGTGTTCTGATAGCCCTTCTTGACGAAGGTCAATTCGTACATGATTCCGGGCCGAAAGCGCAGGTTGAGAGGCGACCGTCCGAAGACGCGATTCTTGAGTTTGATCACAGCACCTTTGGGATGGCTCTCGACGTAAACCGAGACACTCTCGGGGAGCGGGCGCTCCGGCTTGGCCGGTTGGCCGCGCCTGGCCGCAGGAGGCTTGACTGGCCCTTCGCCCTCGTCTTCGCCGAGAACCTGGTCCGAGGCAGCTGGCTCGCTATGCTGGAGCAGAGCCTCTTCATCGTCTTCTGCCGTGGGTGGCAGTGGTGGGCGCGCATCTGGAGGCGAGGCCGCCTGGGCGCTGGGGGCAGGCGTCGGCGCCGCCTGGGGAGGCGGCGGAGGTGTTGAAGCACGCGGCGGTGGAATTGGTGCCGCTGGCAGCTGGACCGCCGGGCGTGGCGCAGGCGACGATCGCGTTGCTAGACGGGGGCGTCGCGGAGTCTCGCGCAGTCCGAGCCACGCCAGCAACGCAGCCATCCCACCCACAAAGAACACGATGGCCAATCGTCGCGAGGTTTTCGACTGCTGCTTGGCAGGGGGTGTGAGGGCCGGAGTGGCGACGTGCATCGTGGGCTGAAGCGCCGGTACGGCAGCCATGGTGGGTTGCGTGGGGCGGACCGGACCTTCTTCCGGTTGCCAAAGCTGGGAAGAGTCGTCGAACACCAGATCCTCACTGTCGGCGAGCGGCAGTGCTTGGGAATCGTCCACCGTAGGCGTCTGATCGGCCGCCTTTGAGATGGTCGGCGCGCCATCTATCCGCTGCAGGTCCGCCAGCCAGCGCTTGAGCTCGGTCTGGCCCGCGGGCTTGAAGGCAGAGCGCTGCACGGTTTCGATGTCGACCAGCATCTCTTCTGCGCTCTGATAGCGGTCTGCCGGGGTAGCCTGCATGGCCCGCAGGGTGATGCGGGCAAACTCGGGCGAGATGTCGGGCGCGACTTGGGCGGGCGGGGCGAACTGGCACTGCCGCACGCGCACCAGGGCCTCGAGATCGGTGGGGGCGTCGAAGGGGCGACGTCCCGTGCCCAGCAGGTACAGCACAGTGCCGAGAGAGAAGAGGTCGGAACGTCCGTCCACTGCCGTGCCTGACGCCTGTTCGGGCGACATGAAGGCCAGCTTGCCTTTGATCACACCATGTCCGGTGTGCTCGCGCCGGCCCATGGCCTTGGCGATGCCGAAGTCGGTCAGCTTGACCTCGCCTTGCTCGCTGACCAGCACGTTGTGCGGGCTCACGTCGCGGTGAACAATGCCCCGGGGTTGTCCGTCGCGTGTCTTGGCGTGGGCGTAGCCCAGCGCCCGGCAAACCTCGGCGACGACGTAGAGTGCCAGCTCAGGCAGAAGGGGAAATGAGGCAGCGCGGGCCCGATTCAGGATTTGGTTGAGGTCCCAGCCCTCCACCAGTTCCAACACGAGAAAATATCGGCCTCGCGCGTGGCCGAGATCCAGCACCTGAACGATGTTGCTGTGGTTGAGGCTCATGGCGACATGAGCCTCGTCGATCATCTGGTTGCGGAACTGCGGGTCGGCCAGCAGCGACGCCAGGATGCGCTTGAGCACGACCGGTCGTTCGAAACCTTCGACCCCGCGCTGGGTGCCGAGAAAGATTTCGGCCATACCGCCGTCGGCGATCTTGCGCGAGATATGGTAGCGGTCGGGGCCGGGCATCGACGGGCCATTCTACTTCTCGAACATGACCCCCGCGGAAACGATCTTGATCCGGCTGGCAGAAACAGGAAGGGGGAACCTTGCAATGGCCTTGTCTCGCTCAAGCACTTCGGCGAGAGTGTCCTTGGTGTCATAGCTCATGGGCGTGGGCTTGCCGGACGCCAACTCGGCACGCAGGGCCTTGGCGTCGTCGCTGACGATGGCTACGGTCAAGCGCTTGGGATCAAGATGTTTTCGGATGGCGCGATCGACCTGCACCTTGGTCATTGTCGGTAGCCGCGCCTTCAGTTCGGCGACGATGTCTTTGCCGTAGACCAGAGCGTCGATGGCGTAGCCCAGGCGGCGCGAGGGATCCTGGGCCCACAGGTCCAGGTAGTGCAGCAAGAATTCGCGGGTCGCTTGCAAGCCCGCGGCCGGTATGCCCTCGCGCACCAGCCTGTCCAGTTCGAAGAGGGCGCCGCGAATGGCAAACGACGTGGTCTGGGGTGGCACCGGACGCAACCAGATTTCGAAGTGTTGCCGGCGGCGCGTGATGTTGGTGAGCGGGAAGGTCGTTCCTCCGTCCTGTATGAAACTTTCGACGTAAGCGTAGTCGCCGTAGTTCAGGCCGCGCTTCTGCCGGAGTTCGACCATCAGCAGGCCATTGAAGGTGCGGTGTTCGCCCAAATATGAGCCGGCCAGATACAGAGGATAGAAGTCGTCGTCAGCGCGGGTGATGTCGAGCGGGTGGCCCAGGGACACGGCGTTGGCGCGAGCTTCTTTCTCGACGATCAGCACCTCGCCAGCGCGGGCCGGGGGCGGCGGAAGTTTTCTCTGCGGCTTGCCCTTGGCAGGCAGTGCAGAGAATCGCGCCAGCAGAGTTTCGGGAAAGCCATCGGGGTACCCGCCAGCCACGCCGACGATCAAGCGATCCTGGCTGAACATGTCGGCGTAGAAACGGCGTACGTCCGCCAGGGTGATGGCTTTCAGGCCGGCGACGGTGCCGGCGGTGGGATGGCCGTAGGGATGGCTTTTGAACATGAGCGCGGCCAGGGCCTGCTTGCCCAGGTCTTCGTCGTCGTTGCCGCGCAGAGTTTTGCTGACAAAGTCGAGCGCGTCCTGGCGGTGGCGCGTGAAATCCTCGTTGGCGAAACGCGGGGTCAGGATCTGCTCAGCCAAGAGATCGGTGAAGACCGCCAGGTTGTCGCGATGGACGGTGCCCTCGAAGACGAAAGTATCCTTGTCGCCGTAGGTTTGAATGTCGGCCGCCATGGGATAGAGCGCGTCCAGGACTTCGGACCAGGAGCGGCGCTTAGTTCCGGCGGCGCCGAGCATGGCCGCGGTCAGCGCGGCAAGCCCCTCCTTGCCCGCGGGATCGTCGGCTGAACCCACCTGGAAAAGCAAGCGAATGGCGACCAGGGGATTGTCAGGAGAGGGTAACCTCACGCTGCGTGGACCTTGGGGCAGCGAGGCCGCTTCACGCGAGGGGGCAGCAGCTGGTCGGCGGGAGGCGAGGGTGCCCGTCGCCGCCAGGGCAATGGAAAGCAACATGATGGGGGTTCTCCGTCGGTTCACGGGGTTTCCGGTTGCAAGGTAACCACGGTGCGGTTTTGCGGGGCGAAGTATGTGCGGGCCACGCGCTGCACGTCCGCGCCTTTCACCTGACCCAGTCGGGAGAAATACGCGTCGATGGCGGACAGGTGCCCGTCCAAAGCCAAGAACTCGGCCCCCACCAGGGCGACGTGGTCGGGCGTCGCAAGCTGGGCGGCGAAAGCGTAGCGCGCATGAGAAAGCACCTCGCCCAGGGTTTTCTCATCCACGCCCTCGGCCGCGATGCGGGCGATCTCCTTGTCGATGGTGGCTTCGACATAGGCCATGTCCTTGGCCTGCTTCACCCGGGCCAGCACGAGAAAAAGGTTGGGATCCACGTGTTTCCCGTCGCCGCCCTCCAGGGTTTCCACCTTCTGCTCGTCGAGCACGAGCTGCTTGTGCAGGCGCGATCGCTCGGCGAAAAGCAGCTCGCCCAGAACCTCGAGCGCGGGTCCGTCGACCGACTTGGTGGAAAAGGCGGGCGTGTGATAGCCGACAAACAGCATGGGCAGGCTGGCGCCCTTCCAGGGAACCGTCACGCGCTGTTCGTGCGTCTGCGGTGGCTCGACGGGAACCGGCGGCCGCGCCAGGCCCTTGCTCCACGTGCCGTACGCCTTTTCGACCAGCTTGAGAACTTCATCGGAACTGACGTCGCCGACCACCAACAGGATCACGTTGTCGGGCCGATAGTAACGGTCGAAGAACTGGCGCGAGTAGGCGAACTGGTGAGGCATGTCCTCGATGTCGCGCACAAACCCGATGGTGGTGTGTTTGTAGCTGTGCACCGCAAAGGCGTGGTCGTGCAGCGCCTCGTCCATTTTCTGCAACGGATCCGACGAGCCCTTGTTGTACTCGCCCAGAACGGCACGGGCTTCCTTCTGGAATGAAGCCTCGTCGTATTTCAGATTGAGAAAGCGGTCAGCCTCGATCTCGACCACCTTGGCCAGCGCGGACTTGCCGGCCAGGATGTGGTACACGGTCATGTCCTCGGCGGTGAATGCATTGGAGTCCGCGCCCATGGCCTTGATTTCGGCATTGTACTGCTCGGTCGAATAGCGTTCGGTCCCGCGGAACATCATGTGCTCGAAGAAATGCGCGAAGCCGGACTTGCCCGGTTCCACCTCGTTGCGACTGCCCGTGCGCACTACCGAGTAGTAGGCCACCAGGCCGGGTGAGTCGTAGGGCACAACGAAGATGCGCAGGCCGTTGGCCAGGACCTTCTCGGAAAAGGCGAAGGGGAAAGCCGATTTCTGCGAGGTCAAGCGAGTACCTCCTGGCCGCGGCGTAGGCCCGGCACCGGTGGAAGAAGCGACGAAGGTGGCGGCTGCCACGAGGGGGAAGAACTTCATGATTGGCACAACTCGCTCAGCGATCGAAGCACATACGGCAGGATGCCGCCATGCTGGTAGTAGAGCGACTCTTGTTGCGTGTCGATGCGCACGCGTACGGCAAAGTGGTCTTGCGATCCGTCGGGCCGGGTGATGCGGATGGCGATCTGGCGGTGGGCCGGCGGCGTTTCTAGAAACTGGGGCAGGCCCAGGGTTTCGAAGATCTCCTCGCCGTCGAGGCCCAGGCTGTGCGCGCTGTCACCGGGCAAGAACTCCAGCGGCACCACGCCCATGCCCACCAAGTTCGATCGGTGGATGCGCTCGAAGCTTTCCGCCAGCACCGCCCGTACGCCCAGCAGGCGCGTTCCCTTGGCCGCCCAGTCGCGCGACGAGCCGCAGCCGTAGTCGCGACCGGCCAGCACCAGCAGCGGCACCTGGTCAGCCTGGTACTTCATGGCCGCATCGTAGATGGGCATGACTTCGCGGCCGGGCAGATAGCGCGTGAGGCCGCCCTCGGTCCCGCGCGCCAGCAGGTTCTTGATACGAATGTTGGCGAAAGTCCCGCGCACCATGACCTCGTGGTTGCCGCGGCGGGAGCCGTAGGAATTGAAGTCCTTGGGCTGGATGCCGAGTCCGGTGAGGTAGCGCCCGGCTGGGCTGTCGGGTTTGATCGAGCCGGCCGGCGAGATGTGATCGGTGGTGATGCCGTCGCCCAATACGGCCAACACGCGCATGCCGCCGAGCTCGCTGGTCACGGCGGGCTTGGCCGGCATGTCCACGAAATAGGGCGGATGCTTGACGTAGCTAGAGCCCTCGTCCCATGCGTAGGTCGCTGCTTGCGGAACCTGGATGCCGCGCCAGCGGGCGTCGCCTTCGAACACAGTGGCGTAGGCCTGCTTGAACATGGCGGGTTGGACCGCTGCCAGCGCGGCCTGGATCTCGGCCTGCGACGGCCAGATGTCGCGCAGGAAGACCGGCTGGCCAGCGCGGTCTCGGCCCAAGGGCTCCTCGTCGAGATTGATGTCCACCCGACCGGCCAGGGCAAAGGCCACCACCAGCGGCGGCGAGGCCAGGTAGTTGGCGCGCACCTCGGGGTGCACACGGCCCTCGAAGTTGCGGTTGCCCGAGAGCACCGACGCCACCACCAACGAGCGTTCTTCGATGGCTTGCGAGATGGGCGCCGCCAGCGGTCCCGAGTTGCCGATGCAGGTCGTGCAGCCGTAGGCGACCACGTGAAAGCCAAGCGTCTCCAGGTGAGGGAGCAGTCCGGCTGCTTTGAGATAGGCGGTGACCACCTGCGATCCCGGCGCCAGCGATGTCTTCACCCAGGGCTGGCTGGCCAGGCCGCGCTCCACCGCCTTCTTGGCCAGCAGGCCCGCGGCCAAGAGCACCGACGGGTTGGATGTGTTGGTGCAACTGGTGATGGCAGCTAGCACCAGCGAGCCGTGCTTCAGGCTCGGGTGAGCGCCGCCGGCCGAAGCGGCCTGGGCAGAGTCCGACTTCTTGGGCCTGGTCAGCGAAGGCAGGGCGGCTTCAAACGACTTCTTGATCTGGGGCAGGGGCACCCGTTCCTGCGGTCGACGCGGCCCAGCCACGCAGGGCTCGATGCTGGACATGTCGAGGTCGACGATCTTGCTGTACTGGGCTTCGGGCGTATCGGCGGTCGCGAACAGGCCCTGCTCGCGGCAGTAGATCTCCACCAGGGCGATGGATTCCTGCGACCGACCCGAGACACGCAGGTAGGCCAGCGTTTCTTGGTCGATGGGAAACAGCCCACAGGTGGCGCCGTACTCGGGCGCCATGTTGGCGATGGTCGCGCGGTCCGCGAGCGGCAGTTGCGGGACGCCGGGGCCGAAGAACTCGACGAACTTCCCCACCACGCCCAGCTTGCGCAAGATCTCGGTCACCGTGAGCACCAGGTCGGTGGCCGTGGCCCCCTCGCGCAGCGAACCTGCCAGCCGCACACCGACCACCCGGGGAACCAGCAGCGGGATGGGTTGCCCCAGCATGGCGGCCTCGGCTTCGATGCCNNCAGCACGCCCAGGCCGTTGATCATGGTGGTGTGCGAGTCGGTGCCCACCACTGTGTCGGGATAGGCCTGCATGACGTCGGGTCGGCTGCCATCAGGAGCAGCGAACACGACGCGCGCCAAGCGCTCGAGATTGACCTGGTGGACGATGCCGGTGTCAGGTGGCACCACGGCGAGATTGCGAAAAGCGGATTGGCCCCAGCGCAGGAAGGCGTAGCGCTCATGATTGCGGGAGAATTCCATTTCGTTGTTGCGCGCCAGGGCCTGCGCGTGGCCGTACTCGTCCACCTGCACCGAGTGATCGATGACCAGTTCCGCCGGCAAGAGCGGATTGATGCGGGTGGGGTCGCCTCCCATGCGTTGGGTGGCAGTGCGCATGGCGGCCAGGTCCACCACCACAGGCACGCCGGTGAAGTCCTGCATGATCACCCGTGCCGGCATGAAAGCGATCTCGTGCGCCGGCTCGGCGTCTGGTTGCCAGCGCGCCACAGCCTCGATTTGCTGGCGGGTGACCGAGGTGCCGTCCTCGCGTCGCAACAGGTTCTCGAGAAGGATTTTCAGCGAGAAGGGCAGGCGATCGAGCGACATTCCGGCTGCCTGCAGCGCCGACAAGCGGAAGATCTCGAAAGTGCGGTTGCCGACGCGCAAGGCCGAGCGAGAGCCGAATGAATCAGCCATGGTGGTAGTGCTAGCAGGGCACTGCGCTGGCGTCGATAGCTCTGCGGCTAGCCCGTGTTCTTTGGCGCATCTCCGTGGCCATTCAGCCTGGGCGTGGCCCCGTACTCTTCCAGCTTTCGGTACAGGGTCTTGCGGTCCAGCCCCAGGCGCAGGGCAGCGCGTGTCTTGTTTCCGCCCTCGGATTCGAGCACGCGCTCGATGTACTCACGTTCGAGTTGGTCCAGGGTCAGCCCCTGGGCGACCGCCGTGGCCAGCCGGTCCTGGCTCTTGCGTTCGCGCATGACTGGGGGCAAATCGTCGGGGCCAACCAGCTCGCCCTCGGCCAGCGCCACCGCGCGTTCCACCATGTTCTCCAGCTCGCGCACGTTTCCGGGAAAGGTGTAGCCGAGCATGATCTTCTTGGCGCTCTCGGAAAAGCCGCGCAGGGGTTTGCCCGCCCGCGCGGCCGAGCGGGCCATGAAGTGCTCGGCCAGGGGCAGCACATCCTCGTTGCGGGCGCGCAGCGGAGGCAGATGGATCTGCACCACGTTGAGACGGTAGTAGAGGTCTTCGCGCAGGTGTCCCTCGCGCAGATGCGCGGTCAGATCGCGATTGGTGGCGGCGATCACCCGCACGTCCACGCGCTCGACCTTGTTGGTGCCGAGCGGTCGCACCTCGCCGTCCTGCAGGACGCGCAGCAACTTGGGCTGCAACTGCAGGGGCATGTCGGCGATCTCATCAAGGAACAGGGTACCGCCGTCAGCCTCGACGAACAGACCTTGGCGGTCCGTGTTCGCGGTGGAATGGGCTCCGCGCGCATAGCCGAAGAGTTCGCTTTCCAGCAGGGTTTCGGGGATGGCCGAGCAGTTCATGGCCACGAAAGGACGAGCCTTGCGTGGACCATGGGCATGGATGGCGCGCGCCACCAGCTCCTTGCCGGTGCCCGAATCGCCGGTGACCAGCACACTGGCCTGCGAGCCGGCCATGCGACGGATGAGACCGAAAACCTCCTGCATGGCGGGCGAGCGACCGATGAGGTTGTCTAGTCGGTCGCGCCGGTTGACCTCTTCGCGCAGGCGCACCACCTCAGAGCGCAGCACACGCTCGCCCAGCGCCTTGTCGATGGTGAGCAGAAGATGGTCGGTCTCGAACGGCTTGGTCAAATAGTCGTAGGCGCCTAGCTTGACCGCGCGGATAGCCGTGTCGATCGACCCGAATCCGGTGATGATGATGACGTAGAGAGAAGGCTCGACGGCGCGAATTTCGCGCAACAGATCCAGTCCGTCGAGGTCAGGCATCTTGACGTCGGACACCACCAGATCGACGCCACCCCGTTTGACGCGCTCCAAGCCGGCGCGGCCTCCGGCGGCGACCTCGACCGCGAAGCCTTCGCGTTCCAGGTCCTCTTTGAGACAGTCGCGCTGAGCCGCATCGTCGTCGACCACCAAGATGACAGCCCGGGCTGCTCCACGGGCTGCGGAAGCGGTGTCGTTCGTGGTCGAGGGGCTGGCCATGCTGTGCGGGGCCGTCACAGGGAAGGCCCCACTGGGCAATCCTTGCCCATCCCAGGGCGTGGAGCAAGCGTGCTTATTGGCGCGTCGTCGCGGAAGGCCAAGCGCAACTAGCAAGACCCGTTTCAGTCGCGCGAGACCCCTCTCCAGAACGAACGCACAACGCCCTTCGGCAGCCTGCCAATGAGCCATTCTCGGGACAACTGCTACTGTAGGTAACAGATCGCCAGGAGTTGTATTTGACGATCCCCTTGAGCTTCCGCAAGCGAGTTTGCCCGTGTCTCTTGGCCGCCCTTTTTTCTGTCGGGGCAGGTTGCACGAGCGGGTCTGGCCCCAACGCCCCGACGAGTTCGGGCGGGGCCAGGACCGAAACGGGCGGCGGCACAATCGCGGCGGGCGGTGTCATCGCGGGTTCGGGCGGTGCCTTGACGGAAACGGGCGGCGCCACAAGCGCGAGCGGTGGCGCGACGACGGCCGGCGCGACGGCCGTATCAGCGACCGGAGGGCAGGGCGGAACGACCGTCCAGGGCGGCAGCGTTGCCCAAGGTGGGACGACCGTCCAGGGCGGCAGCGTTGCCCAAGGTGGGACGACCGTTCCGGGCGGAAGTGTCGCCCAAGGTGGGACGATCGGCCAAGGCGGGAGCGGTACCCGAGGCGTGACGACCGGCCAGGGCGGGACTACCGCGGGAGGCGGGTCTGGCGGGCAGGGGATCCGCGACGCGGGGGCTGTCGACGCCGCGCCGAATGCGCCGGTCGGCTCCGGCCCCGCTCAAACACCTGCCTACAATGGCTTGCGAGGGCAAGACTTCAACAGTGGGTGGAAGTTCAACCGAAGCGACGTCACCAACGGCCAAAACGCCACTTTCGATGACTCGACCTGGCGCAATCTGAGCGTGCCGCATGACTGGAGCATCGAACTAGCCTTCAATCAAAAATCCCCCGCCGGCAGTGGAGGTGGCTTCTTGGATGGCGGAGTCGGCTGGTACCGCAAGACATTCACCCTGGATCAAGCGTATTCCGGGAAGAAGATCCTGATCCAATTCGACGGAGTCTACATGAATAGCCAGGTGTGGCTCAACGGCACATCCCTGGGCACAAGGCCGTATGGCTATTCTAGCTTCGAGTACGATCTCACGCCCTACGCGAAATTTGGCAGCACCAGCAATGTCATTGCCGTTCGAGTGAATAACAACCAGCCGACCAGCCGCTGGTATTCCGGCAGCGGCATCTACCGAAATGTCTGGTTGACGGTGGTCGATCCGGTCCACGTCACCAACAGCGGCGTCTTCGTCACTACGCCCACCGTCAGCAGCAGTTCTGCTTCTGTCTCGGTCAGCACTGAAGTGCAGAACCAATCGACCACTTCTCAGTCGATGACGGTCACGACCACCATCTCCGATCCCAGCGGCGCGTCGGTGGCCAGCAACACCAGCGCGGCCAGCAACGTCGGCGCCAATTCCACAGCCACCGTGAGCCAGAGCCTGACGGTTCCCAATCCCCAGCTCTGGTCCACCACTTCTCCCAACCTCTACCAGGTGAAGGTCGAGATCAACGCGGGCGGTTCCACGTTAGACACCTATCTGGCCCCCTTGGGCATACGCACCGCCACTTTCAGTTCCACCACCGGTTTCTCCCTGAACGGGCAAACTACCAAACTCCGCGGGGTGTGCATGCACCACGACCTCGGCGCCTTGGGCTCAGCCATCAACTATCGGGCGATTGAGCGCCAGGTCCAGACCATGAAGGCCATGGGGGTCAATGCTATCCGCACGTCGCACAATCCGCCCGCGCCGGAACTGCTGGACATCTGCGATCGCGAAGGCATTTTGGTCATGGACGAGGCCTTCGATTGTTGGGAGTCAGCGAAAGTATCCAACGACTATCACCAGTACTTCACCCAATGGGCGCAGACCGATCTTCAGGCTTTCGTGCGCCGGGACCGCAACCATCCGAGTGTGATCATGTGGAGCGTGGGGAACGAAATCCCCAATCCCACGACTACCACCGCCACCAATCTCAAGAACTGGGTGCTGGCCGTGGACTCTACCCGTCCGGTGACCTGGGCATCCGTAAATACATCGAATGCAAACAATCAAGCGGTAGCCGCCGTGCTTGACCTGCAGGGATACAACTACTCGGAGGGACGCTACGACCAAGACCACACGGCCCATGCGACTTGGAAGCTCTTTGGCAGTGAAACGTCATCGGCTGTGCGCAGCCGCGGAATCTACGAGACCCCCGCCTCCAAGAGTATCCTGACCAGCCCCGACACGCAGTGTTCGTCGTACGACAACAGCGTCGTCAGTTGGGGTTCCTCCGCCGAGAGTTCGTACAAGAATGATGTCAGTCGCAGCTTTGTAGCCGGCCAGTTCATTTGGACTGGTTTTGACTACATCGGTGAGCCAACTCCCTATCCTTGGCCGGCCAAGAGTTCGTATTTCGGCATCGTGGATACCGCGGGATTCCCCAAGGACATCTACTACTTCTACCAGAGCCATTGGACAACGACTCCGATGGTCCATGTTTTGCCTCATTGGAACTGGAGTTCGGGGACGACAGTCACGGTTTTCGTCTACACCAATTGCGACAGCGTGGAACTATTCCTGAACGACGTTTCGCAGGGGAGCAAGACGTTTGCGTCGGGCGCTGTGCATCTTGAATGGAACGTGCCCTGGGCGTCGGGTACCTTGCGGGCTGAGGGCAAACGCGGCGGGGCTGTGGTCGTGAGCGAGGAGGTGAAGACAGCGGGGGCGGCGGCGAAGGTGGCGCTTTCCGCGGATCGGACCAGCATCAACGCCGATGGTAGGGACCTGGGCTTTGTCACCGCCGACATCCAAGACGCAGCTGCCATCCTTGTGCCGACGGCTGCCAATCCAATCAGCTTTTCCGTGTCAGGAGCCGGTGAGATCGTGGGTGTCGATAACGGAAATGCAATCGACACTTCGACCTACCAGGCCACGACCCGGAACGCCTTTAGCGGCAAGGCATTGGCTATTGTGCGGTCGACTGGGGCGACCGGACCGATCGTGGTTACCGCAAGTTCGTCCGGGTTGACGTCAGGGTCAGTGTCGCTCACCGCGCAGTGAACGGCGTGCGCCTCTCAAGGGCAGGTTGAACTGAGTGCCGAAGGTGCCAGCGTGGTCGTCACATTGGTCTGCAGGTACGACGGAGTGGACGTCGTGATGTTCGCCGCCACGACACCGCCGGCGATGCGTGCGTTGATGGTGTCCGCCGTCTGATTCGCCCAGCTATCGCCTGCTGCCGAAAGGCCGAAGCTTTCATCGACCAGGATGGGTTTGCCTGTGAAGGTATGCAAAGCGGCCCAGGTCTCGCTGCCTCCGGCGTTGGCGCTGGTGCCTTTGCCTGTCGTCCAGATCATGTCGTAGCTCGTGCCCAGGGCCGCCATGGCGGTGTTCATCTCGCCAATATAGGAGTTCAATTGCGAGGTGCTGATCCAGGTTGAGTAGTTCTGGGCGACCACGGCCGGGGGATCGTTGCACTTGATCGCCATAGTAATCTGCGCGGCGAGCTGCCCGAGTTGCGCGTATGACAGACCCGAGGTCGAGCCCTCGACCGAGTATTGAATGAAGTCTCCTTCGAGTAGCCAGATGACGGGCTTCTTGTACGCGGCGTAGGTTTGTGCGGCGTACCACGCGTAGGCCTTGACCATCAAATTCTGGTCACAGATCGTGCCCTGTGGACACGCGGCATTGTCGACTCCGAGAAGCAACGGTCCCATCCCATTGGTCAGATTGGGCCCACCAGGATTGACGTTCCCGTCCTGCAGGCCGTTGGCGTGTCCGTAATACCCGAGGATGTATGCGTAGTAGGCGGGAACGGCCGTTGTGCTGGCAAAAGACTTGAGCCAGTTGCCCGAGTCGAAGCCGTTAGCAGGGAAGGTGCCATCGGCCTTGATGTTGTAGCCAGCCCAAGCTGAAGCGAACTGTAGGTAACTCGTGGGATTGCCGTTGACTCCCCAAGCGAAGGTGCAGCTGAATGGATTCGGTGCTGGCGTTGTGCCTGTGCCGCAAGTGGATGCGGGGCCACCGTCGGCGGGAGGAGCGG
This sequence comes from Myxococcales bacterium, assembly GCA_003158735.1. Taxonomy (GTDB): domain Bacteria; phylum Myxococcota_A; class Polyangia; order Fen-1088; family Fen-1088; genus Fen-1137. The sequence continues at coordinate 7,030 of PMLB01000159.1, read as the reverse complement.
CTGCGCCGCCAGTGCCACCCGAGCCACCTGAGCCGGTTCGACCGCCCGAGCCCACGGTTCCCCCTGAGCCACTCGCGCCGCCCGACCGAGTTCCGCCCGCTGCGGCGCCTCCGCTGCCGCCGCGGCTTGAGGAGCCACTGGTTGTCGTGGCACCCCCGGAAGCGGCGGCGCTGCCGGCGCTTGCCGACCCACCCAAGCCGGCGCCGCCGGTTGCAGTTCCTCCGCTGCCGCCGGGGACCGAGGAGCCAGCAACTGCAGAGGCTCCTGCGGAAGCGGCTGTGCTGCCGGCGCTTGCCGACCCACCCAAGCCAGCGCCGCCACGCCCTCCGCTACTCGCGCCGCCGGATCCACCGGGTGCAGAGCTGCTGATGGTCGCCGTAGTTCCGCCCAGACCAGGGTTGCCACCTGCGCCACCAGTTCCTGACGAGACGACCGCGCCGGAATTCCCTCCCGTGCCGCCTGGTGCGCTACCAGTGACGCCCGCTGAGTTCGCGCCGCCAGCACTGCCGCCAGTGCCGGAAGATGGCGTCCCGCTGCCGTTGCTGCACGCGGCGGTGCTCAGAAGAAGCAGGGTGATTGCAAGACCCGCAAAAAATGGAAAACGGCGCATGAACCCCTCCGATCTCAGATTTCAGTAGCAACCTGGCCACGAAGTAGCTCACAGATGGCAAGACCCGTTTTGGTCACGTGAGACCCCCTGTGGGTACTGACGCTACTGCACGGCAGAAGACCGTTCGGGCATGGGCGTTCCCCAAGAAAAGAGTAAAGTTCGGTATGGCATCCACTTCTCAGCATTCGATTCACGTTGCGGTAATTGCAGGTTTTTCGCTGGCCCTGGCGCTGGGCGCATGCTCTGGAAACAATTCCTCCGGGGCCGGGCACAGCGGCGGCAGCACGGGCGCCGCCGGAACGACAGAGGGTGACGGCACCACGAGCACTGCGGGGAAAGTTGCCCCGGGTGGCAGTTCGGCGGCCGGGACGACGGGCGGGTCCATCGCGCCGGGGGGAAGCACTCAGCCTGCTGGCGGCTCAACCGACGCGGGGGGCACCAGTGGCACAGGAGGCCAGGCCACGAATGGCGGCTCCATTGCCACAGGCGGCTCCAACGCGACGGGCGGGACCATGGCCGCAGGCGGCTCGACAGCAATGGGTGGGAGTGCGGCCTCCGGAGGAACCACAGCTGCGGGCGGCTTCGCGACCACGGGCGGAGCGGCGAGTGGGACTGCGGCCACCGGGGGGACGCTGGGCGGCTCCCCTGCCACTGGGGGAACAGGCACCAAGGCTGCTGGCGGAAAGTCAGGCGGAGCCACCGCCAGCGGGGGCAACGCCACGACCGGTGGATCAAAGACTACGGGTGGATCCATCGCCACGGGTGGCACCTCTGCCACCGGAGGCGCGTCTGGAGGCAGCACGACCGGTGGCGGAAGTGGTGCGGTTGGGGACGCGGCGAGCTTCCATTGTGTCAACTGGGCTGACCCGGGCGACAACTTTCAAGCCGGGGTGCTTCAGCCGTCCGGTCTGTCCTCGGCATCGGATACCTACTCCACAGTCTTGGCCAAGGCGAATGCGATCCTGTCTGGGTTTGAGACAGCACTCAGTGCTAATTCAATACGAATTCCAATCAACGAACCAACGACTACGAACGCTGCCTGGTGGGCCGCCTACAAGGGCATTTTCGATGCAGCCATCAGCAAGAACATGAAGGTGATGGTCGCGTACTGGTACAAGCCGGGTGTCGGGACCGTGCCCGACATGAATGCATTCTATGCCATGTGGCAGGCGGTCGTCGACGCGTACGGAACCAATGACCTCGTCTACTTCGACGTCATCAATGAACCCTCAGGATACAGTCCGGCTGCCTTTATCAATCTGGTGGTAGCGTGGATGGCCAAGTTTCCGAGCGTTTCCCATAATCGAATCTTGGTGGCCGGCAACTACAATGACACCGACGTAAATACCCAAGGCGCCGATTCGCGCCTGGCCGGCTGTATACTGAACCTTCACATCTACGCCATCGGCAGCACGGACACGAACCCGGCAAATTGGACCACCAAACTCAAAAACGCCGTCGGGACCTACGCCAATCGGACGGTGGTTTCGGAATACGGCGCGCCCATGACGAGCGGGTACGACTACAGCGGAGCTGTCAACGGCACTGCGTTCATCGCGTACATGCAGGCCGTCACCAGCCAGATCAAGGCTTCGGGAATGGGCAGCTGCTATTGGCCTGGCTTGCGAAATGGGGACTGGTACAGCATCACGACCTTGAAAGGGATGGGCAGCAATCTCTCGCTCAGCGTGAACAGCACCTCCGGCCTGGCCCTGATACGGTCGGCCTGGGGAATGTAGAAAACCTCTATCCCGCGTTCTCGCTGACCGGGGCGGGTGTGTCGCCGTCGGTCTGGGGCCGCTCGGCCACGCCACCCACGGGCAGAAACACGCGCAGCACGGCCCCGCCTTTCGGGGCATCGTCGACCTCAATCCAGCCTTGGTGGTCCTTGACGATGCCTTTGCTCACCGCCAGGCCCAGCCCGCTGCCCTGTCCGGGATCCTTGGTGGTGAAGAAGGGTTCGAAGATCTTGTCGCGATCCGCGACCGGAATGCCAGGCCCCGTGTCGCTNNGACCCTCTGTTCCAGGTCAATGGTCAAGCTGCCCCCGCCCTTCATCGCGTGAATCGCATTCATCACGAGGTTTAGGCAGACCTGCTGGATCTCGTCGGGGTCGCCTGGAATCGGCCGCAGATCAGGCGCGGCGCGCACGTTCACTTCGATGTTTTGGCGCTTGATTAGTTCCTCGACGAAGCTGAGCGCCTCGCGCACCACCCGGGTGACGTCCACCTCGCTGAGACTGGGGCGGCTCTTGTGTGAGGCATCGAGAACCTGGCGGATGATCTTGGTGATGCGCCCGACCTGGTCGGTGATGATTTCGGCGTTCTTCTGCACCTCGGCCGAATCGTCGGGACGCTTGGCCAGGGTGCGGGCGCGGCCACCGATCACGTTGAGCGGCGTGCCCACTTCATGCGCGATCTCAGCCGCCACCTGGCCCACGGTGGCCAGCTTCTCGGCGCGGCGCAGGTGCGTCTCCATGGTTTGTCGGGCCGCGGTCGCGCGCGCCTCCTTCTCGCGGGCCACGCGCAGCGAGTCCATCATCTTGTTGAATTGGCCGGCCAGGCTGCCGATCTCGTCGTCGCGGCCAGGCAGCACCGCGCGGGTCAGGTCGCCCTGAGCCACGGCGTCGATGGCCTCGATCAGCCGACGCAGCGGATTCACCACGCGTCGACGCAAGGTCAGGTACAGAAGAATGCCGAAGGCGAGAATGCCGAGGACGAGGAAGGGCAGCAGGCGCCAGCCGGTACCCATGACCTCGGCGGTGATGAAGCTGCTGTCGCAGACCAGGCCCAAGAAGGCGCTGATCTGGCGATCTGCTGCACCGGCCTCGGAGTTGTGCAGGGGAATCGCCATGGCGTAGAAAAGCGGCATGCCGGCCGGCTCGAAGAGTTGGCCCACCGGCGCGTCGAGCCGGCTCGCCTGTTCGACCAATCCGGCCCAGAAATTGTTGGGCCGCTGGGTGCCCCAGGCGATGGTTTCCAGGCGAAACTGACCCAGGCGCGTGTTGGCCGAAGCCACGCGGGCCGACAGGAGCGGGCCTGCCTCGGCGGGCGCCAGGGGCTCGATCCCTGCTGCCAGCGCGTCCGCCATCGCGTGCGCTTCGTTGTCCAACCGGCGCACCTGGTCGGCGCGCAAGACGGCGAGCACCGCCCATATCGCGCAAGCGAGCGCAACTGCCATGAGCAGCGTGGTAACGATGGCGACACGCGGTCCGAGCTTCATTGCAATCGTCGATTATAGTACGGTTCGTTTTTCTCAACCTGGGAGGTATCTCCATGCGTCGAACGCCAAGTCTTCTGATGCTCCTGACGATCGCTTCCGTTCTCACGCCTGCAGTGGCGTTTGCCCAAATCACTCCGGCTCCCGAGCCAACCTCGAGAGCCACGGTGACCGGCGCCACCACCGGCAACGGCCGCGGCTTCGGGCTTGGCGCGGTCGAGCTTCTCCTCGCCGGAAACTCCCCGGCGCCCAACATCCTCATGACCTGGGGAGACTGGCGCGGCCGATTCCACATCGATGGGCTCTTCGGACTCGTTAGCACGGGCGGCCGCTCTGGCGGGGGAAACACGTCAACGGGAAACACCGCCTTCGACCTGGGAGTGCGAGGCTGGTACCACGTGCACGCGGCTTCCGCGGCAGATTTCTCGGTCGGAGGTGGCTTCGGTTTGGTGAGTTGGAAGCCCGCCCCGCCGACTGGCCGTCAGTACGACTTCGAGCTGGAACTCGGCTCACAGATGCGGGTTTTCATCGTTCCCAACGTGGCCCTGCTGGGTTCGCTGGGCATGGGCATCTACTTCCCGGATTCGGGTAGTACCACGGTTTCCTTCTCAGGCAGCCTGGTCGGATCGGTCGGCGTCGCCTACTACTTCATGTGATGAAAGACCAGCGCAGCGCTGACGAGCCAGATTTCGTAGTTGTCCGCGGCGCGCGCGAGCACAATCTCGACATCGACGAGCTGGCCATCCCCAAACGCCAGCTCGTGGTGTTCACCGGGGTGTCTGGGTCGGGAAAATCGTCGCTGGCCTTTGACACCCTGTACGCCGAGGGGCAGCGGCGCTACGTCGAATCGCTTTCGTCCTACGCGCGGCAGTTTCTCGGCCAGCTGGAAAAGCCCAAGTACGATCAGATCCGCGGCCTGTCGCCCACCATCGCCATCGAGCAGAAGTCGGCTTCGTCCAATCCACGCTCCACGGTCGGCACGGTCACCGAGATCTACGATTACCTGCGCGTGCTCTACGCGCGGGCCGGCGAGCAGCGCTGCCACCTGTGCGGGGGCGAGGTAGCGGCGCGTTCCGCGGCCGAGATCGTCGAGGAACTGCTGGCTTTGCCAGCGAAGAAGCGGGTGACCTTGCTGGCGCCCAAGGCCGCCAATCGCAAGGGCGAGTTTCGCGAGATGTTCGAGGAAGCGCGCAAGGCCGGGTTCGCGCGCGTCCGCGTGGACGGCGTGGTGCAACGCCTGGAAGAACTGAAGGCTCTGGACAAGAAGAAGCGGCACACGGTGGAGGTGGTGGTGGACCGACTGGCTGTGGAAACCAGCCAGCGCGCGCGTCTCAACGACTCAGTCGAGACGGCCCTGCGCGCCGGCAGCGGAACCGTGCTGGTCGAGGTCGAGGGCGAAGATCAGGTGCGCGCCTACAGCGAGGAGCGCGCTTGTCCGAACTGCGGCGTGGGTCTGCCCGAGCTTTCGCCGCCGTCGTTTTCCTTCAATAGCCCGCTCGGCATGTGCGTGGATTGCAACGGCCTGGGCTCCAAGCTGGAAGTGGATCCCGACTTGGTGGTGCCCAACCCGAACCTATCGCTGCTCCAGGGCGCCATCGAACCCTGGGGCGAACGCCTGGCGCGCGACGACGGCTGGACCTCTCGTATCGTCGAGGCGTTGCGACGCGAGTTTGGCATCCCTCTCGACAAGCCGTGGAAGCTGCTCACCCCGCGCCAGCGCGAGATCGTGCTCTTCGGAACCGGCGAGAAACGTGTCCAGGTGAACTGGTCCAGCCGCCATGGCACCGGCTCCTGGGCCATGCGCTTTGAAGGCGTGGCCAACAACATCCGGCGCCGACTGACCGACACGCACTCGGAGATGATGCGGCAGTGGCTGGGGCGCTACTTTCGCGAACAGCCCTGCCGGGCCTGCAAAGGCCAGCGCTTGCGGCCCGAGTCGCGCGCCGTGTACCTGGCAGGCAAGAGCATCGTGGACGTGACCGCCATGACCGTGGGCGAGGCGGCCCAGCACTGCGCGACCATGCCGCTCAAAGGGGCGCGTGCACAGATCGCGGAAGAAATTCTCAAGGAAGTGCGCACGCGTCTGGGCTTCTTGCTCAATGTCGGACTCGATTATCTCACGCTCGACCGGGTGGCTTCCTCACTGTCGGGCGGCGAGGCGCAGCGGATTCGGCTGGCGTCGCAGCTTGGCTCGGAGCTGTCGGGCGTGATGTACGTGCTCGACGAACCGTCCATCGGCCTGCACCAGCGCGACAATCTGCGCCTTATCGCCACGCTCCGCCGCCTGCGCGATCTGGGCAACACGGTCATCGTGGTGGAGCATGACGCGGAAACCATCCAGTCCGCCGACCACGTGGTGGATTTCGGGCCAGGCGCGGGCCGCTTGGGCGGGCACGTAGTAGCGGCCGGCACTCCCGAGGATTTGAGCGCCGATGCAAAATCGCTCACTGGTCGCTACCTGGCCGGGCTGGAGCGCATCGAGATTCCGGCGCGCCGTCGGCCGCCGTCGGGCTGGATCATTTTGCGAGGCGCGCGCGAGCACAACCTGAAGGATGTGACTGCCAAGATTCCGCTGGGCGTGCTGGTGGCGGTGACGGGAGTGTCAGGGGCGGGAAAGTCGTCGCTGGTGAACGGCACCCTGCACCCGGCGCTGCGCCGCAAGTTGCTCGGGGGTTTCGATCCAGTGGGCGCGTTCACGGCGCTGGAGGGCATCGACGCCATCGACAAGGTGGTCGACATCGACCAGAAGCCCATCGGCCGCACGCCGCGATCCAACCCGGCGACCTACACCAAGGCCTTCGATTTCATCCGCGAGATCTACGCCATGACCCCGGAAGCCAAGACCTATGGCTTTGGCCGCGGGCGATTTTCCTTCAACGTGAAGGGCGGTCGTTGCGAGGCTTGCGAAGGCGACGGCGTGCGCACGGTGGAGATGCACTTTCTCGCCGATGTGCACGTGACCTGCGAGGTGTGCCGCGGCCGTCGCTACAACGAAGCCACCTTGCGGGTGAAGTGGAAGGATCTCGACATCGCGCAGATGCTGGACAAGACGGTGGCCGAGGCGCTGCAACTCTTCGAGCACCACCACGGCCTGTCGCACATTTTGAAGACCTTGGACGACGTGGGCCTGGGCTACATCGCGCTCGGGCAGTCGGCGACGACACTGTCGGGCGGCGAAGCGCAGCGGGTGAAGCTGTCGCGC
>PMLB01000031.1 GCA_003158735.1 Myxococcales bacterium | reverse complement strand
ACCCCGCGTTTCTGCCCGCGCGCCGATACGCCCATCATCGCGTTCACCGGCCGCGACGAACGTCTGGTATTCGACATCTTCACCTATGACCTGCGCACCGGAAAGATCGAGCGCATGACCCAGAACCAGGGCTCGAACGAAGATCCCACCTGGTCGCCGGACTGCCGGCTGATCGTCTACGCATCGGGCCGCGGGGGCCTTTTCGCCATGAATCCGCAGACCAAGCTGGAATTCCAGATCTGGAAGGGCGGTGCCCGCGGCCCGTCGTTTGGTCCGCCACCGGCCGAGAGCCGATAAGAAATGCTTTTTCACCACAGAGAGCACAGAGGCCACAGAGGCCGGAAAGAAAGGGTCTGGGATCCGGATCCGAACCCTTCTTTCCCTCCGATCCGTCTCTGTGAACTCTGTGCCCTCTGTGGTGAAACTCCGGATCGCGCGGGCAGCCCATGAGCCGAATCGCCACCATCGATATCGGCACCAACACGACCCTCTTGCTGGTCGCCGAGGTGAGCGGCGGGACGATCTCCGTGCTGGAAGACCGCGCCACCATCACCCGGCTGGGCCGAGGCATTGGCAAGAATGGTGGCCTGGGCCAGGAGGGAATCGACCGCACCCTGGCCGCCCTCTCCGGCTACGCGGTGCTGGCGCGCGTGCATCAAGCGCCCATCTTCGCCATCGGCACCGAGGCGCTGCGCCGGGCGCCCAACGCATGCGATTTCCTATGTCGGGCCGCGGCCCTGCTGGACACGCCGGTGGAAGTCATCGACGGCAAGCGCGAGGCCGCGCTGACCTTCCTGGCTGCCAAGCAGTCCTTTCCCGAGGCTGCCGCCCAAACCATGGCGGTCGTCGACATCGGGGGCGGGTCCACGGAAATTGTCGTCGCGCATCGGGGTAGGGTCGATTCTTGCCGTAGCCTGCCCCTTGGGTCTGTCCGTCTCACGGAACGCCACATTCATCACGATCCGCCGCTGGCCGATGAAATCGCGGCACTGCGCGCCGAGGTGGTCGGCCATCTGGCCGAGACGCCCTTCCCTCCCCAAGCTGACCAACCCTGCCTGGTGGGCGTGGCCGGGACCGTCACGACCCTGGCCGCCATGGCCCAGGACTTGGCCAGCTACGATCCCGCGCTGGTTCACGGCTATCGCCTGACGCTGCCAGCGCTGGAAAGGCAGATCGATCGGCTGCGCGCCTCCACCCAGAGTCAGCGCGAGGCCATGGCTGGTCTCGACCCCCTTCGCGCCGACGTGATCCTGAGCGGCGCCATCATCCTTGACGAAATCGCCCGACGAGTCGGGAGCACCTATGTGCTGGTCAGCGATCGTGGTATCCGCTGGGGTCTGCTCTACGAAAAGCTCGGAAGTGGTTGAGGCATCACCGATAACTACATAATTTTGCTAGCATCTTCCGCTTCAACGGCTCCAGAGTTGCGGACTGGCCAACAACCCGGTAGGTTCCCTTCCGTAGCCTACGTGCAGCACAAGTTGGCAATTGCTTCGCTGTCCGTCGCCGCCCTGGCCGTCCTTGGATGCAAGGCCCGGGTGCCTGTGATCGCGTCGCCCTTTGCCGACGATTTCGAACGAGCCGAACCCGGCCCTGACTGGCTGGACACCAGCGGAGGCGCCTACCGCATCGCGGAGGGCCGGCTCAACGTAACGCGCGCCTATAACCATCCCCTCTGGCTGCGGCGCAAGCTGCCCCGCGATGTGGTCATCGAATTCGACGCCATGTCGAAAAGCCCGGCCGGCGACATCAAGGTCGAACTCTACGGTGATGGCGAGTCCTTTGACCCGGACAAGGGACGCTATGACCCAACCAGCTACCTGATCATTCTGGGCGGGTGGAACAACAGCAGCAGCATCATCGGTCGGCTGGGCGAGCACGATGACGCCGTCAAGGCCGCAAAGCGGCGGGAGCCCGGGCAGCCCCCGCTGGTGGAGTTGGGCCGCAGCTACCATTTCACCATCACGCGCCAGGGCGGGCTCATCGACTGGAAGCTCGACGGCGCTCCTTTCCTGGCGTGGACCGATGCTTCGCCTCTCTCCGGTTCGGGTCATGAGTTCTTCGCGATCAACGATTGGGAGGCGGATGTTCACTTCGATAACCTGCGCATCCGCCCTGCAAACTAGAAAGAACCGCCATGCCGGGCTCAGAAAAGAGATCGTCGGACAACGCCACCGGATCAGGGTCGGGCGACGCAGACGACGCCGTACCCGCACAGGTTCCGCCCGAGCTGGACGTGTTTGAATTCGACCTGGCGCCCGCGCTGGCGCGTCTGCAGGGCCGGCGCAACCTGCTCATCTACATGCACGACAACCCCGATCCCGATGCCCTGGCATCCGCGTTCGGGCTCAAGCGCCTGGTCGAGCATGTCATGCCGATCAAGGCCACCCTGGTGTTGGGTGGCATCGTAGGCCGCGCGGAAAACCGAGCCATGGTGGAAACCCTCGAGATCCCGCTGGTCGCCGCTGAGTCATTGGATCCGGCCGCCTACGACACCCTGGCTATCGTCGACAGCCAACCGGGAACCGGCAACAACTCGCTGCCGCCCGGGCGACCGATGGATGTCATCATCGACCATCATCCAGCGCGCGAGGAGAGCGCCCAGGTCCCCTGGCGCGATATTCGGCCCGAGTTGGGCGCCACCTCGACCATCATCGTCGAGTACCTACGCGCCCTGAACGTGCCCATCGACACGCCGCTGGCCACGGCACTGTTCTACGCCCTGCGGGCCGAGACGCGCGATCTTGGCCGCGAGGCCACTCACGCCGAACGCGTGGCCTATCTGTTCCTTTTTCCGCTGGTGGACTTTCACCTGCTCTCGCGGATTTCCCAGCCCAAGGTGCCGCGCGCGCATTTTGCGGCGCTGGACCGCGCGCTCCGCTCGGCGCAGGTGTTGAGCGATCTGGTGGCTGTCAACATGGGCAGCATCGCCTACCCCGATCTGGTGGCCGAAGTGGCGGACTTGCTGCTGGCCTGGGAAGGAGCGCACTTCGTCTTGTGCTGCGGCTGCTACGGCGAGCGTTTCTACCTGTCGCTGCGCACCGAGCCCAGTGAGCGCCGAGCCGGCGCTTTGATGAGACAGCTAATCAGCACGGAGGGCGCGGCCGGCGGTCACGGCACCATGGCCGGTGGGCGCCTCTTCCGTCCCGTTGCGACCGATGCCGACAAGCAGGCCATTTTCGAGCAGATGGTCAAGCGCCTGCTCGATCTGATCGGGCGCGGAAGCCCGCCCAGCGCGCCACTCATTGGTTCCTAGTTTGACTTCGCGCCGTCGGCGGGCACAATATTGCGTCTTCATCGCTCCCCATGCCGGAGTGGCGGAATGGCAA
>PMLB01000359.1 GCA_003158735.1 Myxococcales bacterium | reverse complement strand
TCGCCCACCAACCCCTACTTCAACCTCAAGCTGCCAGGGCCCAAGCTGGTGTCGATAGAAGTTCGCAGCTCGCAGCCGGGGTTCCAGGTGTACGGGGCGCGCGTGCTGGAGGGACCGTTCGCTGCGTCGGTGGAGGGACCGGTGGGTGACAACGTTTTTCGCGTGCAGGTGAGAGTGCTGGAAGACCGCGTGGCCGACGACAGTCGAGCTTCACAGGGCAAGGTGCTCGTCCTGAGCAACGATCGAACCGAGCCCAAGAAGGAGATCCCCCTCTTCGGATTCGGCAAGCTAAACGGCGCAAAGGGGGAAAACCCGGCGCCGTGATTCTTCTGGCTATTCCTTGGGTAGCCCTAGTAAATCTCCACTTCCGCCAAGTGAAAGAAGTTGGGCGGCGTGTTCAGGAGACGAACGTAGCGGCCCTCAGCCCGCAGGCCTTTGGCGGTCCATTTGTCGGAGATCTCCTTCCATTCCCGCAAGAGCGTGAAGTTCTCGTTGTCTTTGCTGACTTCCAACCTAAGCGGCACGGCCCGCTCCTGGCAGCAATCGGATCGATTGTACCCGACGACTTTGTTGAACTTGCGAAGTCCTTCACACCCCGAAGGCTAAAATGGCTCAAGAATTCTAATCCTTGACTGGGGACGGCTCTCCTGGAGAGGAGACCTCGACCATCGTGAAAGTGGGGTCTCCGTATAGTACCTCGGCTTGATAGTCCTTTGGCATGTCAACCAACGATCGGACCCACTCTGCTGCCTGGGTCGAGGTGCTTGCGGTCGTGAGGTCGTGACTTCTATAGTAGTAGGTGGCTACCGTTGAGACCCCTCGCTTGACCGCCAATTGCAGGAGACGGTGGCGCTGCAAAGCGTCTGAGGCCTCTCGATCGAGCGTGTACCCGAAGCCCGACATGGCCGGAACATTGAGCCCGTAGCTGACAATGCCGTCATCGAATTCCAAGATCTTCGGCACATGGCCGTGCAACGCCTGACGCACGCGCGGCGCAGTTTTCAGGCAGAAGTCTGCGAAACCTTCGTGGTAGCGCAATTGGCGATGGTATCGAGCAAACCCAACCAGCACCGACGCAGCAAGGCTGACGGCGCCAATCGTGCCCACGAGCTGAGGCTGGTACCCAGCCAGAATGTAGCGCGCGCGATTGATCGGGGCGGCTAAAAGGGAGAGTAGGTTGAGTGAAATGGCAATGGTCGTGACAGGGAAATACCAATGGCCGACGCCATACACAAACAGAATGTCGTAAAGATCGAGCAGGACAATGCCCGGCGCCATCATCACAAGAAAGCGGTCAAAACGGGTGGCAAAGCCTCGCAATTCCACGGCAAATCCCTGGCTGAGGATTCGCAACCGCACGACGATAAGCAGGTAAAGGAAGGTCGCCAGCAGCGAAAGCGCCGGAGGAGCCCAACGGTAGAGGGAGGGCAGCGCATGGCGACCGTGAGGGAGTTTGAGGTATTCCACAATTCCATCGATGGATTCGGAACGTGGGAAGGGGAAGGTACTCTTGGCGACGCCGCTGACAGGAATCGCAGATCCGGCATAGAGCTTGTTGCACAACAGGAACATCAAGAGAGACCCCACGAAGGTTGCAATCGCTGCCCAGGCAAAGGGACGGCGCCGTTTGTTTTGAGCGGCCTCGACGAACCAGTAGCACAGGGGAAACACTGCCAGTGCAGCATGGTCGAGACGGGCCAAGGTGACGAAAACAAGCGCGGCGGCGCAACGAACTCCGGACTTTGCATCTACGCGCTTGCCGTAGCGGACGAAGGTCCAAGCCAGCACAGCAAATGCAAAGATAGTAAGCCCACTCTCCATGCCGTTGGCGAACGAATAGAGTGTCCCGTAGAGGGGTAGAGGACCTTCGCCGCCGCCAGCGCGTGCAATCACGTCCGGGTCAGTGGCCCATTGTGGAAGGAGCAACAGGGCGTAGAGGCCGAAGGGTAGGCCCAGGAATAGAAAAGGAATGGCGCGCGAAGTGCGCAGAAAGGTTTGTCCGATTATCCATACTGCAGCAATGAGAAACGCAAGACTTGCGAGGATGGTAAACAGCAGCGCACTGCTTGGGCGATGCAGGAGGTGCGCTGAGCCGTAGCAGGCGGCGACCACCATCTGCCAAAGCGGGTGAAATCCGTTAGTCGGATGGCTGCCATCCATGGACACCGAGCCGTGGAGAGCGATGTTGCGCGCCACAGAGAGATAGTAGAAGGTATCGGCCGCTGCATATCCGAAGGGACGCCGCACGGGATCCTCTGCGAGATCGGCCAGCACCGGGAGAGCAAGAAGCAGACAGGTGGCCAGGATGATAGCCACGGACGTCTCGCGACGATGTCTGGTCTTCTTGGTCGCGATGGAATCGTCCGGCGACCGTGGGCCGAGCATTCGAGCTTTTTAGTCGACGGCAGGAATGCTGTCAATGTGGGAACAAGCGAGTTTCGCAGGCTCTTTGTGCGGAAGACGACAGGATCGGGACGAAGATGTCAGCCGCGGTCTCGCAACGGTCATTGCGTGGGATCGAGAGTCAGCCTGCGACCCGTGGGCGACAAAAAGGCTGGAGCGACGATCCCCATGCGTGCCAAGCGGCATTGCAGCGCGGTTTCGAGCACGCCCAGGCCATACTGGACACTGCGGCGGAAACCGATGGAGGACGCTTCTTGGAAGTACAGAGTGGGACAGGTGACCTCGGCGATGCGGAAGCCGAAGTAGGCGGCTTGCACGAGCATCTGGTTGTCGAACACGAACCCGTCAGCGTTCTCCTCGATGGGAAGGGTGGTGAGAACCTTGCGCGAGAAGGCGCGGTATCCCGTGTGATACTCGGAGAGTTTTTCCCTAATCAGGAGATTCTCCGCGGCGGTCAGCGCTCGATTGGCGAGATACTTGTACAGAGGCATTCCCCCCTGGAGCGCACGCCCACCGAGAATTCGCGACCCGAGGGCGACGTCATATAGCCCGCTGGCGACACAATGGGCGAGGGCCGGTATCAGTTTGGGAGTGTACTGATAGTCAGGGTGAACCATGACCACAATGTCGGCGCCCCGCTGCAAGGCAGCGGTGTAGCACGTCTTTTGGTTCCCGCCATAGCCGCGGTTTTGCGGGTGGACGATGGTGTGCAGGCCGAGACGCCGGGCCACCTCCGAGGTTCTATCCGAGGAACGGTCGTCCACTACGATGACTTCGTCGACCATGTCAGGGATCTCGGCCGCGGTGCGTTCGAGAGTCTGCTCGGCGTTGTATGCCGGCATGACGACAATGATTCTCTTTCTGTCGATCACTGAGAAACCTCGTTAGACCGTCGATTTTGGACGATAGGTGGATGTCCTGTCTACACCGCCATTTCGTCTGAAGGCGAGGGGTTTCTGACGCATAGGCGGGGCCGTGGGAGTAGTCTTGGGGACATGGATCCACGTCGCGCAGACGGTGCGCAATCCATCTTCGCCCAGCTCGGGCCCACCAACACGGGAAAGACCCACCGGGCTGTCGAGCGGATGCTGCAGCACCAGACGGGGATGATCGGCTTACCCCTTCGCCTGCTGGCGCGCGAGGTGTACGACCGGGTGACTGCGCGAGTCGGCGAAGGCGCGGTGGCCCTGGTCACTGGGGAAGAGAAGCGCGTGCCGCCACAACCACGCTACTGGGTCTGCACCGTCGAGGCCATGCCGGTAGAGCGCGAAGTGGATTTCGTCGCGGTTGACGAGATCCAGTTGTGTGGCCACGGCGAGCGCGGCCATGTGTTCACGGATCGGCTGTTGCACGGACGCGGTCTCCGGGAGACCTGGTTTTTGGGCGCCGACACTATGCGGCCCATGGTGGAGCGTTTGGTGCCCACCGCGGTCCTCGATGGGCGGCCACGCCTGTCACGCCTGCTGGGCACAGGTGCCCTGCCGTTGCGCGGCCTGCCTCCGCGCACGGCGGTGGTGGCCTTCTCGGCTGGTGCGGTGTACGGACTGGCCGAACGGCTGCGTGTGCGGCGGGGTGGCGCTGCGGTGGTACTGGGCGCCTTGTCGCCGCGGGCCCGCAATGCCCAGGTGGCCCTGTACCAGGCCGGCGAGGTGGACTATCTGGTGGCCACCGACGCCATCGGGATGGGCCTCAACATGGACGTGGACTGCGTGGCGTTCGCCGAGCTGTGCAAGTTCGATGGCCGGCAGATGCGTCCTCTGGATGACGCGGAGCTGGCCCAGATCGCGGGGCGCGCCGGCCGTCACCACAACGACGGTCGCTTTGCCACGCTGGCGCCGTTGCCACCGCTGCCGGCCGCGGTCAGCCACGCCATCGAAGACCATCGCTTTCCCGTGCAGAGGCGAATTCTCTGGCGCAGCCGCGATCTCGACACCAGTTCGCTGGACGCCCTGATGGCGTCCTTGCAGCAGCGCCCGCCTGCCGCTTGCCTCGAACTTCAGGACGGGGCTGAAGACGCGCGCGCTCTTGTCCGCCTTTCCCAGGACAGCGAGGTCACAGCCCGCGCGCGGGACGCCGAGAGTATCGGCCTGCTGTGGGAGGTTTGCCAGATCCCCGATTATCGCCAGTTGCAACTCGACGATCACTTCCAACTTCTGCGCGCGGTGTTCTTGCAACTGCGGGGACCACGGCAACGCTTGGCCGACGACTGGATTGCACACCATGTCGACCACCTGGACAACGCGCACGGTGACATCGACACCCTGCTGGCGCGCATGGCCTTCATCCGGACGTGGACGTACATCACGCACCACACGCGCTGGGTGGACGACGCCCGGGCGTGGCAGGAACGCGCGCGGGCCATCGAGGATCGCTTGAGCGATGCTTTGCACGCGCAGCTGGTGGCACGTTTCGTGGATCCCACTTCCCGACGCACGCGCTCTCGCGACCGGCGTGGTGGGAGTCTGGGCGAACAACTGCGCGCCGTCGTGTCCCCGCTGGCCGAAGCACGTGAAGAGGACACGGACCAAGGCGCAGCTGTCGCGCGCTGGATCGAGGGGCTTGTGGAGGCTGCTCACGAGCGCTTCCGGCTCGACGAGACCGGTCGCCTGTTGGACGGCGATCGGGCGCTGGCGCGATTGACGGCTGGCGTGGATCGCTTGCGGCCGGAGATCACGCTGCTCTTGGATGATTTGGGCGCCGGTCAGCGGCTGCGTCTGCAGCGGCGCCTTCTGGCGTGGACCCGCGATTGGGTGGCGCAACTGCTGGCGCCCTTGCGTGATGAACGATTGGTCAGTCTGGGCCCTGCGGGGCGTGGTCTTGTGTATCAGCTGGAACAGGGGTTGGGCACGGTTCTGGTCGCGCGCGCGGCCGAGCAGGTGCGCGAGTTGCAACCGCACGACCGCAGCGCCCTGGGACGCTCGGGCGTGCGCGTGGGCCGGCATGTGGTGTTCTCGGCCAAACTGCTCCAGCCCCGGGCGTTGCGCGAACGCACTCTGCTTTGCCAGGCCGAGATTGGTTGGCGACTCGATCGGCCGAGGGCCGACGCGGTGTCGTTCCTGCCCAGTGCGGAGGTGAGCGACGCGAGCTACGCGGCCATGGGATTCCCCGTCGTCGGGGGCCGCGCTATCCGGGCCGATGTCGTGGAAAGCGTAGCCGTTCACGTGGCCGCAGGCGCGGGCGCGGCGGAAATCGCGCGGCGGTTGGGTTGCTACCCTGACGAGGTCGAGCCCATCCGGCGGGCCTTGGCGCCGTCCCGCCGGCGGGCGCGTGGCTGAAGTGGTCTCTGAGAAACCGGCTCACTACGGGGCGCAGACCTGATAGAACACACTCCAGTTGACGGACACGGGGTAGGGGAAGGCCGGAACGTACGCCGGCATGGGGTTGGGCACTCCGCACTGCTGTGAAGAAAGGCAATCAGCCTGCTGGTGACAGATCACACGCGACGGAGCCGTACATTCGGCTGGTCCTACGCAGGATGCGCCCGCAAAACCACCCGCCGTCGACTCCAGAGAACAGCACACATCTCCATTCGGGCAGTCCTCTGGACCATCGCAGGTGATCGCGGGACGTTGGCATTTGGGCGAACATCCTCCAACGATGTCCATCATTGTCGTGGTCGGGCAGCAGGGCCCGTTGGCACTTGTGCAAGTCTGCCCACAGAGCACTGAGGCTCCCGCAGCAATTGTGGGCTGCACGCAGTTTGCATCGTTGGCCGCGTAGACCCCGGGAGCCAGCCTAAATCCCTGGCGAAGGGCCTTGTACACGCACGCCACCGCACCGTTGTTCATGACGACCCAAGCGGTCGCCGGAATCCCCTGGCACATTTGGGTCATGTCCTGCCCCAGCAGGCAGACCGTCTTGCCGGCCAAGGGTGTGATGTCATAGGCCGCCTGTTGGCACACGGTTGCCTTCAGTCCCCAGTTGTCGTCTGTCGCCAGAACTGCCGGCAATGTGGCATTGAGGGTCTGCGGTGTCCCCACGGGCGTGATACTCAGGGCAGTCAGGGCTGCCGACGCCGCCGCAGGATCGCATCCCGGAGCAATCCCCGTGTCTCCCTGAGCGTCGGCCGGAGGCGCGTCGATGGTTCCCGCATCCTGGGCGCACGTGCAATCGACCTCCAGCGTGTAGCTTCCCGCTGCGCCGTTGTACCCATCCACCGCGACGAAGTACGGCTGGCTTGCTTGCGGTGTAAAGTTGATAGTTGTGGCGGCAGCCTGGGTGCAGGACTCGAAACTGCAGCTTGTCAGTAGGAACAAATCGAGGTCCGCGGCGAGGTTCTCAAGCCGCATGGTAACCTGGCAGCCCGCTGGGGGCTGAATGACGTAGATCGCTTCTGGCCCCGACATCCAACGCTGCGAGCAACCGTAATCGTTCCAGACGTTGGCCCGACCTTGAATGAGCGTGCTGTGATTCAGCCGGTCGCCGCATTGGAGCGGCAAGGGGTTGTCGCAGCTGCTAGCGCCCCCGGCGTCAGAGGACGATGTTGTGCCGCCGTTCGCGCCGGTGCTGCCGCCGGATGCGCCGCCGTTCGCGCCGGTGGTGCCGCCAGAGCCGGTTGCGCCGCCGGTGCCCGACGTACCACCCGTACCGCCCGTCCCGATCCCGTCCACAAAGGCCAGGCCCTTCACTGTGCCGAGGATGAGCGTGGTTCGGTAGACGTCCAGGGAGAGTATGCGCCAAGTTATGGCGGAAGCGTCGACAGGCCGCCATGTTCCGTGGTCCCAATAGGCGACGGTGTTCGTTACGTCCAGTGCGCTCGGTCCACCCGTGGTGTAGTTGAAGCTCTCTTCCACGCTCCACGCGGTTCCCGAGCTGTCGCAATGAATGGTGTTGGCTTCTTCTGCGGTCCAGCTTGTGCCGTCGTATCGAACCATCGGCGGCCCGCTGCCCCAGTTGGATGGAGAAACCCAGAGATTGTTGTCTTTGTCGACACACTCGACCGTCGCATAATCCGCGGCGGCCAGGACACTGATGCTGGAATAGGGAATGTACTGCCAGTTGTCACCGCGGATCTTCATGATACCGGTGGGCTGACTGTCGCTGCCTAAGCCGAGCCCGACCCACTTGGCGCCCTGCTTGTCGATGGCCAGGCCGTGGACCTCAGTGGTCGGCATTACGGAGTTGGTACTGTCGTACACGATCGCGGTCGTGCCGTCCCACTTCTGCAGTCCCAGGTCACTGACCACCCAGATGCTACCGTCGGAATCGATGGCAAGTTTATAGGCAACCTGGGTGAAAAAGAGCGGCCGAATGTCTGACAAGGATTGGAGGCCCGAAGACAACCCGCTCAGCCCGACGACTCCGTTGGCCACGTCTGGCCCAAACTCGTCCGCGAAAACTCTCTGCTGGGAGTCCATGGTCAGTGCGACAAAGCCGTCCTCGCCCAGAGGAAATGCCCTGATGATGCCGTTGCTTGCGACAACCAGCTTGCACTTCTGTGGCAGCGAGTTGCGAGCCGGATCCACCGGACATTCAGGGCAGGGCGCAGAGAGGTTGAACCAGATCTCGTCGCCTCGCACGAGTACGTCACTGACCCCCCAGCCTGCCAGAAGCTGCTGAAGGGCCGCGTTGTCAGTCAGACTGGTGGCGGCAGTACCACCGACTGGCGTGGTGCCACCTGTGGTTGTCACCCCGCCGGTGCTGGTGGCACCTGCAACGGAGCTGGTCGCGCCCCCGGTGGCGGTCGTGCCCGCGGCGGAGCTGGTCGTGTCACCCGCGCCGGCTGCTCCGCCACTCCCGCCGCGGCCACCGACACCGTCAGATCCGAGAGGAACGTCCTTGCACGATGCCAGGGCGAAACAAGACAAGGAAACAATCACCAGGGGAAGCAGTCTCTGCATGACTCAACCTCCATCGAAGAATGATGGGCAATCTGTTCTATTAGAGCCGGAAGGATCTCCGTTGTTCACGGGCGCAGACGTTCGAGGCGCTTTTTCGCCTCTGGGGCGTGTGTGGCACCCGACTGAAGCAGATAGGTCTCATAGGCTTTCCGGGCTTGGTCCACGCGGCCCAGGGCCTCCAGGCAAACCGCGTGCATGAACCGGCTGTCGTCGCCGACTCGTCCTCCGGCTTCGGCTCCGCGGGCATACTCGCGCTCGGCGTGATCCAGATCGCGCAGGACCTCGCGAAAGATATTCCCACGCAGCAGGTGAATCTCGCCGCTTCGCTCGGCCTTGGGATGGGCGGCCAAGAACTGCTCGCTCTCGGCCAGGGCGTCGGCGTGGCGATCGAGACGAGGGAGCAGCTCGATTATGGAAAGATCCGCCTCGGTGCGAAGCACCCCACTGGGGAAGCGCGCCCGCTGTGCCTGAAAGGCGGCCAGGGCGCGATCGAGCTGGCCGAACGAGTCGCGCCACAATCGAGCCAGCTCGTACAGCGCGGTTTCGCCAGCCAGCCCGTTCTGCGCGGCCTGCTCCTGGTAGCAAGTCAGGGCTTCCTGCGTGCGCTTGCTCGCTGCAAGCTGCCCGCAATCGCGGCGAAGCGCAACCGGCGCAGCCTGAGTTGCTGCGCGAGCGGAGGACGCACTGGTCGGCGCCGGGGTGAGCGGGGAGGTGGACGTGGGTGCGCCTGCGATGGCCGCAGCTGGTACCGGCGGCGGGACAAGAGCAGGCGTTTCATGGGGGAGCGGCTCGACCAGCGCCACTGCCGAGGATGGCTCGGCCTCTGCACGAGGCGCTTGTGGGCGCGCGGAAGCAGCCGGGCTCACTTCAGCAGACCACTCGGCCCCGGCCCCAACCGTGGCCAGGCGTTTTGTCCCGCGCCACACCGCGACCGTTCCCTCGCTGACGAGCAGTTGCAGGCGCGATCGGGTTTGCGACACGGTGAAGGCGGTCCCCACCACCGTGAATCGGTAGAGGCCCGCGTTGACGGTAAAGTCATGGCCGGGAGCCCGAGGATCCACGTGAAGCTCGATGCTGCCTTTGCTGAGCACGATCTCCGTATCTCCTGCTTGGGCGCGACCAGTGGCCACGGCATCAGCGGACAGAACCGCCGTGGCTTGCTCGACCAGGGCAACGTTTCCCGTGGGCAAGGAAACCGGCAGCGCCGCCAGACGAATCGATGCAGTCGGCGGCCTGGGGGCCGGCGCTGTTCGGGATGACCGGGCCTCTGGCAGCGAGGCCTCAGTGGATGTCGACGGGTGCGGCGGCGCAGAGACAGGCGCCGCGGAATTCGACGCGACAGTCACGCGGGAGGTGGAAACATCGGTCACTCGGTGACGCACGACGAGCGCCACCACCGCTGTCGCCAACACTCCTGTGATGACGAAGCCAGCGGCCAACATGGGAACACGTCGAGAGCGCCCGCCCACACGGGCCAGCACGCGCGCGTAGACAGCCGCCTCTGCCCGCGAATCCTCCGTGCTTTGCGCGTATTCGCGCACCGCTGCGCCCAGGCTGCTGCTTCGGTTCCGCAGCGGGACCGGCCAATTGGTGTCCTTCCGCTTTCTCGGCGTCATGACTTCCCGTCCTCCGCGGCTTCCGCGCGCAGCAAGGTTTCGAACTCCTGCCGCGCATAATGCAGTCGTCGACGAACCGTGGCGTGAGGGCAACACAGGATGCGCGCGATCTCCTCGCCCTCGATGCCCTCCAATTCAAACAGCACGAAGACCTCTTTGTGCGTGGGCTTCATTTGATCCAAGGCTTGCTTCATCCGCTGGGCCGTCAGGGACGCACTCCATTCGGGCTCGACCGTGGCTCCCCGATTCGAGGAATCGCGCCCCAGCAGCCAATCCAGCGCTTCGTGCACGCGCCGACGTCGCCTGATGCGGCTGGCTTGGCTCAGGCACAGCTTGTATAGCCAGGTCTGGAAGTTCGCCCGCTGCTCGAAGCGCGCCAGATAGCGGAAGACTTGCATGAATACCTCCTGGCAGGCATCGTCCAGCTCGCTGGCAGAGATGCCCATGCGCCTCAAGAAACGGGACGCCACGGGGTAGTAGTTGCGATGCAAATCGCGCCATGCCCGATCCTCGCCCAGGACGCATCGAGCGATGAGCGGCCGTGGGGTGCCGCTGGGGACTGTCTGCGGAGTCACTTCTTCTGAGTTGGAGCCAGCGTCCTGCCCAATGTTCACGGCCATGGGACAAATTCCAGCTTCGCGGACGCGATTCCTTCCCAGGGGAAGGGCGTCAGAACCACAGTCTTCTTGCCAGCGAGGTCCACGACGTAGTTCGCGCCCAGGGCCACGCGAAATCCTTCGAGTCCCAGGCTGAGCCGCCAGCGCGGTGACAGCCGGGCGGCTACGCCGATCGCTGCACCCACGGCCAGCACTTCGCGATCGCCGCTGCCGCCCTGGGCAAGGCTGTCGCTACTGGCGTGATCGAAAGCGAGCAGCAGGGCAGGCCCGCCCGCAAGTTCCATCCGGCCGAGGGCAAAGCCCGCCAACGCGGCTGCTGTGAAAGTGCGGCTGCTGACGCTGGCCTTTCCCGAACCCACATTCTGACTTTCGCTGCCGGCCAAGACCCCGCCACCCAAGCGCATGCAGAAAGGACCAGCCACGCGCACCCGCGCTTCCAGCAGCAGGTTGGCTCCCATGCGCGACGAGGACCCGATCGATGGCCCCGCGCCCAGCACCAGCCGCGGCAGCGGCTTTCGCGCGGCGGGCGCAGGTGACTGCGGGAGGTTGCGTGGCCGCGCCGATTCCGGCATGGGTTCACCCCGTGTCCAGCCGAGTGTGCGCAACGAGCGTTCGACCACGGCTGCCATGGCACTCGCGATCGCGACGCAATCACCGGGCGATGCTGGAATCTGCCGGACCGCCAAGCCTTGACCGGCGGGGTCGATCAGCTCCATCAATACGCTGGCCTCACGCTCTGCCTGCGGCGCGGAAGGATCGCGGCCATAGGAGAGCACCCACCCGCCGGCGGCCCGTTGTCCGTCTCCCAGAACCTGCCGGAGTGCGGACTGAACCTGGAGCAAAGAGGGACACTCGGCGACATCCGATGTGAGACGCACGGAGAGTGGCGCGGGCGCGGCGGGGAGAACCGTCTGGGCAAGCAGCAAGGTCGAGGCAAGCGCGGCGCAAATGGGCATGAGAAGAAATCTCGGAGCCATGGTACAGCAGAAAGACCCTCACGTCCGCGCTGGCAGCCAGGCCGCGCAAGGAATTCGAGCGGGCCTTGCGAGTGCTGCTAAGGGACAGGCGCTGCAACTCGATTGTCGACGGGAAGATGGACGCGAAACACGCTGCCCTGGCCGAGTTCACTTTCGACTTCGATGCGACCGCCATGGGCGCGGACCAACAGGGCGGTGATGTAGAGCCCGAGGCCCAGGCTTTCCTGCCGGCCGCCCTCGTTGCTGCGC
>PMLB01000093.1 GCA_003158735.1 Myxococcales bacterium | reverse complement strand
GTGCCGTCCGCTGACGACGCCAGGATCCACAGTCCCGGCTGGGGAGCAGTCGCCTGGGTCCAGGTCGCCCCCGAGTCAGATGACGTGTAGGTGCACCCATTTCCGGCGCTATCGAGGCCCGTAGCGACCAGCTTGGTGCCGTCCGCTGACGACGCCAGGGCGTGCCATGATTGCTGGGGAGCAGTAGTCTGGGTCCAGGTCGCCCCGGAGTCAGATGACGTGTAGATGAAGAAACCGCCACTGTGGACATCTATGCCCGCTCCAACCAGCTTCATTCCGTCCGCCGACGACACCACGCCCACAAGGCCTTGCTGGATCCTCTGGGTCCAGCTTGCCCCCGAGTCCGTCGATGTGTAGACGTTGCCGAAGGTGGCCACGGCGACGAGTTTGGTGCCGTCCGATGACGAAGCCACGGACTGCCAGTCCATACTACCAGCGGAGCTGCCGCTATCGCACCCGGTTGCAGCCGCGGTGACGACAAGCACAGAGAGCACGGCCAACCTCACCAAGACAGAACGCACGTGATTCGCCATGGGACCTCCAGGTGCACACGACCTAAAAGCCGATGACGCCGCATCGGCCACGCTGACAGCGTACCTGAAAACGACCGTCGAGAAAGCCTAGCTCAAAGATCATGTGGTAGCCGCTTTCTCGAATCGCTGGTACTCGTTCGATACGTGGCCGCGCGCTGTTGTGGCCTGTGGTTGTCTCAGTTGCGTAGAATTCTCTAGTGATTTCCGTGCCGGGGATGGGACTCGAACCCATAGGTCGCTTTCGCGATAGCGGATTTTAAGTCCGCCGCGTTTACCATTTCGCCACCCCGGCGTGCTTGCTTCTGTCTCGGTCCCGATTCTGTCGCTATCGGGCAGTATCTTTCCCATCGGCGACGGGAAGTCAACCAGCACGCGGCGAGATGTCGGTTCAGGTCGGATGGACTGTCGAGGCCCTGCAGCGCCCAGTCTGGCGGGGCGGCGCCAAGGACTGCGGGCAAAGCACCCGAAGAATCTATTGAAGATTTTCGTGTGCCTTCCGCTTTGTAGTAGCTTGGAATGAACTTGGCTCGCTTCTTCACATCGGTCCTGCCAGCGATTGCGGCAAGCCTGTTGTTTGCGGCGTGTGTGGACCTTACGCAGCCTCGGGTGAGCCAAGGCGGCCAGGTGTCCACCGACGCGGCAACCGGGGGCAGCGGTGGATCAGTCATCGCTGGCCTGGACGCTGCGAATGGTGGTTCGGGAGGTAGTGTCTCGGTCGGTGGCGTTCCGGCGGGCGGAACAGCGGTGGGCGGAGCTGGCGGAGCCACGACGATGGGTGAAACCAGCGGGACAGCGGCGGGTGGGCGGCACGAGCACGACCGGCGGAACAGTGGCCGACGCTGGGGTCACGCCGATGATCATCAGCATCGACTTCGTGGGTGGGATGCCGCCTAGCGATTCTGGCGTAACCGGAACGGTCGCGATGGCCGCTAGCGAATCCGCAGGAGTCAAGCTGGCTGCGAATTGGAACAGCGCCATCAGCAACACAGGCTCGCTGTCATCGCTGAAGTTGGCAGACGGCACCACCTCCTCCGGGTCCGCTACCTGGAGCACGCCGATAGCGAGCCTGGAGACATCCGCCACCTGGAGCCTCAGTTGGGCCGACTCCCCGGGCAACGTGCACATGATGAATGGCTACCTCGATCCGCGGGCGGGTGCATCGCCCGCGATTGTCACTGTCAGCGGCTTGGCCAGCCCGATGAGCAGCGGATACGACGTCTATGTCTATTGCTTCGAGGACATGACTTGGGCAGATACCCGCACTTCCAAGTACACGATCGACTCGACCACACATACCGTGAAACAGACCGAGCCACCGCTGGTCACAGCTTTCGCAGGATTCACGCTGGCGCCCGAAGCAGGTGCGGGCAACTACGTCGTGTTTACGAACGTGACTGGAACCAGCTTCACCTTGACTGCCACGCCGGAATCGTCGCCGCATCAGACCGTGCGCGCGCCGGTCAACGGCATTCAGATCGTTTACCCGTCCGGATCCTAGCCGCGTGGGGAGCCCGCCGGCCCGGGCCGCCCTGGCCTGTCCAAACGCGGTGTTCTTGGAAATTGGCGCGGTCAGGTCAGGGCTCAAGAGCACCTGCGACTTTCCCGACATTGCCCGACATTGCAGAGCACCCGACATCACCCGACATCACTTTCATGCCAATAGGAGGTTCCCAGCGCATTGCTCTTCGCCTATAGTTTAAGGTGAAGTTGGCGCGCGTCTTCACACCGGTCCTGCCAGTCATTGCAGCAAGCATTCTGTTCGCTGCCTGTGTAGATCTCACGCAGCCCCGGGTGATGAGCAATGGTACCGGCGGCCAAGGCGGCCAAACGTCTACTGACGTGGCAACCGGCGGTGGCGGCGAATCAGCCTCCGCTGGCCCGGATGCTGCGAGCGGTGGCACTGCCGCGGTCGGTGGCGCTGCGACGGGCGGAGCAGGTGGAGAGCCGACGACGGGCGGAACGAGCGAGACGGGTGGAACGAGCTCGGTCGGTGGCGCCAGCGTAGGCGGCGGAACGAGCACAGTAGGCGGAACGAGCGCCTTCGGTGGGACGAGTGCGGTGGGCGGAACGAGCGCGACCGGTGGAAAGAGCGCAACGGGCGGAACGAGCGCAGGCGGCGGGACGAGTGCGACTGGCGGAGCGAGCGCGACTGGCGGAAAGAGCGCGACCGGCGGAACGAGTGCCACCGGTGGAAAGAGCGCAACTGGCGGAACGAGCGCAGTTGGTGGAAGCAGTGCAGTCGGCGGAACGAGCGCAGTTGGTGGAAGCAGTGCAGTCGGCGGTACGAGCGCGGTCGGTGGAAGCAGCGCAGTGGGCGGAACGAGCGCGACGGGCGGCACGAGCGCAACGGGTGGAACGAGCACAACGGGCGGAACCGGCGGAACAGGCGCAACGACCGCGTCAACGATCATCAGTGTGCGTTTCGTGGGAGGACACACCAGCGGCGCCCCGGGTACAACCACGATGTCCGCCACCGAATCCGCAGGATTCAAGCCGGCCACTCATTGGAACAGCGCCACTGGCCTCACGAACGGCACGAGCCCGCTTTCATCGCTCTTGGCCGCAGATGGCAGCACGACCACGGCGTCCATTACTTGGAGCGCGCCTTCTATGTATACCGTTCCCTTCACCGACGGCTCGGGCGACGCGAATATGATGAATGGCTTCCTCCAGGCGAAGGACACTGACCTGCTAACGGTTGTCGTGACCTTGCCCAGCTCGATGAGCGGCGCATACGACGTCTACGTCTATTGCTATGGGAATATCGATGCTACGACTCGCACCTACCAATACAAGATCGACAAGGTCGCAACGCCTCACACCGTGAGCCAGACGGGACACTCACTCACTACCTTCCCTGGACACTCGCTGGCGCCAGCCTCAGGGACGAGCTCTGGCACCTACATCGTCTTTCAGAACGTGACCGGATCACCCTTCACTTTGACTGCGACTCCACTCTCGTCGACGGCCACGCCAGCGCCAATTCTGCGCGCGCCGGTCAACGGCATCCAGATCGTGTACCCGGCGGGATCTTAGGTTTCACTACAGGCTTCGCAGCCGCGCATCGGCCAGGCCGGCCGGTGTGCCTTGCATGTGTACACGTCGCCCGTCCACGCTCACGCGGCCTTCGGCGATGGCGCGAATCACGGCGGGATAGAGTCGGTGCTCCTCGGCCAGGATGCGCAGGCGTAGGGCTTCTTCATCGTCACCGTCGAGCACCGGGACCACGGCTTGGGCGATGCTGGGGCCGGTGTCGGTGCCCGCGTCGACAAAGTGCACGGTGCAGCCCGAGAAGCGCACGCCGTAGTCGAAGGCCTGCTTTTGCGCGTGCACGCCGGGAAACGATGGCAAGAGAGCCGGGTGGATGTTGACCACGCGATGGGGAAAGGCGTCGAGCAGGGTCGGCGTGAGGATGCGCATGAACCCGGCCAAGGCCAGCAAACCCACGCCATGCCGGCGCAACTCGTCCAATAGCGCACGATCGAAATCCGCGCGCGTGGCGAAGTCTTTATGCGAGCGCAGGAAGGTGGGGATGCCGGCTTTGGCGGCGCGCTCGAGAGCGCCACAGCCGGGCACGTTGGCCCCCACGACCACGAGACGCGCGGGGCCCATTCCGCCGCGCGAGGCAGCGTCGATGAGCGCCTGCAGGTTGGTGCCACTCCCGGAAGCGAGGACGCCTACCTTCACGGGATGAACTCCACGGGCGCGTCGAGCCGGTCAGCCACCACGACCTGGCCGATGATGGTGGCCTTCTCGCCCTCGGCTTCCAAGATCGACTGGGCCGCGTCGGCCGCGCCGGCTGGCACGGCCACCACCATGCCGATGCCCATGTTGAAGGTGCGCCGCATCTCCTCGGGTTCCACATTGCCCAGCTTCTGCAAGAGGCCGAACACCGGCGGCGGGGCCCAGGAATTCAGGTTGATCTGCAGGGCCAGTAGCGCGCCTGGGGGCAACATGCGCGGCGGATTGTCGACCAGGCCACCGCCGGTGATGTGGGCCGCGCCCTTCATCAGGCCGGCGGCAGCCAGCATGCGCAGTGCGCGCACGTAGATGCGGGTGGGCCGCAGCAGGGCTTGCCCCAGCGGCTCGTCGAGCCCCGCTGGCGTGGCGGCCAGATCGAGTCGGGCGTGGTCGAGAAAAGCGCGGCGCACCAGTGAATAGCCGTTGGAGTGGAAGCCAGACGAGGCCAGACCCAACAGCACGTCGCCGGCCATGATGGTCTTGCCGTCGATAAGGGAGGCTTTTTCCACCACCCCCACGCAGAAACCGGCCAGATCGTACTCGCCCGGCTGGTAGAAACCGGGCAGCTCTGCGGTCTCGCCGCCGATGAGCGCGCAGCCCGCTTGCTTGCAGCCATCGGCGATGCCGGAAATGACCTGCTCAGCCACGCCCACCTCGAGATGGCCAGAAGCGAAGTAGTCGAGGAAGAGCAGCGGCTCGGCCCCGCACACCACCAAGTCGTTCACACTCATGGCCACCAGATCGACGCCGACCGTGTCGTGTTTGCCCATGAGAAAAGCCAGCTTTAGCTTGGTTCCCACGCCGTCGGTGCAGGCCACCAGCAACGGGTTCTTGTAGTTCTTGGGCAGCGCGCATAGGCCGGCGAAGCCGCCGAGATCGGTCAAGACCTCGGGACGCATGGTGCGTTTTACGTGCCCCTTGATACGCTCAACCAGCGCGTCGCCTGCGTCGATGTCAACGCCGGCATCGCGGTAGGTGAGTTTCGCCTTCTTGCTATCGGGTGGATGTGCCATGGTCAACCTCCCTCGCCGCGGCCAGCGAAGATATACGCCCGCGAAAGCGTCTGCGGTAGTGTCACTTTTGCTCCGGCTTGGTCTCGCCCCACAGCGTCGCCACGATGCTTCGGCTGCCCGCGTCCGACCGGTGCTCACCCAGGTAGATGCCCTGCCAGGTGCCGAGTTGCAGGCGTCCGTTGGAAATTGGCAAGGTCAGGGTTGCGCCCAGTAGGCCGGATTTCACGTGGGCCGGCATGTCGTCGGCGCCTTCCAGGGTGTGGACGAAATAGCGAGCGCCGTCGGGAACGGCCCGATCGCTCCAATGGGCGAAATCGGCCCGCACATCAGGATCCGCGTTTTCGTTGAGAAAGAGCGAGGCCGAGGTGTGTTGTAGAAGAAGGTGTAGCAGACCAACCCGCAGGGACGCCAGTCCGGTAAGCTGGGACACGATCTCGTCGGTGACCAGGTGGAAGCCTCGGGGCCGGGCCGCCAACCGGATGGTGGTTTGATTCCAGTACAAGGGCTGGCCAGCCTTTTGCCGCATGAGGAGCCTGTTTGTAAAGGCGTAGATCGCGTAGGCGAAGGCGGGCTCTGCCCGCAGGAGCCAGAGCGCGGGAGGAGTTGGGAACCGTCCCAGGGTCATAGGTGCTAACCACGATTCTGCTGGGACTTTACGGCCAACGGCGCGATCCGGAGTCTCACCACAGAGAGCACAGAGGCCACAGAGGCCGGAAGGAAAGGGTTTCGGATCCGGATCCGAACCCTTCTTTCCTTCCGGTCCGTCTCTGTGCTCTCTGTGCTCTCTGTGGTGAAATCCGGGGCAAACCTGCCGAAAGACGTGGCTAGCACCTATGCTTCCCAGGGTTCTCATGTAAATCGGGAAGAAAGGCGTGTCGCCATCTGTTGTTCGCGTAGGATGATCCGCGGGAGCGCGGGCCGGCCTGGCAGGCAAGCAAGAGGAAAGGCACACCATGCGAAGAAAGATTCTGGTTCTTTCGGTGACGTTGACGGCAGCGGCCCTGGCCGCGGGGGTGGGACTGGGCGCGCGTTTCGCCTCGCGCGCGGTCGCGGAATCGGCCGCGCCGCCTGCGGCCATAACCCCCAAGACCCAGGTTCCGCAGGAGGCGCGTTCCTTGTCGCAGGCGTTCGCCGCCACGGCCCGGGCCTTGCGACCCAGCGTGGTGCGCATCGACGTCGAGATGGAACGGCCCAAGCTGTCCAACCGCAACTTCCCGCGCGACGATGTGCCGCCTGACATGGAACGTTTCTTCGAGCACTTCTTCCATTTCGGCGACGGGGAAGGTATGCCCATGCCTGGCCCAGGGCATGGCACCGGGTCGGGGGTGGTCATCGACGGCGCCGGCAACATCATCACCAACAGCCACGTGGCGGAAAAGGCCAGCAAGGTCACCGTCACCTTCGCCGACGGGCGCGAATTTCCCGCCAAAGTCGTGGGCGCGGATCCCAAGACGGATGTGGCGGTGATTCGCTTGCAGAATCCGCCCTCTGGTCTGGTCGCTGCCCGTCTGGGCGATTCCAGCGTCATTGAAGTGGGCGAGTGGGTGCTGGCCATCGGCAGCCCGCTCGGCCTCGATCAAAGCGTCACGGCCGGGATCATCAGCGGCAAGGGCAAGGTCACGCGCAACGTGCACATGTCAGGCGAGCGCATGCGCGAGTACATTCAGACTGACGCGAAGATCAACCCGGGCAACTCGGGTGGCCCTTTGGTGAATCTGCAGGGTGAGGTGATCGGCATCAACACCCTCATCAACGTGGGGCCGGGCGGCGCCTATGGCTTTGCCATTCCCATCAGCCAAGCCCGCCGGGTGGCGCAGATGATCATCCGCGACGGTCATGTGCGCCACGCTTGGTTGGGCGTGGCCATCGGCGACGTCAAGGACGGCGCCATGTTGGGCCAGGACGGCGAGTCCGAGCGGAAGGATCAAACGACCAAGTCTGGACCCGCGCGTGCGGCCTGGGTCAGCCAGGTGCTGCCCAGCGGCCCAGCCAGCCAGGCTGGTGTGCATGTCGGCGATATCGTCACCCAGATCGACAAGCAGAAGATCGAGGGAGCAGCCGACGTGGTGGACTACGTTTCCGGCCAGAAGGTTGGCGACAAGGTCAAGCTCGCGCTCCTGCGCGACGGCCGTTCCACCACGCTACAGGTCACCTTGGGCGAATTGCCGGCGCGGCCTGGTGAAGAGCCCGATGCTCAGGTCGAGAAGGACAAGGTCGGCGTGCAGCTGCAGACCCTGACACCCGACATGGCGCGCATGCTGGGCATGGATCCTGGAACCAAGGGCGTGGTGGTTAGCGGGGTGGATTCCGACGGCCGCGCCGCCAAGGCTGGCCTGCGTGCCGAGGATGTCATCGTCGAGATCGACCGCAAGCCGGTCAGCAGCGCCGAGGAGGCCGTGAGCGCCTTGCGGGCGGGGGGCAAGCCGGGGCACTTGCTGCGGGTCCGGCGCGGGGACACCTTCCGCTTCGTCACCATTCCGCCGCAGTAGGAAGCTAGCTGTTGAACCACAGAGAGCACAGAGGACACAGAGGTCGGAAAGGAAGAAGGGGTTCGGATCGCACAGGAGCCAACCCTTTCTTCCTTCCAATCCGGCTCTGTGACCTCTGTGCTCTCTGTGGTGAAAAAAGCTAACCAATCAGTGCAGGAGCGCTGTCGATCCTGCGGCGCGGGTCGCGTGGCGGGGCAACTCGATGGTGATCTGCACGCGGGCGTCAGCCCCGGAGGCCACAGGGCCAGGGAACCCATCAGCG
Organism: Myxococcales bacterium; assembly: GCA_003158735.1. GTDB lineage: Bacteria > Myxococcota_A > Polyangia > Fen-1088 > Fen-1088 > Fen-1137. The sequence goes on along the minus strand of PMLB01000093.1, from coordinate 3,539 downwards.
AGCCAGCGAGCGTTCAATGGCTCGCACGGTCTCGACCATGGCCTTGATCGCGGGCGGCACGTCGATGATGGTCAGCGCACTCAAAGCCGAACCCGGGTATTGCTCTTCGCGCTGCTCGGCAACCGAGATGAGTACGCGCAAGGCCCGCTCTGGCGTAATGCGCTCCATGTCGCGGCCGGGCGGCGCCAGCCCCACCGACTGGACGCCCAGCCCGCGGAAGGCATCGAGCACGGCGCCCAGACTGGTCCGGAAGGCGTCCTCAGAGAAGCTGGTGGTCGCGCCCAGGCCAATGGTCAGGACGCGGCGCCAGGGCACCCGAGTGGTAAAGAAGAGAAGTTTCTCGCCGGTCGAGCCTTCCAGCCGGCCCTCGCGCAGAAGCCGCGACAAGCGACCGTTGAGCCGCCAATCGAGAAGACCAGCCGCTCCGCGCAGCGGGCGCACGTCGGCCCATACGGGCACGACCAGGGCATCCCCGCCTGGGCAGCGATCCCAGCGGCCCAGATCGATCGGGAGAAACCCAATTTGGCTGGCGGCCACCATGTCAGGGTGTCAGGCCAAGCAGACCCAAGGCCGAGTCGAGCAGCCCATTGACGAAGGCGGGCGCCTCCTCGGAGCCGAAGCGCTTGGCCAGCTCTATGGCTTCATTGATGACGACACGCGCAGGAACATCGGCCTGGCAGTGGGCAAGCTCGTAGAGCGCAATGCGCAGGACGTTGCGGTCCACGCGCGCCAGGCGTTCCACGCGCCAGTTCTGGGACAACCGGGCCAGGATGTCATCCAACTCCACCCGGTGCGCCCAAACGCCCCGGACCAGTGTGTCGGCCAGGTTCTCATCAATGGCTGGCTCTCTTGGCAGATCGCTCTCGCCGTCATCTTGAGCAACGCCAAATTCGCGCAGGTGGGCCTCCAGCGCCACGCCTGGATCGGCATCGTCCGCGCCCTCCATAGCGTACAGAACCTGAAGGGCCACCGCGCGGGCTCGGCGCCGCGGGGTCATCTTGGCATGGTCCAAGTCATTTGCGCCGGCGGGTCTGGGCGGAAGCGCCCCCGGCCCGGCCCGCCAGCTTGTCGTACAGGTTGGCCATCTCGATGGCGGCTAGGGCGGCATCCGCGCCCCGGTTGCCGCCCTTGCTTCCGGCACGCTCGATGGCCTGCTCGATGGTGTCGCAGGTGAGCACGCCGAACCCCACCGCAAGCTTGGCTTCGGCTGCGATCTGGGCGATGCCGCGGGTGGTTTGGTTGACCACCACATCGAAGTGCGGGGTCGCGCCGCGGATCACCACGCCCAGGCACACGATGGCGTCGAAGTTCTCCGAATCGGCCACCCGTCGGGCCAGCCCCGGCAGCTCGAAGGCGCCCGGGCATCGGTAGATCTCGATGTCCTCGTCGCGTGCACCCGTCTTGCCCAAGGTGTCGATCGCGCCGTCGATCAGCTTGCTGGCCACGAATTCGTTCCAGCGCGAGGCGATGATGGCAAAGCGCTTGCCCTGGGCTGTCCAATTACCTTGATGGATTTGCGGCATTACTTGGCCTCTCTTTCGTTGAACGGTACCACCTCGGCAGGTGGCCCGCTGGAAACACAGTCAACCACCTGTATACCGTATCCCTCCAAGGCGGCGAGGCGGCGCGGATTGTTGGTGAGGAGGCGGATGGCGCGCACCCCCAACTGGACCAGCACCTGCGAGCCGAGGCCGATGTCCCGCAAAGGCGTGTGAGACGGCTCGGGCTCCGCGTGGGAAGTCGCGCGTTCGTCCCGGGGGTCGCTCGCGCTCAGACTCTCCAGCGCAAGTGCGATGTGTCGGCGGCCAAGCGGAAGAATGTAGAGCAGGACGCCTCGTCCTTCGCGCTCGATGCAGCGCAACCATTCTGTGGGTTGAATCATCTCGCCTGGCTGGGTCACGGTGAATACATCTCGTAGCAGGCTGGCGGTTTGCACCCGCACCAGGACAGGCTCGCCCGAGGCCACGTCACCCAGCACCAGGGCCAGATACTCGGCGTCGGCCACGTCAGCCTCGTACAGGCAGGCCCGGTAGCTCGAGCGCAGCCCGGCACCGGTTGGGCGCAGTGTGGTCTCTGCCACCCGATGGACGAGCACTTCGCGCGCCAGCCGATACTGGACCAGATCGGCGATGTGCACGATGCCTAGCCCGTGCTCGGCGGCAAAGCTCTCGAGATCCGGCATGCGCGCCATTTCGCCGTCGGGGCGCATGATCTCGCAGATCACGCCCGCGGGTGTGCGGCCAGCCATACGGGCCAGGTCGACCGAGGCCTCGGTGTGGCCAGTGCGAACCAGCACGCCGCCGCGCTTCGCCCGCAAGGGAAAGACATGCCCCGGAGTCACCAGATCGTCGGGCGCGGCGTCGGGCGCAACCGCGGTGCGGATGGTGTGGGCGCGCTCGCGCGCCGAAATGCCGGTGCTGATGCCCCGGCGTGCGTCGACGCTGACCGTGAACGCGGTGTTGTGCGGCGAGCGGTTGTCCTGGGTCATCATGGGGAGGCGCAAGCTGGCCACTTTCTCTTCGGAAAGTGCCAGACAGATAAGGCCGCGACCGTGAGCGGCCATGAAGTTGACGGCCTCGGGCGTGACCAGGTCGGCGGCCATGGTCAGATCGCCCTCGTTCTCACGGTTCTCGTCGTCCACCACGATCACCTGCCGGCCCGCGCTGATGTCCGCGAGGGCTTTCTCGACGTCAATGTGGGGATTAGAGGACACGGGCTTTTTCCACGAAGCGAGCGACTTGCTTGGCAATCATATCCGCTTCCATGTTGACACGATCGCCAGTCCGAAGCCCGCCCAGTAGGGTGACGGACAGGGTGTGGGGAATCAGCCAGAGCTCCACGCTGCGGCCGTCGACCTGGTTGATGGTGAGGCTCACGCCGTCGACGGCGATGGATCCTTTCTTCACCAGGAAGGGCACGACCGATTCGGGCACGTCCAGACGCAGGGCCAGGGTGTCGCCCTGCTTGCGCGTCGATTCCACCTTGCCCACGCCGTCGACATGTCCGGTGACCAGGTGGCCACCCAGCATGTCGCCCAAGCGCAGGGGGCGCTCCAGGTGAACGCGGTCGCTGGCCTTGAGTGAGCCCAGTGTCGTGCACGCCAGGGTCTCGGGCCCCAGGTCGGCTTCGAACCGTCGCGCCCGCCGGGCCACGATGGTCAGGCAGGCACCGTTGACCGCCATGCTGGCGCCCAGGGGAAGCGAAGCCACGTCGAGATCCGTTGCGATGGCCAGGCGGCGCGTGCCACCCGATGCGGCGCGCAGCGATTCCACCTTGCCGATTGCTTCAACTATGCCGGTGAACAATTTCTACTCGCGGTGCAGTCTAGCACTACTGATTGAATTTCACCCGTCGCCGTCGCTGCTGCGGGGCCCGTCCGCTTTCTCGCTTCTCGGTCAGATACGTCGAGTATCTTCCCTCGGCGCTCGTCGCGGCCGGGCCTCCTCGCGACGCGCCGGCTCGGTCCGAATTTCAATCAGTAGTGCTAGGATCGTCGGCGCAATTTGGGACCCAGCACGTCGGCCTCCACAAGGATATCT
>PMLB01000155.1 GCA_003158735.1 Myxococcales bacterium | reverse complement strand
GGATTCGCTTGCTCGCGCTACATGCTGTTCAGCCCGGCCATGTTGCAGGCCGCAAAGGACGATGGTGCGCAGAATGGCTGGGACGCGAGCGCACCGCCCTTCTTCTATGCCGTGGCCGGACACGACAGCAATACCGGCGGCATCGACCAGGGCATGACCGGCAGCCTGGCTTGCTGTGAGTGCTACCAGCTGATCTTCGACCAACCCTTCAACGAAGGGGGCCAGAACAATCAAGCCCCGGCGCCGGGGCCGCTCATCGTTCAGACCTTCAACATTGGTGCGACCACTGATAGCTTCGATCTCTACATGGGCGCCGGCGGTTTCGGGGCCTACAATGGCTGCATGAACGGAACCATCCAGAGTTCAGCGGGATATGCGCTCTACGACGCGTATCCTACCGATGGCCAGAGCGGCAACGGCGGGGTGAAGTTCCGCAGCTACGATGAGTGCCGATCGGGCGACCAGAAGATCACCAACGCTGACGGCATCAACTCTGCGGCCTGCCAGACCAAGATCGCGGGGTTATGCAACCAAGTGAAGTCCGCCAAGGTGCCCGACCTCGCCTCGACCACAATCAATTCCTGCATCGAGAGCAACCAGGTGGGCACGCTCTACCACCAGAACTGGGCGGTCTATGCCAAGCGGGTGGCCTGCCCGGACAACCTGACCCGGGTAACCGGGTGCAAGCTAGCCGCCGAAGCCGGGCTGGCCAAAGTCGACGCCAACGTCACCACCGTGGATCAGGCCAAGGCCGCGGGATTCCTCAGTGGGTACCACACCACCACGATGCAAGACTGCTGCAAGCCGGCCTGCGCATGGGCGGTAAAGGTGGGCGGCGTCGAGGGCATGAAGAAAGTCGATCCCCAGTTCACCAATCTCTACACCTGCGACGCCAATGACCAGCCCATGACCGAGCAGGGATTGCGATAGCCGGGTTGAAGTAGCCTTGGATGCGGTGCCTTCATGCGCTCGATAGACTCACTCCTGATTGTCCTGATCCCATCCTTCTTCGTCAATCCGAACGGGGACTACTCATTCGATCTAACCGAGGTTGATGTTGCAATAGCCTGCAACTAGTCAGCCCCCACCTGAGGGCGTGTGCCGGATCTCGCGCGACCTTGAGATCAGCGGCCCAGCACAGCGTCCAGGATCACGGCGCCCATGACCATCACGGCGTAGTAGTTGATGGCGTGGAAGGCTTGGCTAAACCCCTGCTTGCTAGGGGCGCGAAGCGCGCGCCACGCGACGAAGGTCAGCCAGGCACCGGCCGCGGCCAGACCCAGGCCCAAAAAGGGCGAGTTTGACAGTCCGAAAATGGGCAGGAGCAGCGCCGAGGCTGCGGCGGCTGCGGTCCACATGAAGGTCACTCGCGACAGCGAGCCCGCGCCCATGGCGCGAACGAAGGTGGGAAAGTGGCCTTGCTCGTAGTCGCCGCTCACTCGCAAGGCCAACAGCCAAAAGTGCGGCACTTGCCACATCAGCAGAAAGAACGAGAGCGCGAGGATGGGACCGCCGAGCCCACCGCCCGCGCAAACCCAGCCGATAGCCGGCGGGATGGCGCCAATGACCGATCCAGCCACCGGGGCCAGCGAGCTGACGCGTTTCAAGTAGGTGTAGATCCCGTTGTACCAAAGTACGGCCAGCGCACCGAGTCCGGCAGCCACGATGCCACCCAGGAAGAAGAGCGAAGCGAGGGCGACGAGCGCCAGAAGCGCAGACCACGCCACCACGCTGAGGGGCGAAACCTTACCCGTTGGAATCGGACGCAGGCGGGTGCGGTCCATCATCGCGTCCCGCTTGTGCTCCTGCGCCTCGTTGAGTGCGCACGCAGCGCCAGCCAGGAGCAGGATCGCGCCCGCAGTCGGCACAAGCCGCCAGTTCAAAGCGTGGGTGAATGCCACAAAACCCGTCGCGGCCGACACCGTCGACATGATTGAGATGGGGAACTTGAATAGCTGGGCGAGATCGCGTCGGCTCACGGGATTGCGTCTCCGTCAGAGTCGTTCTTTGTCCGTTCGTCGGAATACCCCTGCCTTCCTGCAGCACTCAGCGTTGGACGTCCGAAAACAGCGCCTCCAGGCGGCACTCATCAGGGAGCTCCGCAGCCACACCGGATTATCACCCAGGGATCAAGTTGCCCGAGTGTGCCCAGGTCGTCGCAGGCCCACCCACAAATGTAATCCTCACAGGTTGAGCCGGGTCCGGGCGACCACTTGTTCAAAGGGGCGGTTGGGGCGTTTGGTTTCGCGCAAAAGAATTGATCGGACGAGGTAAAATTAGTCGCGATGCAAATCATCATTTCGGTGTACTGCCGTCCCAAATCCGAATAGACAGCGTACGTGTTGTCGTACGTAGTCATGCAGTTCCGCTCGCACTCAGTCATTGTGGTGGAGCAAGTGGGCAACCCACTAGCAAGGGCGCAATTGTTTGTGCAAGCTTCGGCCAACGTCATTGCAGACGTTCCGGTGGCCCCGCCAGTGGAAGGAGCACCACCAGTTGAGATTGCGCCTCCGCTGGTTGCCGAACCGCCTGCAACGGGAGCACCAGCCGCAGCGCTAGTGCCGCCAGTCCCCAAAGTGCCGCCGGCCGCAGTCGTCCCGCCGGTGGCCGAGGCACCACCTACGTCCGAGGCACCGCCGGCCGCAGTCGTTCCTCCCGTTGCCGAGGCGCCACCAGTAGTACCATCAGCGCCGCCCGTGGATCTTGCCCCTGTCTTGAGGCCGCTCCTGCTGCAGGACCACACACAAGAGGCTACGCCCAATACTAGAACTAGTGATCCAACGTTGTTTTTCGACATGCGATCCCTCACTGAAACCGATCACACTTTCAAATGTCCGATAATCCCCGAACTGTCAACGTCTTTATACCCGAGGGAAAACAAGCGCGATTCCAACGGGTTGCGCGCGTCGGGGACAGAGGCGCTTGTGCGGTCGGTACTTACCGACGCGGACCTGCGGCTCGGGGCTAGTGCCTCCAGTCAGAANNCTTCTGACCGGAGGCACTAGGCGGGTCGGCGAAGAACGAGCCGGCGTCAGTGCATAGCCCGACAACCGGCCCGATATCCGGCGCCGATCAAGGTACTTGCGGGAGCGCAGCGATGTGCCGTCGGATGGCCTCGGCCACCTCGTCTGGTCGTTTGCGTGCAAAGTCGTGTGTTGCTCTTGGTTGAAGTGAAAAGGATGCGATTGCACGACATAGATGTGCAGCTGGCAGGCGCTGAAGTCGTCGCCCCTGGTCAAGCATCGAAGAAACCAAATCGCGCATAGAGCCCTGAATCACGAGCAGGGGAAACCGATAGAAACGACGGAATCAACGATCAATCGTTGCCATGATCGAATCGGGGTAGCGCCGGCCCAAGAACTTTCCTGGCGCCGAGGCGTCGTCGAGGGTCTTCATCTGTGCAGGATCGAGCCGGATGGTCTCGGCGGCGAGATTCTCTTCCAGGAATTTGCGGCGCTTGGTACCGGGAATGGGCACGACGTCGTGGCCCTTGTGTAGCAACCAGGCAAGCGCGACCTGCCCAGGCCTCGCGTGATGGGCCGCGGCGATCTCGCGCACCATCTGCGCCGCCTCGACGTTGGCGTCGTAATTGGCGCCCTGATAGCGGGGATCGTTTCGTCGATAGTCACCCTGGGGATACTCTTCCGCGCGCTTCACCTCGCCGGTCAGAAAACCGCGACCCAGGGGACTGAAGGGCACCAGGCCGATGCCTAGCTCGCGCAGAACCGGGATGATGTCCGCCTCCAGATTGCGTTCCCACAGCGAGTATTCGCTCTGCAGAGCAGAGATCGGATGGACAGCGTGGGCGCGGCGGATGTTGGCGACGCCGGCCTCGGAAAGACCGAAGAATCGCACCTTGCCATGCTGGACCAGATTGCTCACCGCGCCGGCCACGTCCTCGATAGGCACGGCCGGATCGATGCGGTGCTGGTAGAGCAGGTCGATATGGTCAGTGCCGAGCCGGCGCAGGGAGCCCTCCACCGCCTCGCGGATATGCCCGGGCCGACTGTCTCTTTCCGTGCCGACCTGTCTTCCGCCCTCGATACGAAAGCCAAATTTGGTCGCGATCACCACTTGGTCGCGCCGGCCCTTGAACGCGCGACCGAGCAGTAACTCGTTGGCGAACGGACCATAGACCTCGGCCGTGTCGAAGAAATTGCATCCCAGTTCGATGGCGCACTGAAGCGTCGCGATCGATTCGCCGTCGTCGGCCGGACCATAAGACTGGCTCATGCCCATGCAGCCAAGGCCAATCGCCGATACCTCAAGCCCCTGACTACCAAGTCTGCGTCTGCTCAAAGTCATGACTGCTATCCTTCGAATGGTGCGAACACCTGTAGAATGCCACAACTAGGAAGAACGAATGACGCTTTTCAGCTCACAGCCCACCTTCGGAAGAAAGGCGCGCCGGCCAGAAGGCGCGTGACCCCCTTGGCGAGAAACAGGCGGCGCCGATGGCCTGGTGGCGAAGTACGGAAACGGGACGGGGGAGGCCATCATCAAAAAGCATCGATGGTCTTCTCGCTGATTTCCAGGGTTGCGGTCTGCGCCTCGATCGTGAGTGCGATCTTCGTCTATGCCGCATCGGCAAGTGAAGAGAGCTCTCTTGCGAGAGCGAGCACTGAAGCTCGAATCCCGCCGTTCTCGGCGGCGGTCAAGACGCGCTTTGCCAGGGTACACTTGCACCCCGAAGTAGACAGTCCCGAGGTCGGATTCCTGCGTGAGGACGCCACAGTCACGGTCACAGAATGCAAGCCCGATTGCGCCTCGCCGCACGGGTGGGCGCTGCTCGGCGCTGATGGTGCCATCAAGCTTGCTCTGCTCAACCCGCGATCCGCCGACGCACCGAGCGCACCGAGCGCAGAGAACTTGTGGTACGGACGAGCCGGCAAGTCAGCCATCCGGATATTTGAGCAGCCGCGCCCCGACGGACCCATTCTGGCGCGGAATCAGAAAAACCGAGAAATGGCGTTCTTGCCCAATGTCGATCTGCGAACGCAAGGATGGCTCGAACGGGTCGAGGGCGGATTCGTGCCCGCGCGCCGGGTGCAAATGCTCGCGCCCAGTCGCTTCCAGGGTGAGCCGCGGCCTCAATTGCCGCTTGCATTCGTTGTCCGCAATATGCGCGCGACGGCAAAGACCGGATTGCAGCGCTACGACCGAGTCCCGGTGCGGGAAATCGACAAGGCTAGCGTCACGACGGACAGCGGGCCGCTGACCAGGAAGGCGGTGCGAATTATCGCACGACACAGCCCTCCGCCGTCGATTCCGGTCGGCGCCAAATGGGTCCTCATCGATATCGGCCAGCAGACCCTAACCGCCTACGAAGGCGAGACCCCGGTGTACGCGACCCTTATCTCAAGCGGCAAGGATCACGACGAGAGCGAGACCCACCCCGGCCTGTACCAGGTCGAGCACAAGATGGACTACAGCGACATGCACGGAGAACCCGATGATCCCTACGGTGTCGACCGTGTTCCCTATGTATTCTACTTTCACAAGAACGAAGCGTTGCACGGAACCTACTGGCACGATCGCTTCGGCTTTCCCGCGTCCCACGGCTGCGTGAACCTGTCGCCCGCCGATGCCCGCTGGTTGTTCGAGTGGGCTCCGCCCAGGTTGCCCGAGAACTGGAGCGCAATAGATCCCAAGGCCGCCGGCTTGAGTTCCCTGTGGGTGTTCATCAAGAAAAAGGCCCCGATGTGAGCGAACTTTGGTTTCTCAGGTGCCGTGCGACTTTCAGCTTGATGGCCGGATTGCCGACCGCAAGGCCGAGCGTGTTGTTCGCGTCGTCATGAAATGTCGATGCCAGCTCCTTGTGCAGAGGAGAGGACGCAGAGAGTGAGTTGCTGAGGCTGACATATTGGAGCGGCGCAGCCGCGCAAAGGCGCGGCCGGTCGCAATGGGAGCGCGTCCCCGTCAATGTAGGGACTTGATGTACGCCGCCAAGTCCGCCACGTCGCGCTCGCTCAAGTCGGCCTTGGGCATTTGCGGCGCGAACCCTTTCACCACCTCCTTGGAAGGGTGACGAATGGAGCGCGCGAGGTAGTCCTCGTCAGCAGTCAATGTGACTTCCTTGCCTTCGGCGAGTACGGTGACCTGGCTGCCGAAAAGCCCTTTCCAGGTCGGGCCCACCAACTTGCTGCCGTCGGTGGTGTGACAGGCCACACAGCCTTTGAGCTTGAAGACTCGTTCCCCGTGTGCCGGATCAGGCCCGCCGGTCACGCCGGTCTGGGACAACACGGGCGCGTCGGCGGACTCGCCGAAGTACCACGCGGAAAAGTCGGCCTCGGCCATCACGCGCACCTTGGAAAGCATGTACGAGTGATTGACTCCGCACATGACCGTGCACTCGATGTCGAAGTCGCCCAGCTGCTCCGCCTGGAACCAGGTATAGTTGTTCTTGCCTGGCACCACGTCGGCCTTGACCCGGAAGGCCGGCACATAGAAGCCGTGCAAGACATCAAGTGACTTGAGGTCGAGCCGGACGGGCCGGCCTAGGGCGACGTAGAGCTCGCTGGTTTGCCGACCGTTGGGATAAGTGAAGGACCACGCCCACTGCCGAGCGGTGACCTGAATCACCATGGCATCACGGGGAACCTCGCGCAAATATCGATAGTTGGTCCAGCCGTAATAGAACATGCTCAGGAACAGCACCAAGGGAATTCCGGTCCACAGCAGCTCGAGCAAAGTGTGGCCGTGAATGTCCTCGGGCTTCCCCCCTCTGCCCCGGCGATAGTGAATCACCAGGTAGATCATCACGAAGGTGATGAACACCAGAAACGCTATGGTCAGCGCGGAAATGTAGAGAAAGACCGCGTCGACCTTGTCCGAGAAGCTTGAAGCACCGCCAAACATGCTTGCCTACCTGAACAGATAATCGGAGAAGGTGAGACCAATGAAAATGATCAACACGCCAATCGCCGCGGCGACCATGTACTTGAGCGCCGTGCTCTCGTACTTGAGGTGCATGAAATAGAAAAGCACCAGACTCGCCTTGGTGGGCGTGATGACCAGCAATCCCAGCAGGGCCAGGTTGGGTCGGTGCGTGAGGCTCAGACCGACCAGCAGGCCGGTCAGGACCACCAGGGCGATCCAGACTTTGATAAAGGCGGCATAGCCGACGATGTGGGGCGACTCGGCGTGGCTTTGAACGTTGGAACTCATGGGGCTAGGCCGCGAGGTAGAAGAGGGGAAGCAGGAAGATCCAGATGACGTCGACCAAATGCCAGTAGAGGCCCGTGTTCTCCAGCTTGATGAAATCGTTGTGGCGAATTCTGTCGCGCGCCAGGAACACCATCATTACTGACATCACCACCACCCCAATGGTCACGTGCAGACCATGGAGTCCGGTCATGCCGAAGTACAGCCCGAAGAACAGACGCTCGCCTGGTGGCCGGGCCATCAAGTGGTCAGAGCCGGGAAAAATGCCGTGGTGGAACTTGGCCCTCCATTCAAAGAACTTGTTCACCAGGAAGACTGCGCCCAGCAGCATGGTGCAGGCCAGGAAGAACATTGACTGAACTTTGCGCTGAAGGCGGATGGCCACGACGGACAGCACCATGGTCAAGCTGCTGGTAAGTAGCACGACGGTATTGGTCACGCCCAGCGCGATGTTCAGTTCGCCCGAGGCCTTGTGAAATTCAAGCGGGTGCATCGATCGATACATGCCATAGGCCACGAACAGACCGCCGAAAAGGATCAGCTCGGTGAAAACGAAAATCCACATGCCCAGCTTCGCGCCCACATAGTCCCGATGCTCGCCAGCGTGCTCGGCGACTTGGGGTTCGGCCGGCACGCTCATCAGGCGGACTCCTTGGCAACCGGATTGAACGTGTAGGCCGGCTCGCTGATGACTGGCAGCACGTCAAAATTCTCCGTGGGCGGTGGCGAGGGCACTGTCCACTCGAGGGTGACGCCGCCCCAGGGATTGGCGGAAATGGACGTCTTGCGGAACAAGCCGCGCACCAGATTGATGACCATCAGCAGAAGACCGGCGACCATGATCCAGGAACCGATGGTGGCCCAGATGTGCCCGGTGTGGAATTTGGGCAGATGATCGTAGTAGCGGCGGGGCATTCCCTGTAGGCCCAAGACCAGAAACGTGAAATAGAGCAGGTTGAAACCGATGAATATGAGGACAAAGGCCACGATCGCCGCGCGCTCGTTGTACATGCGGCCGAACATCTTGGGATACCAGTAATGTAGGGCTGCGAAGAACGCGAAGCCCGTGCCGCCAAACATCACGTAGTGGAAATGGCCGACGATGAAGTACGTGTCGTGAACGTGCACATTGATAGCCAGCGCGCCCTGGAAAAGCCCGGTAAGACCGCCGATGCTGAAGAGAAAGATGAACGCCAAGGCGAACAACATGGGCGAGCGCAGCTCGACCGACCCCTTGTACAGAGTCGCGACCCAGTTGAAGACCTTGATGGCGCTTGGAATCGCCACCAAGAAGGTCAGCAGGGAAAAAACCACGATGGCGACTTCGCTCATGCCGCTGGTGAACATGTGGTGGGCCCAAACCAAGGAGCCAATCGCGGCGATGCCCATGCTGGAGATCACGATGGCCTTGTAGCCGAAGATGGTCCGGTGGGCGAAGGTCGGGATGATTTCCGATATCGCGCCCATGGCCGGCAGGATCATGATGTACACGGCAGGATGCGAATAGGTCCAGAACAGGTGCTGGTACAAAATGGGATCGCCGCCGATGCTGGGATCGAAGATTCCCAGATGAAAGACGCGTTCGAGGATGACGAGCAGGAGGGTGATGCCCAAAATCGGCGTGGCCAGGACCTGCACCCAGGCCGTCGCGTACAGTGCCCAGGGGAAGAGCGGCATGCGCATCCAGTTCATGCCCTTGGTGCGCAGACGGTGCATGGTAGTAATGAAGTTGAGTCCAGTGATGATGGATGAGAAACCAATCAGGAATACGCCGAACACGGCCATGGTGACGTTGGTCCCCGTCCTCAAGCTGTAAGGCACGTAGAACGACCACCCGGTGTCAGGGGGCCCGTTGCCCGTGAACAAGGACGACAGCGCGACGGCGGCCCCGCTCATGAACAGATACCACGACAGAAGGTTGAGCCGCGGAAAAGCCACGTCCTTCGCGCCGATCATGATGGGCAAGAAGAAATTCCCGAACACCGCGGACAGGCCAGGAATGACGAAGAGGAAGATCATGAACACGCCGTGCAGAGTGAACAAGGCGTTGTAGGTGGTGGGCTTCATGATGGTCGGGCCCATGCTCAGCTGCTCCAGGCGCATGAACACGCCAAACGTCATGCCCACCAGGAAGAACGTCATCATGCTGGCGAGATAGAGGATTCCGATGCGTTTGTGGTCCGTGGTCAGCAACCAGGACGCGATGCCCTTGCGCGCGTAGAAGCTGGACTCGCTCGTCGGAGATTCAACGACGGTGCTCACGAGGACTCCTTGGAATTGCGCCTTCGTTTGCGCGTGACGCCCACAACGACGCCGAAGCCGACAGCCAGCATGATCGTAAAAGCAGCCGAGACCCGCGTGATGGCGAGCGAATAGCGACGGCCGGCCGGGTCGTAGCTGAAGCAGAACTTGAGCAGGCGGGCGATGGTGGGGCCGGTGCGGCCCTGCGCAGCCTCGGTAACAGCCATCTTCACGTCAAAGGGCAGAAAAGTGACTCCGTAAAGATATCGCGTCACCATGCCGCTGGGGGAGAGCACCATGACGACGCCCGGATGGACGTAGTCCTCGCCCGACTTGGCAAACTTGAAGCCGACGGAGTCGGCCAATCGCTTGGTCGACACGGGATCGCCGGTCAAGAATCGCCAAGCCGTCGGCGGGAACGCCGGACCGAGCTGCTTGATGTAGTTCTCTTTCTTGTGACCGGCCAGCTCGGCATCGTCGCGCGGATCGAAACTGACGGTCAGGATCTGGAAATCCTTGCCCGGGATCTGGTCAATCTTCTGCAGCATCTCAGCCACGCCATTGAGCAGCGGCGTGCACAGGCCAACGCAGCGGAAGTAGTTCAACGTGAGCAGAGTCGGCTTGTCGATCAGGTCGCGCAACACCACCCGATCGCCTTGCTCGTCAACGAGCTTGATATCGAGAGGAATCGTCTGTCCCAGCTTCTCGTCGACACCCACGTCGAGCGCCGGCTCCGTCGGCGCGCCCGCAAGCGCGGGGCGTCCCGCAGCTATGGCCCAGAGTCCCAGCAAGATTGCCAGTCGCGGCTTCATGGCTGCGTAGCCTCCTCCTTCGAACCAACAAGCGCACGCATGATTTCGTCCCATTCCGCGGCGTCCAACCCGGCCACCGCAGGAGAAAACCCATTGTCAGGCGCGCCGGCCGCCCAGGCGCGCGCCACGGCGGTAACATCGTAGCGATTCGCCGTGGCCGCGACCGTGCGCGCGGCTCGAAGCGGATCGGCGATTGCGAAGCGTAGCAACTCGGCCGAAAGGAACTGGTCCTCGGCGAGAGGCCATGGCAGCGGTGGCACCGCCACCTGCTCCGCCACCATTTTCTTGATGGCCAGGCTGACCGGGATGCGGTTGGGAATGTGAAAGCCCTTGGAACGGAATGAATCCGCCAGCGCCGCCAGAGCCTTGGGATCTTCGGCCCCATGATCAAACCCGCCCAGGGAGCGGACATAATGCACCAGAGCCATGCGGTCAGCCGGCATGATGAAGTCGAACGCGGCCATGCCCGTGCCTTTGACCCCAGTCGAGATCGTGGTGAAAATGTCGGTCACGTGAAAGCCACGCTTCCAGTCAGCGGGCTGGGCGAAATTGCGCGGTCTGGGATTGAGCGTTCCTGCGGCCGGGCCATTGCCCTGTCCGCTCTCGCCATGGCACGAGGTGCAGTTCTGCTTGAACAGCACCTCGCCGCGGGCGAGCAGCTTCGGATTCGGCGTCATGACCGTCGCAGGGTCCACGGGGGGCAGGTCGCGGCCCTTGCTCGCCGGAGTCTCGGCCTGATCCAGCCAGCCCACGCTGGCCGTGGCCGGTTGGTCCGAAGGCGGACGCGCCAGCGGTCGGCGTTCGCGCAGAAGCGCGGGAACCACGATGAGGCCAAAAAGCAGGAAGGTGACCGCCACGCCTGAACCCAGAGCAAAGCGATTGGCCAGCCCCTTGGCTTCGCTGCCCCAAGCGGAAGGTGTTTCCTTCTCGTTGCTCATAGTTGCCACTCCAACCCTTTGATCAGCAAGGGATCTCCCACAGGCATGTCAGCGCCGCGGCCCATAGCGCGACCGACTTGCAAGAACCCAAGGCCAAGGAAGAAGCACGCCATGGCCAATTCAGGCCAGCCGAAAAGCGGCGCGGGCCCCAGCACGGGGAAGATAAGCCAGTACAGGTCGACGAAATGCCCCAACAAGATCGAAAGCGCGGCCAGGCGTAGGGGCACTGGATGCCTTTTTCCCACGGAACCGATGAGCAAGAAGAATGGAATGAAGAAGTGAAGCAACGGCAGCAACAAGGCCACCGGCTGCCACGCGCCCTCGATGCGGTGTTTGAACCAGATCACTTCCTCGGGAAGATTGGCGTACCAGATCAGCATGTACTGCGCGAAGCCGATGTAAGCGAAGAACACCGTGAACGCCAGACCCAGCGAGCCAAGGTTGTAGATGTGTTTGGTCTGGACCTCGGGCAAGCGGCCGCGGCCCTTGAGCGAGAGCACGCCCAGGATCATGGCGGCGATACCCGAAATGAAGGTCCCTGCGAAAAGGTACACGCCGAACATGTCGCTGTACCACTCGGGCTCTAGTCCTGAAATCCAGTCGAAGGCCAGAATGGTCACGCTGAAGAAGAAGACGACCATGAAAAACGGTGCCAGGCGGCGCGCACGCACAGTAAAGGCCGGATTCTTGTCCTGATCCTGGCGAAGCGAACCGCGTACATAGAAGGCATAGAAGAGCATCCAGGCGAACACGCAGACAGCCAGGCGAATGGCGAAGAAGGGAAGATTCAACCACGGTGCTTTGGCGACTAGGATGGGATTGTGCGCGGCCTCGGGATACGTCCAGGGAAAGATCACGGGCACCCCAAAGAACGCGATGAGCAGCAGCGGAACGGCCAAGGGAATCAGCGAGGCAATCCGCTCGGGCACGCGTCGCATGGGCACGCTCCAGTGCGCGCCCACCAGGCGCTCAAGGGCGACCAGGAACAGATTGCCCAACCCGAGGGTGAGCAGAAACAATGTCCACACCAGCCAGTTGACCCAGAAGCGCTCGCGGCCGACGCTGAAATACACGCCCGCGCTCCCGACCGCACCGATCAAAGTCATTGCGCCGAGGAGGTTGCGCACCAGCGAAGAACGAGGGGAGGCCGCGCTCATGGCAGGTCCTCATCCTTGGCGTTCTGCGCCCGTTGCAGAATCCGAATGTAGTGCACCGCTGCCCAGCGATCATCCTCGTCCAAGTCCGCGGCGTAGCCGGGCATGGCATTCTTGCCCAGCATGAGCACGCCAAAGTAGTGGCCATCGGGGCGAGCGCGAATCTCGTTGGACAGGAAGTTGCCGGGTTTGCCTCCGTAGGCGCGCGAAAGCAGCGGCACGCCATTGCCCACAGTACCGTGGCAAATCGCGCAGTGATCGTTGAAGACCCTGCGCCCGCGCTCGGCAATGGCCTGTGTGAGCGGCAAGGGATTGCTGAGCAGGATTCCCGCTTCTTCCGGGGTGGCAAAGGCCGGCGGCAAGTGACCGCGCGCCACTGTGCCTGCCACCGCGGGCCGCATGCCGCGCCCGTCGGCGAAGAAGGAGCTCTCGCGGAACGCATTCAGCTTGGGCTGATCGTGCATGTGGATCAGGGGCGGCACCACGGGGATCAGTTTCTCCGCGGCGTAGAGGCCCGCGCCAGCAACCACGCAAGCCGCGACGATGGCCGCGACGGTGCGCAGAAACCCGACCAAACTGAGCGGCCGATCCCAGGAGGGCACCGGCACAACCTCGACTGACTCGGCCCCGCTGTCGAGCAGCGCCTGGCGGGCGGCTTCGGCATCGAAGCCCGCGCTGGTGGCTTCGATGCTGAGCGCGAGCTTGTCGCGGGTGATGTCCTTGATGGCCTTGCTGTGCAAAACCGGGTGGCCAAAGAAGGGCAGCTTGTTGAACGCGAACAGCATGGCCAGGCCCGCGGTGAACGTGGCGAACAGGACGGTGACCTCAAACACCACCGGCACGAAGGCTTGCCACGAGAACAAGGCCTTTCCGCCCGTGACCAGGGGATAGTCCACCGCGCTCACCCATCCCTCGAAAAGCAGGGCCAGGCCCGCGCCCATCACACCCATGAGCATGACCAGACGCCCGAGCCGAGACGGTTGCAGCCCAATCGCGCGATCGAGACCGTGCACAGGATAGGGCGTGTAGGCTTCCAGCCGGCCCAGCTTGCGCGGACGAATCTGGTTGGCAGCGTCGACGATCTTGTGCGCGTCGGAAAACAGCCCCAACACGGCGAAGGTGGCGCTGCTCATGGCTGCCTCTCCTTCTCAGCGGGCAGGCTGGCCTTCATCTCGCTGGTCGCGATGACCGGCAAGACGCGGGCGAAGAGCAGCACCAGCGTGAAGAACAGGCCGAATGATCCGAGCAGGATGCCGAAATCGATCTTGGTAGGAATGTACTTGTGCCAGGACGATGGCAAGTAGTCCTGATGGAGCGAGATGACGATGATCACGAATCGCTCCATCCACATACCGAGAGTGACCGCCAGGGCGACAAAGATCATGGCTGGGATCGACCGGCGCATGCGGCGGAACCAGAAGATCTGCGGAATGATGATGTTGCAGGTGATGGTGGTGATGCCGGCCCAGCCGTAGAACCCGCTGATGTAATTCTTGAAGGTGTGCTGGATGTACGGATTGGCGCTGTACCAGGCGGTGCCGCCCTCCATGCAGTACGCGTAGCCCATGATGCACGACATGGCCAAGATCAGCTTGTTCATCACGTCCAGGTGATTGTCGGTGATGAGGTTCGACAGGTTCATGGTTTTGCGCACGACTGTGAGCACGATGACCACCATGGCGAACCCGGCAAAGATGGCGCCTGCGACGAAGTAGGGCGGGAAGATGNNGGTCATGTGCCAGCCCGGCACCAACGACACGGCGAAGTCGAAGGACACCACGCTGTGCACGCTGATGACCAAACCGGTGGCCAGGCCTGCCAGCAATAGATAAGCCTTGTCGTAGTGAACCCAGTGCGAGGCGGCCCCTCGCCAACCCAGGCAGAGCACGGAATAGATGCGCTTGCGCCATCCTTCGGGCGTGCGATCGCGCAGCGACGCGAAGTCAGGCACCAGCCCCAGGTACCAAAAGAGCAGCGAAACCGAAAAGTAGGTACTGACCGCGAAGACGTCCCAGATGAGCGGCGACCGGAAATTCACCCAGATGCTGCGTTCGTTGGGATACGGGAACAGCCAGTAAGCGAACCACGGCCGGCCCGTGTGAAACACAGGGAAAATCGCCGCGCAAATGACCGCGAAGATGGTCATGGCCTCGGCAAAACGGGCAATGGCATTGCGCCAGCGCGCGCGCAGCAGAAACAGGATGGCTGAGATCAGCGTGCCCGCGTGTCCGATACCGACCCAGAACACGAAGTTGATGATGCCGAAGCCCCACGCCACCGGCCGGTTGTTCCCCCAGGCGCCGATGCCGTAGTACAGGGTCCAGCCCATGCAGAAGACTCCGATGGCCAGCGCAGTCAGGGTTACGGCCAGAGCCACGAACCAGGCTAGCGGCGGGCGCTGTGCGGGAAATTGTAGGACCTGATCGTCAAGCGAGCCTGGCGTGACCGGACCTTGCAGAAGTTCCATCGGTCCCAAGGCTTCGGGCAGGGAAGCGGTCGCGGACTTCATCGTTCACCCTCGCCCGATGGATTCTGGAGCGCGGCCAGGTAGGTGATGGCCGGCTTGGTGCCCAGTTCCTCCAACACGTGGAAACCGCGGTTGCTGCGCGAAAGCTTTGCCACCTCGCTGGCCGGGTTGCTGATGTCTCCGAACACGATGGCGCTGGCCGGGCAAGCCGACGCGCACGCGGGCACCACGTCTTTGTCGTCGAGGTGCCGTTTCTCGCGCTCGGCCACTTGTTCGGCGTTGCGAATGCGCTGCACGCAGAAGGTGCACTTCTCCATCACGCCGCGCGGACGAACCGTGACCTCGGGATTGAAGGCCAACTGCATCGACGCGGGCGTTTCGCCGGTGAAATCAAGGAAGTTGAAGCGTCTGACCTTGTAGGGGCAGTTGTTGGCGCAATAGCGAGTGCCCACGCAACGGTTGTAGGCCATCTGATTGATGCCGTCGGGGCTATGGTTGGTGGCCTGCACGGGGCACACCGGCTCACAAGGGGCACTGTCACAGTGCTGGCACAGCATGGGCTGGTGAATCACGCGCGGGGAAAGCGCGTCGCCTTGGTAGTAGCGGTCGACGCGGATCCAGTGCATGGCGCGGCCCTTGCGCACCTGTTCGGGCCCGACCACCGGGATGTTGTTCTCCGACTGGCAGGCCACCACGCAGGCGCCGCAGCCCACACAGGAAGAAAGGTCGATGGCCATGCCCCAACGCGGACCCTTCTGCTCCTGCTTGTCGTAGAGAGACGGGAGTTCCTCGCGTTCGAGTTCTTGTTGGGGCCGCTTGGCGTACTCGGCCAGCGACCACAGGCGCGCAATGTCGCGGCCGTCCTGGGTGTCGTGATCTTGCGCCAGCGAAAGCTCCTGGCGGCCGCCGGTCGGCGCGACCGCATCGACGGGCGCGCTTCGTGCGCCGAGTGCCGACGCGAACGCCCAGGCGCGCGTGCCCACGCCCGCAGCCACGCTGCCCTGCCAGCGGCCATGGCCCAGGGTCAAGCGCAGGACGCCTTGGGCCTGACCAGGCTGGCGCAAGATGGGCAGCGCAGGACCGCGTCCCAAGCTCACCATGTCGCCGTTCTTTAGATGCAGGCGATCGGCATCGGCCGGCGCCAGCGACAGGGGATTTCCCCACGAGGCTCGGCCGGTGGGATCCGGCATTTCCTGGAGCCATCCGTTGTTGGCATAGCGACCGTCGAAAAGTCGGGGGTCAGTGTCGAGAACCAGCTCGAAGCCGGCGGATGATGGCGTCTGGGCGGCGCGGGTCGCCGCTCGGGTACAGGCCTGCCCGTCGAGCCGGCGGGCTGCAAGCGGCGTGGGCCGCCGTCGGTACAGGCCATCGTGCAGGCAGGTGTTCCAGAAACGCGCGAAAGCGATCGGGCTGTCCTTGGGCGCGACTTCGTCCTGCCAGCGTCGCTTGACAAGATCGAGGTATGTTTTCGCGACTGGGCGGCCCATTTCTGTCAGGCAGCGCAGGAAGACCTCTTCGCCCTGCAAGGTATCGTAGAGCGGCGCCACCACCGGCTGCTGCAAGGTGAGTGCATCGCCGCTGGTTTCGAAATCGTTCCAACTTTCGAGCCAATGGTTGGTGGGCAGGACCAGATTGCACGCGGTCGCGGTTTCGTCCTTCAGCAGACCCATGCGAACCCGCAAGGGAACCTTGGCCATTGCGGCCCGCCAGGTACCGGTGTCCGAATCGCCGTCGGGAATGTCGTAAGCAGGGTTCACGTCCCAGAACACCGCCGCCGCGAATTGGCCTGCAGCCATCTGGTCGACCAGCGTCCTGAGTTCGTCGGGCGCGCTCAGTGCCGGCGCGCTCGGCGCGCGATCGCCCTCGGCTTCGAGCATGCGGTTCAAGATGTGGCAAGCGGCGTGGGCTTCGGTCGAGGCTGCGGGGCCGGCCAAGACCAGGGACCTATCGCCGGCCGAACACAGATCCCTCACCAGAATTTCGAATTCTCTCGCGAACGGCTTGACCTCTGGCAACCGGTCGTGTGCGAAAGGCTCGAGCGCCGCCAAAGTCAGCCCCGCGGGCAAGACGCGCCCGCCTTGCAGGTGGACCGCACGCACCAAAGCAAAGGCGACGCGAGCCAATGTCGACGGGCGGATGGGGAAACGCACGTCGGCCCTGCTGCCGGTCAGGCTCATGCCGCCCTCGAACACGTACAGTCGGTTCATGGGGCCAACGAAATAGGCCGGCCGCCGCATGGACGAGAAACCTGCAATGGCGGAGACCGTGTCACCCAGGGTGCCCAGAAAATCCGCTTCCAGCGCGACGATGGTTTGCGCCTTGTCGAAGCGATGCTGGGGAAGTCGTATTTCGCCGAACAGTTCGCGCTGGGCCTGGCGCTCCTGATGGTCGGCCGCCGGCTCCCATGGAATGTGACACATGGATGGCAAGGCCTGGGCCAAGCGCGCGATCAGCGCTTGGCGCGTCGGAGACAGCACCGCAGGCGTGACCAGCACGATGCCTTTGTGCTGCTTGGCCGCGTCCTTGAGAGCGCGAGCGAGTTGTTCTACCGCCGCCTTCCAGGTGCCTGGCCGGCCCTCGATGAGCGGGCCGCGCAGACGGTCGGGATCGTAAAGCCCGAGTATGTCGGCGGTGGCATGGAAACTGGTCTTGCCCCGATAGTGAGGGTGTTCGGCGTTGCCCTCGACGTGAATCGGGCGGCCCTCGCGCGCCCTGACCAGCACCGGGTACGCCACCTCACCCTCTTGGAAAGTGCTGGCGTAGTAGTTGGCCACGCCGGGAACGACCTCTTCCTGTTTCTTGGTGTAGGGAACGACGGCAGCACGATTTCGGGTCAGCTTGCAGCCCGCGCCGGTGGCCAGGGCGGCAGAGGCACCGAGCAGCGCCAGAAAACGCCGGCGGGACACGCCGTCGGCTTCGTCGCTGGCATCGAGCAGGGGAAGATGAAAGGAAGGCGTGTCTGGTTTCATCGGTGGCAAGTGAAGCAGTTGGTGGGTCCGGAAGTGATCTTCGAGCCTGCGGGCACGGCCTGGTGCGCGTCGCGGTGGCAGGACAGGCAGACTCCCATGCGCATGAGCATCTCGCGCGAGACCTGCTCCATGGTCTGCACTTCCCCATGGCAACTCTGGCAGGCAATGCCCGCGCCGACGTGTGGCCGGTGGTCGAAGTAGACGTGGTCAGGTAGGGCATAGATGCGCTGCCACTGAATGGGCTGGTTGGCCTTGAAGGCTGCGGTCACGTGCTGGACCTCGGGCTTTTCGGTGCGCGTGACCGCATGACAGTTCATGCAGGTTTCCACTGCGGGAACCCCGGCGTGGCGCGAGCGCTCGGCGCCAGTATGGCAGTACAGGCAGGGAACGCGGTTGTCGCCCGCATGCAACCGGTGGGAGAAGGCAATGGGCTGCGTCGGGGAATAGCCTCGCGCGAATCGGTCAGGCTCGGTGGCGTATCCAACCGCCAGCAGGGTTGACAAGACCGCAATTGCGCCAGTCGGCAGAACTATACGCCAGAAGCGGTCTCGTGGATGCACGCGGTCCTCGGGTCGGAGTCTATGTCAGATTCTGGGTGGAAGGGATCCTGCTTCAGCCCGGTGTCACAGCAGGTGAAAGAGCTTGTTGGATGCCCGAGGGCAGCCTGCCGCTTCCTGGAATCCCCTTGTCCCCACTGCGGCCCAGGGTAACATAAACCTGGCAAAGGCATGGCGCTGCAGGCTGGCCGAGTTTTTGGCAACTACCGCATCGTCCGGCTGCTGGGCGAGGGCGGCTTTGGGGAAGTGTACCTGGCTGAGAACCCGCTGCTTGAACGTCGCGCGGCTGTGAAGGTTCTGCACACGGGGCTGGCACAGGACCCGGAGTTGGTCCGGCGTTTTCTCAATGAAGCACGGGCCGCCAGCGCCATCCGTCATCCTAACATCATCGAAGTTTTCGACGCCGGCCTCACGCCGGAGGGCGCGCCCTACATCCTGATGGAGTTTCTCGAAGGCGTGTCGCTGCAGAAGCGCCTGGCCGACCAAGGGCGGCTCAGCCTCGACCTTGTGTTGGACATCGCACGCCAGGCGGGTTCGGCCCTGGGCGCGGCCCATGAGGCCGGTATCGTGCACCGCGATCTGAAGCCCGAGAACCTGTTCTTGATTCCCGATCCAAACCTGCCCGGCGCTGTGCGGGTGAAAATCCTGGATTTCGGCATCGCCAAGATCAAGCGCAGTGCTGCTTCTGGGGGGACGTTGCGCACGCAGGCCGGGCTCATCATGGGCAGCCCGGCGTACATGTCGCCCGAGCAGTGCAAGGACAGCGCGGACGTGGATCTCCGGTCGGACATCTACTCGTTCGCTGTGATCATCTATGAGGCGCTGTCGGGAAAACCGCCGTTTGTGGCACCGTCCGCCACCGAGATCTTGGTCATGCAGCTCACCGCGAGCCCCACGCCGTTGTGCGAGGGGCTGGCTCATGTGCCGTCCTATGTGGAGGCGGCTGTCATGCGAGCCCTGGCCAAGGAGCGCGCTGCCCGCTTTGACAGCGTCGCAGCGTTTGTCGGCGCGCTGCGTGGCGAAGGGGTCATAACCAAAGTTGGCTCGGCCGGATCGCCGGTGGCCGAGGCGAGCGCAGCGGCTGCGGCGCGGCCTTTGTCAGACGCCACCCCGATGGCCGGAGCCCCAGCCGTCACCACGTTTTCGCGGGCCACTGGTGAGATCGGTGTGTCAGCCAGCGACGAGGTGTTGCCAACAGTCGCGCGACATCGGCGCTGGCCTTTGCTGGCGCTGGGGGGACTGGCTGTCCTGGGGCTCGCGTTTTTTCTGCTCGTGCGACCCAGTCACGGCCCCACGCCACCAGAGGCAACTGGCAGCACGGGCGTGGCCGTCCCGGCGGCTGCGCGCCCCGCGACCCCACAGCCACCGTCTCGTGAAGGCGCGGCGGCAGTCCCGTTCTTGCCCGGCGTGCCCGATGCTGGCGCTGCGGCGGTTCCCTCGGCTACCGCGCCGCCGACCCGAAAGCCGTCATCTGCAGCGTCCGCTGCAGCGCGGACGGCATCGGCGGCCAAGCCGTCACCTCCGGGCACAGAGCGCCGAAACCAGGTCAGCAAGAAGAAGGCTGACGACGAGTGGGAGCTGCACTAGTTACAGCTTGTCGGGAAATTCCGGGGCAGCGCAGGTCGGCCAGCATGCACCGTGAGCGGTAGCGTGAGCGTGAGCGACCAGCGTGCGGCGGCCTGCGTGGGCGGATCGCGTGTGCGCGACGGGCGAGCGCGAAGCGCGAGGGGTGGGTAGGGTGGGCTGTCCATCCCGAAGCCCCCCAGGGGTGAGCGGCCCGCGACACGCGATCCGTCTTCCGCGTACCGCCCACGAACTCGCTCTCGCCCACGCTCTCGCGACCCGCGACCGCGCTAGCCGCGACCCGGCCTGCCCCAGCGGCCCGCAATTAACCGACAAGCTGTAGTTAGCATCTACGTCAGCCTATCGCCGCCGCAGTCGCCTCCACAGGAATGCGGCGCCCATCAAGGCGAAAAGTAGTCCTGAGCCGTCTGCAGGAGTCTGGCCTAGATCACAGTCGCAGCCCGAGCGACGCAGCTGCGCTGCCGAGCCAGTGTCGTTCGCGATCGAATTGCCTCCGCCAGCGGGGCTGCCGCTGGTGCCACCCGCGCCAGTTGCGCCGCCCACGGCGATGCCCGCAAGTCCACCTGCGCCAGCCTGTCCATCCGCACCGCCGATATTGGTGCCGGCCGTGCCGCCGGCGCCCCCGCGGCCGCTGGCTCCACCCGAGGCCAGGCTGCCCACGCCGCCCGCACCACCGATGACGCTGCCGCCGACACCAGCGTGTCCGCCGGCGCCGCCTGAGGCCAGGCCACCCACGCCACCGGCACCGCCGATATTGGTGCCGGCCGCGCCACCTGCGCCAGCCTGTCCACCCGCACCGCCGACAATGGTGCCGCCACCCGCGCCAGCATGTCCACCGGCTCCACCCGAGGCCAGGCCACCCAGTCCACCGGTACCGCCGATGATGGTGCCGGCCGCGCCGCCTGCGCCAGCCAATCCACCCGCACCGCCGACAATGGTGCCGCCGCCTGCGCCAGCCAATCCACCCGCACCGCCGACAATGGTGCCGCCGCCAGCGCCCGCGTGACCACCGGCGCCGCCTGAGACCAGGCCGCCCGCGCCTCCTCCGCCGAAGCCGCCGCCGCCGCCGATGCCCCCCGCGCCACCGCCGCCGTAGCCGCCGTAGCCGCCGGTGCCGCCGGTGCCACAATAGCTGGGATCGGGGTACTGGCACATGCCGTTGCCATCACAGACCTGACAGGGCCCGCAGGGACTTCCGGATTGCGGATAGTCGCAGGCGCCCGCGCCGTTGCAGGTCGAATGACACGCGCCGCTGCCCAGGCCGCATTCATTCTCGGGATCGATGCCCATGGCGTAGGGAGAGCACTTGCCCGCGCGATTGGCCTGGTTGCACGACACACATCTGCCATCGCACGCGCCATCGCAGCACACCCCATCGACGCAGAAGCCGGAGGCACAGGCACTGGCGCTGGAACAGGCGGTACCGTTCTTTGCCTTGCACGCGCCGGCGGCGGCGCACGCCTGTCCGTCGGCACAGCTGCCGACGACCTCGGTGCCTGGGGCGGCCGACGTGCAGGTGCCTTGGTTTCCCGCCACGGCACAAGATTGGCAAGTGCCCGCGCAGGACGCACTCGCACAGCAGACACCGTCTACGCAGAATCCCGACGCGCAGGCTGGCGCCGTTGCGGCCGTGCACCCCTCGCCGTTGGCGAGATTCGTGACCTTGTACTCCCAGGTCTCGCTCGCTGGCGCGCTATCGCTCGGGCCCGCACCGAACAGCACCATCACGCCGCGCTGGCTGTCGAAGGCCATGATCGCGCTGGTGAGCGAGGTCGGACCCGCGGCCAGATCCCGCAGGTACCAGGTTGGGCCCTTGGTGTCCAGCTCCCAGGTCTTGATGGCCGTCGTGGAACCAATGGTATCCGTCGCGTTGGTGGGCACGACCACCCGGCGGCGCAAGCTGTCGTAGGCCAACACAGGGAAAGGGTAGACGCCGAAATCGACGAAGTCGCCACTATCCCGCAACGCCCATCCGGCCGTGGTCGGATCCCACTCCCAATAGACGCTGTTGCTGGTCGTGCCTTGCCAGGTGCTCTGGCCCCAGAAGAGAAACATCTTCTGGCGACCCTCGTCGAAGGCCAAAGGCGGCTCTCCAAACCCGCCCGGCGTGACCGTGCCGGGGACGGGGGTACGGTTGGTCCAGTTCGTGGTCGCGCCATCCCACTCCCAGACGTTGTTGTCGGCGCCGTCGCCGCCGAAGAGCAGCACCTTGGCGCGGACCGAATCGGTGACCATGCCGGACCCGCCCATACAAGGAGGGCTCGACGCGGGAAAGAGCTGGCGCCACGCTCGGGTGCCGCTTTGCCATTCCCAGGTGTCGCAGAGATACCCGAGTCCGCTAGCGCCGCCGAAGAGAATGAGCGACTTGCGATAGGGGTCGTACGCCATCGCCGCATCCGCGCGGGCTGTCGGTCGAGCAGCAAGCTTGACCTGGGCCCACGAATTCCCATCCCATTCCCACAGGTCGTCAAGGGTCACGTCGTTTGGGCCCCAACCGCCGAACACGTAGGTCTTGCCGTTGGCCGGGCAATAGGCCATGGCGTTGCTCCAGCGCTGGCTGGGCGAGTTCTGTGCCGGTGAGCGGTTGGTAAACCTGGCCGAGGCGGGCTCCAATTCCCAGATCTCCTGGGAAGCAGTCGGTTGGTATCCCACCCCGTACGGAGAGTTCGGGTCGAGAGTGATTCCCGACACCATTTCAAGGCGGGTTCGCGCAGAGTCGGTGACGAGCGAGGCATACATGCGCCCGGCGGGCAGGTTGGCTTCGCTGCCGACAAGTCGCTGCGTCCACGCGGCCGTGGCCGGATTCCAATCCCAGACGTCGGCCAGGGTGAAGTAGGTCTGGAAGTCCTTGCCGCCGGTGAGTACGGTCATGCCGCGGCCAGGGTCGTACGCCATGGCATGGCCCCAGCGCGGGCTCGGCTGGTTGCCCGTGGTTTTGCGCAGAGTCCAGTTCGGCGTCGCCGGATCCCATTCCCATACGTCCTGCTGGGGAATCCCATCCGCATCAACCTGCGGTTTCTTCATCCCACCGAACAAGACGGCGCGGCTGCGCTTGCTGTCCCAGACCAAGGCGGAGTCGTATCGGGCGCTGGGCGCACTTGCGGGCGTGAGTTGGGTCCACGCGGCCGTGGCGGGATTCCACTCCCAGGTGTCGGCAAACGCGAGCGAGATGCCAGTCCCATCGTTCGAAGGTCCAGGGCCGGGACGCTGGTTTGGGTCACTGTAGTAGAACGTCTCGGGCCAGATGGACGAGCCCGAATCCGCGAGACCGCCCCCGAAGAGCAGCACATTGCCTGTGGATGCTTCGAACACCATGCTGTGCTGACTGCGGGCGCTCGGCCCCGACGTGCTGCGGTCGTTGAATGCGCCGCTGCCCGGATCCCATTCCCAGGTGTCCTCAAGGTCGTAGCCGGTGGACGAGCGCCCACCGAAGATGAGGAATAGCTTGCGGGTCGAGTCGTAGACCAAGCCCGCGCCTCCGCGCGGGCTTGGCTTCACGCCGGCAGGAGTGCGGTTGGTCCATGCGCCGGTCGCAGGATCCCACTCCCAGATATCGGCAGCCCCTTTTTCGAAGCCGCTTCCATCGCCCAGCAGACCGCCAAACATTACCAGGACATTGCGGGTCTCGTCGAATGCGGCCGACTGCAAGTAGCGCGGTTGGGGAGTGAGCGCGGTGGGGATCGCGACGTGTGTCCAGGTCGCGGATTCGGTCGCAGGCACAGGGCCCATGGCCAATTGGGTGGGCCTAGGGTGAGGGCCGCTGCCTGGATCGTTCTCGGAGCAGGAGGTGAGCAGGAGCAGGGCCGCTAGAGCACC
>PMLB01000238.1 GCA_003158735.1 Myxococcales bacterium | reverse complement strand
CCAGCAGATGGGCATCGGCGAATACCGTTCGGACTATGCAGGTCTCGAGGTGGTCCTGCTCGACCGGATCGGTCCGCGAACCGCGACCGGCCACGATGCCAACGTGCTCCTGTCTTCGACCGACAAACTCTTGTGGAAAGAATCGCGGACCGACTACGGCTGGATCACGGTGACGGAAAACATGAACAACTGGGACGGGCAGGGCACCGACCTCATCCTGTCCTATCACCGAGGCGGCAAGACGCCTGCCACCCTGTATGACGGCAATCAGAAGGTGATCGCCCAATTCCCCCACGACGGCAACTTGGTAGACGACGCTCAACACGCCGATCTGTGCGGCGACGGCAAGGAAGAGGTCATCGTGTACAACGAGTCCAAAATTTGGATCTTTTCCAATGGTGACTGCAATCTGGACGACCCACCGGCCCACCCCAGCATCCCGCAGCAGTTCCACCTGCACAACTGGAGCGAATACACAGGGTGGATCACGCCTGACGTGAAGTTCTACACACCCGGTTCGGCGCAATAGGGTCGCAGCGCGAGGGAAGGCAGAACCATGCTGGGCCGGCAGTCGCGCTGCCGGGTCAGCCTGCGTCTGTCGCAGCCGGGGTTGCGTCGCGGGCAAAGTCTGCTTGGGCGCGGCGGGCATCGAGCCAGGGCAGGAGCACAAGCGGCAGGACCTCGACGATGGCACCCAGGCCGAACATCGCGGGCGCTGACATACGCTCGGCCAGGCGTCCGCCCAGCTTCTGCGCCCACGCGTCCTTCATGTTGAGCAGGGCCATGTAGACCTGGAATTGCGTGGCGGCCACGCGTGGGTTGGTGAGATCCATGAAGAGCGCCAACGAGGTGGCATAGACCACGCCGACCAGGATCCCTTCCACCGTCGTGTACGCGAGCTGTAGGGGATAGACCCCCCACAGTCCTTGGCACGCGGAAAACGCGAGGTTGAGGCCGCCCACGCCCAGGCACGCCCCCAGGAGCGTGCGACGGCAGCCGAGGCGATCGCCCAGCACGCCGCCCAAGAGCGAACCCAGCGCGCCCGCGATTCCACCGAGGGTGGCCAGCGACGCCACCTGCTGTTCGGAAAAGCCGAGCTGATTGCGAAACAGGGGGTAGGTAAGCGGGAAGGTGAGGCTGTCGGCTAGGTCGACGACCAGTGCGAAGCCGGCCGCCAGCAGCACGATCCGGCTGGAAAAGGCCCGCAGGGTCAGGCGAAGCAGGCGCGGGCGTTGCGTGGGCAAGGGCGATTCGCGCACGCCTATCACCAGCGTGGCTGGCACCAGCAGCAGCGCAATGGCCAAGCCAAAGGCAGCCGGCCAACCTGCCACGCTCGCGACCCACAGCAGGCCCTGGCCGCCCAGCACTACCCCCGCGAACTTGCTCGCGGACATGATGCCGTTGGCGCGACTGCGCTCATTCTCGGCCAGAAGATCGATGGCCAGCGCGTCGGTGCCCACATCCTGGGCCGCGGCCAGAAGATTGTGCAGGAAGAGCAGGGCGGAGAACAACGGCCGGTCGGAGATCGGGTTCGCGAACGCCATGGCTAGCAAGCTGAGCGCCATGCCGGCCTCGGCCAGCAGGATGAAGGGTCGCCGTCGGCCCAGGCGGCCGAAGGAAAGACGGTCGACCAGCAAGCCGATTACGGGCTTGCCCGCCCAGGGCAGCGAGGCCACAAACATCAGATCGCCCAGCCCAGCGGGCGATAGACCCAGCGAGGTGAGGCGCAGGACGATGGCCACGGTGAAGAAGCCCCAAGGCACACCCTGGGCAAAGTAGAGCCCGCCGAAGATCAGCAGGCGCGAGCGCAGCGTGGTGCCCCAGGTCACGCTGCCATCATAGGCTGCATTGGGGCGACGCGCGCGCCTACACCTAATACAGTGGACAATACCGCCGGCCTACCAGCGGCCATCGAGAGCGGCGCCAGACCGAAGTAGCGCGAGGTCTACTGCCCTGTCGCCCTTTGCGGGCGCCGCTGGTCATAGCGGCCGCAGGCGCGCACGCATCCAACCGTGCATCCTCACCGGTTGGCAAGCGTACGGAAGCCCTTGCCTGCCAGCAGGCGTTCGTCGGCAGTTGCCAGCACCAGATCGTAGACCGCGGCGGTGGCGGCAAGAAAGCGGTCGGCGGGATCTTCGTGCCCGACCTTGACGGTCCGGCTGGTCAGAGCGACCTCGTGGTTCAGCTGCGCCTCATGCATGGGCGCTTCGGCGAGGGCAGCGGTGATCCAGTCGGCGGGATCTTCGCGGATTGTGAGCCGCTTCTTCTCGACCAGCACCAGAAACTCCCAAAGGCTGATGGGCGAAAGCCAGAGCTGGTTGGCCGGATCCAGAATGTGTTGGGCAAGGCGCCTGCCCATGCGGTCAGGGGCGAGATGGCTCCAGATCCAGACATGGGTGTCGAGGAGAATCTTCACCTGCGCACCTCCCAGTCGACCAAGTCGCTGGTTGGACCGACGATGTCACCAAGGATCCTTCCCGTGTAGCGTCGAGCGCCCAGCCAGTTCTTTGCGGTGGGCACCGGCGTGGGAGGACAGATTTCAGCTATGGGCTTGCCGAAACGGGTCACGCGCAAAGGGCGGCCGGTCTTCCTCACTCGTTCCAAGGTTGCCAGGCACGTGGTCTTGAACTTCGAGATGGCCATGGATTCCATGGAACATAATATACCATGGTCAACAACCATGGTCCAAATCAGTGCCGCAAGACAAGGTTGTTCACCAGCGCAATGGCGACGCTGACTATGGATTCGCCAGCAATCACCCCGGAGGCCAGTGGGACCACGTAGCGGTCCGCGTGCGCGGAATTGCGTTGCGCCCAGTACCAGGCCAGCACAGCGCCGAGGAGCATGGAG
This sequence comes from Myxococcales bacterium, assembly GCA_003158735.1. Taxonomy (GTDB): domain Bacteria; phylum Myxococcota_A; class Polyangia; order Fen-1088; family Fen-1088; genus Fen-1137. Next base: position 14,242 of record PMLB01000238.1, on the reverse strand, counting down.
AAGGGATTGAAGAAGGGCAGGATGAACCCCAGGCCCAGACCGGTGGGCGAGGGGAGCCACTTGCGGTATTGGGGCAAAGCGCGTTCGACCACGACCAGCACGACGCCGGCGCCAAGGCCCCACCAGACACAGGTGAGGGCCATCGGGTGAAGGTTGTGCAGGCCGCCCTGAAAGACTCGGGCTGCGGCCAACCAGGCCTGGGCTGATGGCGCCGGGAAAACGGCAGGGCCGCCCGCCGTCCCGGTCAACACAGTGGTATCGGGCACCAGCAGGCGAAAGCCGAGCACGCTGGCCGCGGTGCCCGCGAAGATGCCAAGAAACTGGGCCACGTATTGCCGCCGCGGATGCGCGCCAAGCAGATAGCCCGACTTGAGGTCGGTCAACAGGTCCGCGCTCGAGGCAGCTGCGTTGGCCGTGATGCTCGCCGTCATGAGGTTGGCGGTCGCGTTCTGTGGAATCAACACGCCGTACACCAGTTGCGTCACCTTGCCGAGCGCGCCGACGGGCGTGATGTCGGATTCGCCGGTGGCCCGGCAGGCCACCAGACAGAGAAAGAAGGTCAGGAACACCGCCAGCAGACCGAGGTGCCAGGGAATGCCGAAGTAGAGGTGGCCGAGGGTCAGCACGCCCGCCGTGGCCACCAGCGTGCCAGCGGCGAACCAGCTTGCGGGCACTTCAATGGCCGCATGCGCTTGCGGGCCGCGCTGCCTGACCAGCCCGCGCAGGGCGCGACCCATGGTGGGGCCCTGAAAAGCAAGACCAAGCAAACCCTCGGCGATCATCATGGGCGCGCCCACCCACACGCCGATCTCGCGCCAGGCATGGGCCGGACTATGCACAGCGCCTGCAGCCAGCCCAGCCGGCCCGATCCAATAGCAGAGCAACAGCCCACCGAGGACCATGGACATGCAGATGCGGGGACCGGTCAGCGCGCCGGCCGCGATCATGACCAGCTTGTTGTCGAGCAGGATGTTCCAGTCGGCAGCGCTGAACGCGGCGCCGGTCGTCGGGTTGCGGCCTCGGGTGGGCAGCCAATTGAAAATGGGTGAGGTGTCTGGAACCAGGCCCTTGCGCGTGCCTGGCGTGTCGCCCGGCCGCAGAGGCAGGTCCATGATAACGGGCGGCACGCTGGCGACGAGCGCGGCGTAGAAAAGAGCCTTGGCTTTGGCAGTCGCTTCGCGGCCCTGGCTGAACAACGACTGCAAGGTGACCGCAGCGGCGATGCCCGACGGGAAGCGCAAGCGTTCCTGATTGATCATGTTGCGCTTCATCGGCACGGCCAGCGCCACCCCCAGCATGGACAGGAAGAAGACCCAGACCGCAAGCACAGGCCAGGGCAGCTGATGGCCGGCTGGATCCAGCGGCGACATGCTGAGCAGGAGCAGCGCCGGGACCGAGGAGACCATGGCGTTGCCGGTGGAATACCCTGCGGCCGAAGCTGTGGACTGCAGGCAGTTGCTTTCGAGGATGGACAGCGGCGAGCGGGTCAGGCCGACCCTCAGGCAGGCATTCCACAGGGCGAACGAGACGATGCAGGCCGTGATCGCCACGCCCAGGCCCCACCCGGTCTTCAGGCCCACGTAGAGATTCGTGAACGCCAGCAGGATCCCGAGCAGCGAGCCCATGATCACCGCACGCAGCGTGAGCTGCGGGACGTCGTCCCCGCGGAAAACCCGGCGGTACCACTCGTCTTCGTCAAGCGACGCCACCTCGGTGGGTGAGATGTCGAGCGGGCGTCCGCGTGCGATCTCCGCGGGCGTCTGTGCCGGCTTCTGAAACAGGGCCATGGGCAACCTTGTACCTTGATCGCTGAGAGGTTCCCAGGCCTAGCCCTGGTCCGCCCGGCCCCAGCAATTGGCGCTGCCGGTCAACGGGAAAATGCAAGTCGAGGGAAGGTTCTTCGCTCAACGCTACATTTCCAAATGAACCAGAGATGAACGCAGCTGCTACTGAAGAGGGCAGACGGCGCGCAAACTTCAGCTTGCTCAATCAATCGGGGGGATTCGACATGACTCCATTCGCTCAGGCTTCGATTCGCCTCACGGCACTGGCAGGTCTTTCACTAACCCTGGCTTTGGGCGGGTGCTCGGGAAACAGCACGCCCGAAACGGGCCCATCCAGCGGCGGCAGCGCGGGAGGTGCTGCCGTGGCCGGAGGCGGCGCAACCAGTGCAGCGACCGGTGGCAGCCCGACGGGCGGTAGCACAGGAGGCAGCGTGGCGCCGGGAGGGAGTGTTCAACCCGTCGCTGGCTCGACCACCGCAGGTGGTGCGAGCGGAGCAGGGGTCACCAGCATGAATGGCGGTTCCACAGAAACCGGCGGATCGGTGGCCGCAGGTGGCACGGTCGTAACCGGAGGCGTGTCCGGGGGTGCAACCGCAGACGGCGGGAGGTCCGGAGAAATGACCGGCGGCGCGTCCGGGGGAGCGACTTCGGCCGGCGGCGCGGCCGGAGCAACAAAGGCAACGGGTGGCGCGGCCGGGGCAGCGACTTCAGCGGGCGGCACCGTGAACACCGGGGGAAAAACTGGCGGCACGACGGCGAGCGCCGGGGCCACAGCGATCGGTGGCTCCAAGCCTGCGGGTGGCACCACCGGCGCAGGTGGTGCCGTAGCTGGGACCACTGCGTCCGGCGGCACGACCACCGCAGGCACTGGTGTTTTGGCCGCGGAGACAGCCAGCATGCATTGCTTCAACTGGGCCGACGCGGGCGATAACTTCCAGAAAGCGGCGCTTGTGCTGACCGGACTGTCCGCCAATGACTCCCATGACACCGTTCTCGCCTCGTCCAATGCAATCCTCTCAGGATTCAAGACTGCGCTGGGTGCGAACACATTCCGCATACCGATCAACGAAACCACGGTTAACACGGCTACTACGTGGGCCGCCTACAAGGGCATTTTCGATGCGGCTATCAGCCAAAACATGAAGGTAATCGTTGCGTACTGGTTGCCGCCGGGTAGCAATCATGTGGCCGACACGACCACGTGGAATACCATGTGGAAAACGGTCGTTGATGCGTACGTGTCCAGCGATCTTGTCTATTTCGACGTCTTCAACGAACCCTCAGGATACAGTGCGACTGCCTTCGTCACCCTCGTCCAGCAATGGATGACGGCAAATCCGAGCGTTCCCGCGAATCGGGTTATCGTGGCCGGAACCACCACTGACATCGATGTCAATCAACAAGGGGCCGCCCTCCCCAACTGCCTCCTCTCGCTTCACATTTATGATAGCGTCGGGAACACTGTGGCAGCTGCGGAGGCCGCCCTTAAAACGCACGCGGGCCCCTACTACAACCGGACCATCGTCACTGAATACGTCGGCCAAAGTCTTTTCATGCAGGGCATTACGACCCAGATGAAAGCTTATGGAATGGGGAGCTGCTACTGGGCGGGCCTGGAAGGCACCGGCGGCATCGCCAAGCTGAGCGGGACGGCGCCGAATTATACGCTCACTGTAAACAATGCTACCACACTCGCCACAATCCAGTCGGGTTGGACCCAGTAGGGTAGCCGAGGGTCCTTTCGGACACTACCGCTTCGAGAAAGAGCCGCTACAGATGACGTCTCTCTTGCGCCACTTGGTTCGCGTCACCGGACTGGCAACTCTTTCATCGGCCTTGGTCCTGGGCGCGTGCTCTGGAAACAACACACCCGGAACAGGCCACTCCGGTGGTGGCAGCACGGGGGGAACGGCCCTGGCTGGCGGTGGCGACGCTAGCAGCGCAGCGACCAGCGGCAGCTCGGCGAGCGGGACCACGGGAGGCACCGTGGCGTCGGGAGGAGGCGTTCAACCTGGCGGTGGCTCGACCGCCGCGGGCGGCACGGGCGGAGCAGTGGGGGGCAGCACGAGCGGCGGCTCTACAGAAGCCGGCGGATTAATGGCTGCTGGTGGCACCGCAGCGACGGGCGGAGTGTCCGGTGGCACGATTGCAACAGGCGGCGCGTCCGGAGGCACGAGCGCACTGGGTGGCGCTGCCGGGGGCACAGCGGGCGGCTCCGCCGGGAGATCGGTGGGTGGCACTGCGGTCGATGCGGGAATGGCTGGCGGGACCGCGACCACCGGGGGAAGAACCGGCGGGACCGCGACCAGCGGGGGAAGAACCGGCGGCACGACAACTTCCGGTGGGAATAGCGGTGGCTCAAAGCCCATGGGTGGCACTGCCAGCACGGGCGGGATTGAGGGTGGAGCCAAAGCGACGGGCGGCACGACGGCGACCAGTAGTGGCGACACCTCGGATTTCCATTGCGTGAATTGGGCCGACACGGGCGACAACTTCCAGAACGGCGTGCTTCAGCCCTCCGGACTGGTCGCCGCCTCGGATACCTACGCCACGGTCAAGGCCAAGTCCGATGCGATCCTGTCTGGATTCCAAACCCTGCTCAACGCCAACACCATTCGCATCCCGATCAATGAACCCACAGTTGTGACCAACGCTGCGTGGTGGACGGCCTACAAAGGCATCATCGATTCGGCCATCAGCAAGAACATGAAGGTCATCGTCGGCTACTGGGCCATCAAGGGTGGAACGCTGTCCGATCCCAACTCTTTCTACACCATGTGGCAGACGGTCATCGATGCGTACCTATCCAGCGACCTCGTGTATTTCGAGATCATGAACGAACCCTACGCCTTGCAGCCAGCGGCGTTCATTGACTTCGCCGCGCAATGGTTGGCCAGGTATCCAACCGTTCCCCACAATCGAGTTGTCGTGGCTGGAGACTACACGGATACCGACGTGAACAAGCAAGGCGCCGACTCTCGCCTGGCCGGGTGCCTATTGTCTCTCCACTTCTACAACTTCTCTACCACGACCTCCACAGCACAGGGTTGGAGCGACTATCTCAAGCAGAAAGTGGGCCTCTACTACAACCGAACCATCGTGACCGAATACGGAGTCGTCATGACCACCGGAATCAACTACCCCGCTCCTTCTGGTGTGGCGACTCCCTCTCCTTCCGGACTGCGCAGGGTGTTCACTCCGGTCGCTGATCCAACCATCAACACTCTGTACATGGTCGGCACCACGAACCAGATGAGAGAATGGGGAATGGGGAGTTGCTTGTGGGTCGGACTGCGCAACAACGACACCACGAGCATCACCAAGTTGAGCGGAACTGGAACCAATCTTTCTCTCGCTGTAACCAACCCTTCCGCCCTCACCCTGATCCAGTGGGGATGGGGGCTGTAGCGGGTCGTTTCCAGAAGGCCGGGATTTCAACATGACTTCACTGGTTCGGCGCCCGATTCGGTTTGCAGCAGGAGCAGGTCTTTCACTCGCCCTAGCTTGGGCTGGGTGCTCCTCTGGCACCGGCTCCGCCAGCGGCGGCAGCGTGAGGGAAAATGGCGGTGCCACGATCTTCGGGGGTACGGTCGCGACCGGCGGCAGCGTTTCAACCGGGGGTGCAGGCGGAACTGTCGCGCTGGGAGGAAGCATCCCACCCTCCGGCGGCACGACCACCGCGGGCGGCTCAAGCGGCGCAGGGGATAGTGCTGGGAGCGGCGGGTCCACGGCAACCGGTGGGTCCGTGGCAGCCGGTGACACGACCGCAACCGGCGGTGCGTTCGGGGGAGCCACGAGCGGTGGGTCCACGGCAACCGGTGGATCCGTGGCGGCCGGTGGCACGATCGCAAGCGGCGGCGCTTCTGGCGGAAGCAACGCCGGCGCCAGCGGGGGACGGACAGGCGGCTCCCCTGCGGGAGGCTCGGGAGGCACGCACGCCAGTGCCGGGACATCGGGCGGGAGCGCATCGAGCGGGGGCAAGACAGGCGGCACCAGCGGCGGGAACGCCGGTGGGTCGATGACCACGGGTGGCACCAGTAGCACTGGTGGAACCACAGGGTCGGCCGGTACCACGACCAGCGGCCCGGTTGGGGATGTCGCGAGCTTCCATTGTTTCAACTGGGCCGACAAAGGCGACAATTTCCAGGCTGGCGTGCTTCAACCGTCCGGGCTTTCTTCCTCGGACAGCTATGCCACGGTCAAAGCCAAGTCTGATGCGGTCTTGTCGGGATTCCAGACCGTCCTGAAAGCAACCGCCATACGCATTCCGATCAATGAGTCCACCATCGTGACCAACCCTACCTGGTGGGCTGCCTACAAAGGGATCTTGGATTCGGCCATCAGCAAGAACATGAAGGTCGTCGTGGCGTATTGGGGCCAGGCGGGCAACAACGGCGGCAAGCCAGCCGACACGACCGTTTTTTACACCATGTGGAAAGCGGTGGTCGACGCGTACGTATCGAGTGACCTCGTCTATTTCGACATCATGAACGAGCCCTGGGCGCTCAGTCCGACCGCGTTCATTACGTTCGCCGTGGCATGGCTGGCGCAGTTCCCGAATGTTCCCCACAATCGGGTTGTGGTGGCCGGAAACTACAATGATAGCGACGTGAATCAGCAGGGCGCCGACTCTCGACTGACGGGCTGTCTGCTGTCCCTCCACGCGTATCCCAGCTCGTCCAAGACCAATACCACGACCGAACAAGGCTGGAGGGACTACATCAAGGCGAAAGTCGGCTCGTACTACAGCCGGGTTATCGTGACTGAATGGAGCGGGACGCCGATGAGCACCGGGGTCGACTACAGCGGCGACATCAACGGGGATGTCAACAAGGCCTACCTGGTCGGCGTTGCGGGCCAGATAAAGGACTACGGAATGGGAAGCTGCTGGTGGGCGGGGCTGGAAACCGGAAATACCTATGCCATCGCCAACGTGACCGGAACTGGAACAAACCTCTCCATTTCCGTGACCAACGCGTCCGGCCTCGCCCGCATCCAAGCGGCCTGGGGCCCGTAGAGAACTCATTGACAGCGGGCCGGACTCTGACAAGAGTTCGGCCCATGCAAAAAACCACCGTTCTGGCCCTCTTCGTCGCCTTCACTTCTCTTGCGTGTAAACGTGAAGCAGAGGTGAAGACTCCCCCTTCACCAGCTCCGGCTCCTGCCAAGCCGGCCCCGCCCCCGGAACCGGCGCAGATTCCAGCGCCGGCTGACGTGGCTGCAGCGCCCGCCGACGCCCAGAAGACGGCGAGCGGCCTGGCATTCAAAGTCCTGCAGAAGGGCACCGGCACCGAGAAGCCCAACGCATGGGACAAGGTCAAGGTGCACTACACGGGGTGGATGACCAACGGCAAGATGTTCGACAGCTCGGTCCAGCGCGGCCAGCCCGCGGAGTTCCCGCTCAATGGCGTCATCAAGGGTTGGACCGAGGGTGTGCAACTGATGGTGGTGGGCGAGAAGCGGCGTTTTTGGATTCCGGCCGGCCTGGCCTATGGCGAGACGCCTCGCCGTCCCGGCGGTCCTTCGGGCCTGCTGGTCTTCGATGTCGAACTGCTCGGCATCACCGCGGGCATCAAGCCGCCAGCGGTTCCTGCGGACGTGGCGGCTCCACCCAAGGACGCCAAGAAGACCAAGTCGGGACTGGCCTACAAGGTCTTGCAGAAGGGCAAGGGCAAGGTACACCCCAAGGCCGAGGACACGGTCACCTGTCACTACTCGGGTTGGACGACAGACGGCAAGATGTTCGACAGCTCGGTCCAGCGTGGCCAGCCCGCGGAGTTCCCACTCACTGGTGTCATCAAGGGTTGGACCGAGGGCGTGCCCCGGATGGTCGAGGGAGAGAAGACGCGCTTCTGGATTCCGGGTAATCTGGCCTACGGCGATACGCCCATGAGGCCCGGCACGCCCTCGGGCATGTTGGTCTTCGATATCGAGCTGATCTCGATCAAGAAGAAGTGATCGTTTAGGCAAAACCGTCTGGGTGGCTCCTGTTCCAGGCCCAGGCGGTTTCGACGATCTCGCGCAGGCCGTAGCGCGGCTGCCACCCGAGCACCGCACGCGCCTTGCGGTTGTCCGCCCACACGGCCGAGGGATCGCCGGGCCGACGAGCCGTGTTCTCGGCGACGATGTCCACGCTGCTGGCGCGTCGGGCTTCGCGCAGGACCTCTAAAACCGACGCGCCCTTGCCGGTGCCCAGGTTGAACACGTCCGACCTGTCGTGCTGGGCAAGAAAATCCAAGGCGCGGGCATGGGCCTCGGCCAAGTCCAACACGTGGATATAGTCGCGGATGCCGGTGCCGTCGGGCGTGGGGTAGTCCGTGCCGAAGACCAAGACCTTGGCTGCCCGACCAGTGGCCGCGTTCATCACCAGCGGGATGAGGTTCTGCACGCAGCGTGGATCCTCGCCATTGCTGGCATCGAGCGCAGCACCCGCAGCATTGAAGTAGCGCAGCGCCACCGAACGCAAGCCGTGGCAGGTATCAAACCAGCGCAGCATCCGCTCGACCAGGAGCTTGCTCTCGCCGTAGGGGTTCTCGGGCCCCAGGGGCGCGTCCTCACCCACAGGCAAGGATTGGGGCGTGCCGTACACCGCGGCGGTTGAAGAAAACACGAAGCGCCGCACGCCAGCCTGCTGCGCGGCCTCGATCAGGCAGAGTGACCCGTAGACGTTGTTGTCGAAGTACTTGGCGGGATTGCGCATGGATTCGCCCGCAGCCTTGTAGGCAGCGAAGTGGATGACTGCGTCCAGCCGGTGGTCCCCGATCACCTGGCCAACCAGGGCCTGGTCCTGGGTGCGGCCAACCACCAGGGGTGTGTCGCCGATGGCCTGGCGGTGACCGAGTTCCAGACTGTCGAGCACCACCACGAAATCTCCGCGTGCCCGCAGCAGCGCCACTGTGTGCGATCCAATATAGCCGGCGCCGCCGGTGACTAGAACCCGCATGCATCATCTCCGATTCTGAATGTGGATGGCTTCGCCCAAGGCGGCTTTGGCAGCCTCCATGATGGCCTCGGGCAAGGTGGGATGGGCGTGAATCGTGCCGGCAATGTCGCCGGCCAAGGCGCCCATCTCGATGGCCAGGGCGGCCTCGGCGATGAGATCGCCTGCGCCGTTGGCCACGATGTGAACGCCCAGTACCTTGCGACTCTGCGTCTCGACCACGACCTTCACGAATCCGTCGGTGTCGTGGTTGGCGATGGCGCGGCCCAGTGCCAGCAAGGGGAACTTGCCCTGCGTGACCTGCAGGCCTTTCTGCTCGGCCTCCGCGGCGCTCAGCCCGGCGGACGCGATCTCGGGATCGGTAAAGACCACCGATGGAATGACCTGCGCGTCCATCTCCGCGGCACGGCCCGCGATCACCTCGGCCACCACCTCGGCCTCGTGCGAGGCCTTGTGCGCGAGCTGGGGCTGCCCCACCACGTCGCCGATGGCGTAGATGCCGGGCACGTTCGTGCGCATCTTGCGGTCCACCGGGATGAAGCCGCGTTCCACGCGCACGCCGGCAGCGTCCAAGCCCAAGTCTTCGCTGTTGGGCTGGCGGCCCACGGCGACCAGGATCTTGTCAGCGTCGAGCTGGCGTTCGCCGGCCTTGGTCGCAACGGTCACTACCGCGCGATCGCCTTTTTCAGACCAGGCACTGGCCCTCGCGTCGACCAGGATTTCCATGCCGAGTTGCTTCGCCTTGCGCGCTACCACCTGAACGCAATCGGGCTCGCTGCCGGACAGGATGCTGGGCAAGGCCTCTACGAAGGTCACCCGACTGCCGAGCTTGGCGTAGAGCGTGCCGATCTCCATGCCGATGTAGCCCGCGCCGATCACCACCAGACGCCGCGGCACCTCGGCGAAGGCGAGCGCGCCCGTGGAATCGACCACGCGGTTTCCGTCGAAGGCGAAGCCCGGGATTGCCACCGGCCGCGCGCCGGTGGCGATCACGATGTGCGCGGCTTCCACCAAGAAGGTCTGGCCGGCATCAGGACCGTTGCCTCGGATTTCGACCCTGCCTGGTAACAGCAGGCGCGCGCTTCCGCTGCGCCAGTCGCAGCCATTGGCCTTGAGCAGCTGGCGCACCCCCGTCGACAACTTACCCACCACGCCATCTTTCCACGCTTGCAGCTTGGCCATGTCCACGCGCGGGTTGTCCGCCAGGATGCCCAGGTCCGCCGCATGCCCAATCTTTTCGTACAGCTTGGCCGCATTGATGAGCGCCTTGGATGGGATGCAACCCACGTTGAGGCAAACCCCACCCGCCTTGTCGCGCTCGACGACCAAGGCCTTCTTGCCGAGCTGGCCGAGCCGGATGCCAGCCACATAGCCGCCCGGACCGGCGCCGATGACGAGAGCGTCCACGCGCAGAGAGTCCATGTCAGGCTTTCTTATAGCAGCGTTGTCCGCAGCGGGCGACCTGCGCCGTAGTCCCGCGACGCGCGCTGCCAGGCGGCTCGTGTCCGTGCCGACAAGAACCTGTCGACCGCGCATCCGAACGCGCGCTTGCGTTCGAACGTCGGCTTGTTCACGCCGCGCGGTTAAACGTTGCCAGCCAGGAAAGCGGGGCCGATGGACCGGCGGCCGGCGGGCTGGTCGGTGGCGCCGGGGGCCTGGCGGGCGGGACGACTGGCCCCAGCGAACGTGCGGGCGTCGAGGCCGGCGCCGGCTGCGATGGTGCTGCCGGGGGCGGCAGACGGGTTTCGACCGTCTGCACCTGTTCGATCTTGCCGTCGAAGCTGTACAGTGTGGCTGTGCGAACGCCAACCAGGTCTGCTGGCCGCAGATCGCATAGGCGCACTTTGCGTTCCGGACCAAGCGCATATTCCAAGTGCACGGGATGCTCGGGAGCGGTGCGGATCCAGCCGTCGAACGACGGCCCCGGATCAGCGGCCTCGGCGATTGCTGCTATCAGCCCCACCAGAAGCACCGCGCCCACCAGAACGCCCACTGCAGCCTCGGCGCCCCCGCCACCCGAATGGTGCGAAGCGGACGAACTGGTCGAGTGGCCGCCCGCTGGACGAGGAGTCGGCGCGGAGCCCCGTCCGGAAAACCCAGGCGAGTGTGGGGTTGCCGTCGGAGCGGCGATGCGAGCGGGAGCCTGGGGTGGAACGGTCGTGCGAGCGGGAGCCGTCGGAGGTGTTCTTGGCGCGGGAGATGGCCGCACTCGTGCGGCCGGCGGATACGGTGCAGGCGCTCCGACGTCTACCGATACCACGATGGCAGGCGCAGGCGGTCCGAGGTCGGGAAGGTCGACCGGATCCGGACCAAACGGATCGTCAACGATTTCGCCGCTTGCGGGCACATTGGGCGGTGGCGGTGCCAGCGTGGGAGCCGGAGGCGTCGGCAAAAGGCTGGGAGGAACAGCAGCGACTGGTGGGTTGGGCTGGGCGACTTGCTTGGGTACCACGCCGGGTGTGAAGGCCCGCACCATGGCTCCGCGCTGAGAAGGCGGAAGCTGAGTCAGGCGCTGCAATTCCGCCGGCGGGATGGTGTAGCTGGAACTCCCACAGCCGGGCAGCAGCATCACCCCCAGCAGCAGCATCGAGAGCACCGTGAACCGCTTTGCCAGAAGAGTCTGAGCCGTCATGCTCATCTCGCCTTTCAAGCCTTGAGCCAAGTGTGGGTCCGGACTTGTGCCTGCAAGATCACGCACTTCTGGGCGCGTTCCGCGCCCCACCATCCCGGCCGACGGCGGGATTCACACCAAGCTGTGACCCTGGCTCACAGTCAAGCAGGGATTCCGGGTGTGCGTTCGTCGACACCTTCGCTTCGGCGAGTCGTTGCAGCGTTCAGCGCTTGGGCGAGGGGTCGAAGACGCTGTTGCCCTGGCTGTCCAGCGCAACCGTGACCGGAAAATCTACCACATCGAGCCGCCAGATCGCCTCGGGACCAAGGTCGGCGAAAGCGATGATCTCGGCACGCTTGACCTTGCGAGATAGCAGCGCTGCCACACCACCGGTCATCACGCAGTACACCGCCTGGTGCGTGCGACACGCGTCGGTGACCGACGCCGACCGCTTGCCTTTGCCAATGGTGGCCCTCACTCCTTGGGACAGGAGCAAAGGCGTATACGGATCCATGCGCGTCGATGTGGTCGGTCCACAAGGTCCGACGGCATCGCCCGGCCTGGCTGGCGCCGGACCGCAGTAGTAGATGACGGCGTTGGCCAACTGCAAGGGCAAGGGCTGTTTGTCGTTGATCAATTGCGCCAGTCGCTTGTGTGCGGCGTCCCGGGCCGTAAACAGGGTTCCGCTGAGCAACAGATCCTCACCCGCCCGCAAGGCAGGGATCTGTTCGATGAACTCAACAATCGTCAATGAACGAGACATGGTCAGATTGATTCCGTCATTCGTCGCATGACATGGCAGTGCATAGCCACGGCAACCGGCAGACACGCGATGTGGCAGGGCGCATGCTCGATGTGCACCGCCAGGGCCGTGGTGCGGCCGCCCAGACCCATGGGGCCGATCCCGAGCGCGTTGATGGCATCGAGCAGTTCCTTTTCTCTGGCCGCGTACGCGTTGTCGCTGGCGACGGAGCCGACCTCGCGCAGAAGTGCCGTCTTGGCCACTTTGGCGACCGAAGTAAAACTGCCGCCGATGCCCACGCCGACGATCAGCGGCGGGCAGGAGTTGATTCCCTTCTCCCGCACAGTCTCGAGCACGAATTCAACGATGTCCGACCATTCGGTTGAGGGCGAAAACATGCGCAGGGCGCTGGCATTCTCGGTCCCGCCGCCCTTGGGAAGAACGGTTATCTCGAGCTGGTCGCCCGGCACCATGGTCACAGTGATCTGGGCGGGCGTGTTGTCGTTGGTGTTCACGCGCTCCAGCGGATCGGCAACAATGGACGTGCGCAGATAGCCGTGGGTGTAGCCGAGCGCGACGCCTTTGTTGACGGCGTCAGCCAGGACGTCGCCCTCGATGTGTACGTCCTGACCGACATTCACAAAGACCTCGGCGATGCCCGTGTCCTGGCAGAGCGCAATGGACCGCTCGCGCGCCACGCGCGCGTTGTCGGAGATCTGAGTGAGTATCTCTCGGGCGCGAGGCGCCTCTTCTTTATCGAACGCTTTGCTCAGAGCCTCCTGCACGTCACGCGGCAGGAAGTAGTTCGCTTGCTGACACAGGCGCGCCACCGTTTCCGTGATCTTTGCCGCCGGTATGGTCCGCATGGAGTGCGCTCGCGATGAATACTAGCACCGCGACGTTCATGGGACGAACCTGTGGCTTCAGATGCGCTGTTTGCGCCACAAAATCTCGATGCGGTCGTCGCAAATCAAGCCCGGCAGGCGCGCCACGCGCTCGAAACCAAGTTTTCTGTAGAAGCGTGCGGCCGCCAGATTCTTGCTGTCCGACGAGACGTACAGCCAGCGGCAGTGGGCGAAGGTGTCGCGCTTCACGCGTGCGACCAGGGCGCGGCCCACGCCCTGGCCTGCGGCTTGCGGCCTCACGGCCAGCAGCGCGATGAAAGTGCCGAGGAGAACGTCAGGCTGAAACACCACGATTCCCAGGATCGCGCGCTTGTGCACGGCAGCCAGAACGCAACTGGCCCGCGCGCGCCGGGAGAGCCAGCGTCCGAGCGGCGCGGCCCGAAAGCCCATGGAAAGCCAAGGTTCCATGGCGACGATCCACTCAGCCTGCCGGCGGGCCAGGGCAGGCTCAACCCGGCGAATCGTCATCGACGACTCCTGGTCCGCTGTTTTCTTTCGGCCCTGACTGGCGGTGGCGTAGCGGGCGCCAACCAAAGGGCGCGGGCCGGGCCGACACTGGCTGGGCATCAGGCTGATGCAAGAGATCCGGGACGGTGACGAAGCCAAGTCCCTTGTCGCGCAGGCCGCGAATGATGTCGGGCAAGGCCTCCTTGGTGCGCGGCCCGCGTCCATTGATGTGGAAGATCACGATGGACCCTGGCTTGGTCGAAGCCAGCACCACCGCTACCATCTTCGCTGCGGCGATGTGGCCGCCGGCATCGCCCGAAATCACGTCCCATTCCACCGTGGGCAGATGCTGCCTGGCCGCCAGGCGCACAACCGACCGGTTCCACGCGCCCGCGGGTGGACGAAAGGCGACGGACTGGCGGCCCAGCTCAGCGATGAGCGCCTCGGTGCGCGCGATCTGCTCGCGTGCCTTGCGCCGGGGGATGCGGGTCATGCGGGCGTGCGAGTAGGAATGATTGCCGAACGCGATCCAAGCCTGGGCCGCCAATTCCCTGGCCTCGGCCGGATGGGCTTCGATCCAGCGGCCGGTCGGGAACACGGTCACCGGGATCTGTTCGCGCTTCAAGATGTCGAACACCTCACGATCGAAGCCGTTGTCCTGCTTGAGCGTGGCGCACGCGTCGAAGGTCAGCGCCACCACTGGCTCGTGCGTGCGCACGCGCGCAATGGCGAACCAAGGCAGCGGCTGGGCGAGCGGTGCGGTGCTCGGTTTGGAGTCAATCGGCGGTGCGGCGTCAATCGGCGACTCGGCGT
>PMLB01000077.1 GCA_003158735.1 Myxococcales bacterium | reverse complement strand
CAGCCTGTGAGAAGTTCCGGCTAGCGTAGCGGTTTGGCTGCACGCCGGGCCACCTGGCACCTGCATACTTTCATCACGTGAGCTATCGCCGGCGCCAGCGTTGTCAATCTCTTGTGCGGCGCGGGCTTTGCCAAGCCGCGTGGAACCCGCCGGCGTCTGTGGTGGCGGCGATCGGGGTCATTTGCTCCCGCGACCCGGCGTTGGAGGAGATCGAATCTCCGAAACGGGGCAAGGGAACGGAAGGGGGACTAATCTTAAACACTGCGCCTTCAGCGAGGACCGATTCCGGAATACAACCCTTGAGATGGCGAACCTCGGCGTTTGCGGCCATGTGGACCGGGGTCACGTCACGTCGAACCTCGAATCGAGTCAGGGCTCCGCTGGGTTGGTCCTGTGCACGCGCCCCTAATTCATAGATTCAACTCCAGTTACGCGTGCGCGGGCATCACGATTGGCCGGATAAGTCGGCGACTCGGAAGTTATTAGCTTGAACGTGAATGCGCGTCGAGAAGTCACAGTGCAGCCAGGATTGACTGGCGGCGGAGAAGGCCTTACTCTCGGCCGCGCGGTAGGACGCGGGCTCGGGAGTCGCCTTGGGGGACACCCAAAACCGGCCAGTCGGGGTCACTTCAAAACCGGCCAGTTGAAACCGTGATCTAGGACATTGACCAGGACGCGAGGAAGCTATCCTCGGTCCTCGTGAGCAATGTCTTGAACGAGGAACAGAAACAGCAGGTCATAGCCTTAGGGCGCCTGGGATGGTCGCTTCGGCGGATTCAGCGGGAAACCGGCATCCGTCGCGAAACCATCTCGGTCTATTTGAAAGAAGCGGCGGTTGCATTTCGGCCACCCCGCGGCCGCAGGATTCGGGCAAAACCGGCCAGTCTGGCCGGTGAGGTGACCACCGACTCCGCGCCGCCAAAACCGGCCAGTCAGGCCGAGCAGGTGACCCCCGACTTTGGCGGCGAGTCGGCGGGCGAAACCCAGGCAAACCCGGAGTCAAAGCCCGGCCGTAGCCCCTCGGCCAGCGCCTGCGAACCTTATGTGGAAGCCATCGAAGCCGGCCTCTCCAAAGGTCGCAACGCCAAGGCCATCTGGCAGGATCTGGTGGATGTCTTCGGTTTCTCCGGCGGATATCAGAGCGTCAAGCGGTTCATTCGCAAGTTTCGCGGGCAACAGTCGCCGGAAGCCCGTGCGGTAATCGAGACCGCGCCCGGCGAAGAACTCCAGGTCGACTACGGCACCGGCCCCATGGTCCGCGATGGGCATACGGGCAAATACCGGCGCACGCGGCTATTCGTGCTGACGCTCGGCTATAGCCGCAAGTCCGTTCGCCTGATGGTGTTCGTCTCCAGTTCTCAAACCTGGGCTGAGTTGCACGAGAAGGCCTTTCGCCGGCTGGGCGGAGTGACACGAGTCGCCGTGCTCGACAATCTGCGCGAGGGGGTGCTCAAGCCGGACATCTACGATCCCACCGTGAATCCGCTGTACCGCGACATGCTCCAGCACTACAACGTCGTCGCGCTGCCCTGCCGCGTCCGCGATCCGGATCGTAAGGGGAAGGTGGAAAGGGCTGTCGGCCACGCCAAGAATACCCCGCTGAAAGGGCTTCGTTTCGAAAGCCTGGAGGAAGCTCAGACCTACCTGGACCACTGGGAAGCGCACTGGGCCGACACCCGCATCCACGGCACCACCAAGCGGCAGGTCGCCGCTATGTTTGCCGAAGAGAAGCCGGCGCTGCAGCCGCTGCCCGTGGAGCCCTTCCGCTACTACCAATACGGCAAACGCACGGTGAACCTGGATGGCTGCGTGGAAGTCGATGCGGCCTACTATGGCGCACCGCCGGGCTGGATCGGCCGCGACGTCCAGGTGCAATGGGATTCCCACCACGTCCGCCTGATGGACCCGCAGACCGGGCAACTCCTGCGCGAGCACCTGCGCCAGGCGCGCGGACGCCATCGCATTAAAGACGAAGACCGGCCCAGGCGGACTCCGCTGACAACCCTGCAACTGCTGTCGCGGGCCGACAAAGCCGGCTCGCAGATCGGGGCGCTCTGCCGCGGCATGCATCAGAAAGACGGCGAGACCGCAGTGCGCCGTATCCTGGGCGTACTGTCGCTGGTTAAGAAGTATGGCGGCGCCACGGTCGAGGAGGCTTGCGCGGTTGCCCTGGAAGTCGGCGTCCGCGCCGATTACCACTTTGTGCGGCGCTATCTGGAGCGCCACCCCCAACTGCCGTTGAGCTTGCGCCAGGTCGATCCGCTGATCCGCCAGCTCACGTTGTACCGCGACTTCATCGAAGGCAAAACCAAGGAGAGCGACGAATGAACCTCATTGAATTACAGCGTGCTTTACGACAACTCCGGCTCGGTGGTACAGCCGCCGTGCTGGAAACCAGACTGCATCAGGCACAGGCCGAAGCCATGGCGCCGATCGATCTGATCTCCTGTCTGGTGAGCGACGAGCTTACCCGCCGCAGTGAGAGGCTCCTGGATCGCCGGCGTAAACAGGCCGCCTTCCGCGACCCGCACAAGACNNCATCGGCAAGCGGGAAGATGCACTTTTCCTGGGTCCGGGCGGGACGGGGAAAAGCCACCTGGCTCAAGCCATCGGACAGGCCGCCATTCAACAGAACTATCGCGTGATCTATCGGGAGACGCACGTCCTGCTGGAGGAACTCGCCGAGGCCGTCGTGGAGGGGAAGCGCAAGCAGTTCATGGAGTCGGTGGCCACGGTACCGCTACTCATCATCGACGACTTCGGCATGCGCAAGTTGCCGATGACGGCGGCCGAGGATCTGCTGGAGATCGTCATGCGGCG
>PMLB01000005.1 GCA_003158735.1 Myxococcales bacterium | reverse complement strand
CTTGCTGTTGCGGCGCCGGGTGTATTCGTAGGCGTACTTCACGCGATGTCAGGATGGAAACCCTGGAGGGTTTCCATGCCTTCCCGCGATGGTACGCGCCGAGCAGAGCTCGGCGGCTCCCCACGCGATCCAACCACCGGACGCGAGTACTGCATCACCTGCGTCGCCACTTCCAGCGGCGCTCCCTTCTGGGTGACGCCGCCAATGCCGGTGTAGATGCCGCCGGTATTCTCGCGCACGACCACGAAGTCGATGTGCTCCGGTCCCTTGTCTTTGAGCGGGGCCTCCACGTTGGGGTACAGCTTGACCGGCCGCAGGTTGATGTACTGATCGAGGGCAAAGCGCGTCTTGAGCAAGATGCCCACTTCCAAGATGCCGGGCTTGACGTCGGGATGGCCGATGGCGCCCAGGAAAATCGAGTCGAACTTCTTGAACTCTTCGATCGCACTGTCGGGCAGGATCTCGCCGGTGCGCTTGTAGCGCTCACCAGCCGAAGAGCGCCACGAAGAATCGGCCGAAACCTTCGCCTTGAAGGTGCCCGCGTACACCGGCGCTGCGGCTCGTACCCTGTCCGAAGAGGAGTTCCTTCGTCTTTTCCGCGAGGAGGCGGGCGCGCTGCTGACCTTGCCCGGCCACAAGAATCTGGCCGAGTTCGTCACCTTCGACGCCGGCGCCAAGTAGCGTTTGTGCTGCAGTCGAGATAGCGCATTCTTTCTTCAGGGCTGCGCTTTTCGTGATCGGGGCCGGGGTGGCTCGACATTATCAGTTCGTGAATACTGCACTTGCCTCGCTCCTGATCTTCGCTTCCCCGGCGCCTGCGACGACGGCCGTTGCCCTAGCCTACGAGGCACCTGCTGGCTGCCCCACCCAGCAAGAATTCGTGACCGCCGTCGCAGCCCGCGGCTCCAGCTTCGACGACGTAGGGAGAGTGAAGCGCACCATGATGGTTTCGATTCATCAGCAGGACGACGGCTTTGCCGGCGCGTTTCAGGTGCGCGATGACCAGGCCGCCACGGACAAGCGCGAGGTCCACGGCGCGAGCTGCGCGGAGGTCGTCGATGCGATCGCCGTGGTCACGGCCATCGCGCTTCGCCCCGCGGAAAATGCGGCACCCGCTCCGGCAGCGCCAAAGGCGGATCCCGCTGCGGCCAGCGAGCCGGCGCCCACGCCTCCCGAACTGCGCCTGCGCGGCAGAACGAGGTTCTATCCATCGCGCAGCGAGAGCGTGCCGGTGGGCGCGGGAACATTGCGCTTTGATCTACAAAGAAGTTTCACCGCCTATGCGGGCGCGACTGTGGGCATGATCCCGTCGGTGCTCATGCCCCGCTACGACCTGTCCGCTGTCGTAGCCCACTTCATCACCACCCCAGAAGGGGCGCAGCGAATCTCGGGGCCCGTCGTGCAGGCTCGCCTCAGCGGACTGGGCCCGGCGACCTATCGGTCGACAGATACGACAACCGACATATTCGGGCTCTCCTTTGGGTTCGCCCTCTGCCAATCTCCCCTCTACGACACCCGGGGGTGGGTTGTCTTGTTCTGCAGCGAGTACGGCGGGGGGCTCATGAATCTGCTGACGAAGGGCGCTGACGGCAAGCAGATCCAGTCGAAGAACGTCGGTTTCGGCTCAGTGAACCTCGGGGCCGAGGTTCAGTACAACTTTGGTTCCCTATTCCACATAGGGGCCAAGGTGGGCGGGGGATTCTCTTTCGGTCAATTCTCGGCGGAGCGTGCTGACGGAAGCCAAATATTCGGCTCCTCGTCGGCGGGGTTGTCGTGGTCTGCCTCTGCCCTGTTGGGCGCGGGTGTGCATTTTTGATGAATGAAGACGATCCCCTTCGGGCACGATTTGCCGTTCGCGGTAGCCTCAGCCAAGGTTGATGACTTGACTGAGCGCGCCCGTCCTGCCTGTTCCGTTGCCGCCAAGGGCGAGGCAATGGATCTGCGCTCGCTCTTCGAGATGCACTACGCCTCGATGTGGCGCCTCTTGCGCCGGCTGGGCGTGCGCCCGGACCAGCTCGACGATGCAACCCAAGAGGTCTTCTGGGTCGCCGCGCGGCGCCTGTCTGACATCGAGGCTGGGCGCGAGCATTCCTTTCTCTACGGCGTAGCTCTGCGGGTCGCTGCCAGTGAATTGCGACTGCAGAAGGCGGCGATGCCACTGGTTGAGTTTGAGCAGATTCCCTCGCTGGTCGATCAGCGCCCGTCGCCCGAGGAGCAACTGGCAGAGCGGCAGGCGCGCGAGGTGCTGGACGACGTGCTCAATCGGTTGCCGATCGACCTGCGGACCGTTTTCGTACTCTACGAGCTCGAAGGGCTGGAGGTGCGACAGATCGCCGAGCTCGAGGAGATCCCGGTCGGCACGGCAAGCTCGCGCCTGCGCCGCGCGCGCGAGGAGTTCTCGGCGATAGCGAAGCGTGTCCGTGCCGGGCTAGTTTCACGCGGAGGCAATCGGTAATGTCGTTCGATCGCGAGAATCAAGAGCGGACGGAATTCGAGCGCAGTCTGCTGGAGTCCGCGCGGGCGGATTCCCCGCCCCACGACGTGCAGCACGCCTGGACACGGTTCGCCGGTGCGCTGAGCCTGGTTGTCCCGGGCTCGACAGGCGCTGTGCGCGGAACCCCGGTTTCCGCAGAGGCGACCGCTGCCGGCAACGTCGCAAGATCAGTCGGTACCCGAGCTGCACATGGAGCCGCGATGAAATGGCTGTTGCTGGGCGCGCTCGGGGGAAGCGCAGTCACCGCGGCTTTGATGGTCCAGCACCGAGATGGAACGCCTGATTCGCCCAAGCCCGTTCTCTACCAAGAACCCCCAGCCCGGACGAAGGCGGCCGATGCCGCGCACGTCCCCCTGCCGGTCCTCATCCCATCCCACGAACCCGTCCGGACTTCAGAGTCGCGAACGGCGTCGCCGGTGATGCTCGCGAAGCACTCCGACCAAGGACGAGCGCGACCGATCCGACACCAGCCGGTCTTCGGCCGTTTGACACAGACGGCGTTCAAAGGCGATTCCCAGGAGAGGGTCACTGCCCCACCTGGGGCGGATTTGTCGACCCTGGCCGCCGAGGTCTCCCGAATCGACGCGGCTCGAAGGGCGAGCGCGGGTAGCGACAACGACGAATCGATTCGGCTGATCGAGCGCTATCACCAGGACTTCCCCAAAGGCGAGCTTGCGCCCGATGCCGACGTCGTCGCGCTGGAGGCCTTGGCGGCCGAGGGTGACAAAGCCGAAGTCGCACGCCGGGCCGCCCTATTCCTCTCGCGCTATCCAGGCGATCCGCACGCGGCGCGGGTGAGATGGCTGGCGGAGCATTGATCGAGACAGTCCGTCCCAAAGGCCCTGCAGCCGAGGGCCGGATCCGGATTCGGAACCGGATCCGGCTACCGGTCCCGGAACCGGATCCGGCGGGCGGTCCCGGATTCGGATCCGGAACCGGAAACGCGAACCAGTCACGGATCTACAGGAGTCGGTACCAGCGCCGTGCCCCTGTGCTAGTCCTTCTTGGTGCCCTCTAAACTCGACGGCTCGCATCCTGCCCGGTTGATTAGCGCGCCCTGGGTCTTGCCCATTGCGAGGCCAGCCATGGCCGAGGCCGCTGTGGTCGTCGACGGCGTGGGAACCATTGTCGCCGTCGGGCCACGCGCCGAAATCAAGCCGGCGTTTGCCTCGCTGCCTGAAGAGCGCGCGCATAGGCGAATCGATGGGGGTATTTCGGGTGCGAGACTCCCATCCATGTCGCGCTCCCGGACTGCCCAGCGGAGGGGGCGCGACCGCATGATTCGCGTGCCGAGAAGTCCGTTTCGCCCACGAGGCGTGGTCTACTCCAGCGCGGCCCGCGCGGCCCGCGAGAGTCGCCTTCAATTCAGTTCGTCGTCGCCGCCCGCTTCCCGGGGCGGTGGGCGTGCGGGGTGAAGTGCGGGGATGTCCGCCGGCAGGTGCATCGCGATCAGGATCTTTTGGGCGATGTCCTCTGTCTGGATGAGGGCGATCAGGCGGAGCGGGGCCTGACACTTGGAGCAGACAATCTCAAACCCGAACGTTTTTCTCAGAAGCTCGGACCAACGGATGTACCTCGATGTGTTCTTGGGCTTGTCCTGCTCGATGGGCGTGGCGGGCGTGGGCTCGGCTGGCGTAGGAACGACGTCGCTGCGTGAGGCAGCGTGGGATGAGAGGACGCCAAAATACCTGACCAGATGCCGCTTGGGAGGAGGCACAAGCGCGGCTAACCGCGCAATGAGGGCGAGCGGCTCAAGGTCCACCGACGTGGTTCCATCTGACCATGGCTTCTTGAAGTCCAGCCGCACGTTTCCTTCGTCGAGGATCTTCAGCCTGTCGTTGGCCAGCGGCGGGCGCAGGATGTACTTGCACAGGGTTACTCGGCCTTGCTTGTCGTTCGCAGCAACCTTGGTCGCAGCGTGAAGATTGAAGCCGTGGTCTCGCGCGCACAACTTGCCCTTGGCCACGGGACGGTCGTCGGGGGCGAGCACGATGCGGATAGGCTTGTGCTTCTGAGCCCACCCAGCGGGCGGCGCGACGGCAGTGGCCGCGGCCAGCAGCTTGGCCAGCAGGGGATCGCTCTCGCCCATCGTCTCGTCGGCCACGACGGTGACTTCACCGTCGCCCGGTGCCGTCACGAGGGTGATGACTCCTCGGCGCTGGAGGAAGCGGAGAATGCGTTTGCCGGCACGGCACACGAGGGCCTCGATCTCTTGCTGCGTGGGCGCGGGCGCCGGGTGGAACATCTGTCCTTTCCCGTCGCCATCGGGCGCATATACGCCGTCGAAAGAGACGGTGTGAAAGTGCAGGTTGAGCCGCAGGTCGCTGTTCGCGCGCTGGATGACCGTCACGGCGCCAGATTCGCCAGTGGGCAGGCCGCGCTCAACGTGGCGCCGCCGATACCACCCCGCCACCGTGTCCGTGAAGATGCGCACCACTTGACCGAGCAGCTTTCCGTCGAACGCGAGCGGGAAGCGCAGGGGGAAGGGCATCGTAAGCACGAACTGTCGCAGAGGTACGTCGGGCAGGACATGATCCACCAGATTCAGAGCACCCTCGTTCATCCTCCTGCCGAGGCAACTGGCGCACACGACCCTCGCCTTACACGAGAAGGCGACGACGTAGTGCTCGCCGCAATCATCGCAGTACAGATGCGCGAAGCCCCGCGCGAGAATTCCGCAGTCGAGGTATTTGTGTAGCTCCTCGGTCACAAATTTCGGCAGCGTGCGCCCGCTGGCCTGGTCGGTCCATTGTTGCTCGAAGCTCAACAGGTGCTGCTGCAACACCTGATA
>PMLB01000049.1:470-4194 GCA_003158735.1 Myxococcales bacterium | reverse complement strand
GTCAGCTAGCATCGCTGCACGATATAGTTTAGGCGTGTAGGTGTGTGTAGGTGACAGAAAATCTGTCATCAGCCATTTTGCAGATGCGATTCGGTGAAGGCAAAATGGTGCTTGAAGCGACCATGCTCCATAGAGATCGATCCCGTATTGCACAAAGTAATTGGTGAGTGGCTCCTTGTCCGCTGGGGCGAAGTCGAGCAACAAGAGCAGGCTGGCGTAGCTGACGGCGAACGCCACGTGCTGGCCGTAACTGGGCATGTACTCAAGGCGAAGCGTTGCATGGGACCTCCCGTGCGGTGTTTTCGCACGCCGAACGCCACGCTCCCCGATTTTCCTCTAGCGACTCGATCGGAAGTTGACACGAAGCCTTCGGTCGGCCGACTATCGCGGTCTTTCGCCGTGGCCCGATTCGCTGCGGTGATTCGATTCTGACGACTCGGGAATGGGACCAAGATGAAACAGCGGCGACTGCTCTTCGCACTCTTCTTCCTGTCTGGATTTTGCGGGTTGCTCTACCAGGTCGTCTGGCTGCGCATGTGCTTCGCCTCGTTCGGGGTGATCACGCCGGTCCTGTCGGTGGTCATTTCGGTGTTCATGTTCGGCCTCTTCACCGGCTCGTGGCTGGCCGGCCGTCTGGTGGAAAGCCTGACGGCGAAGACCCGCTTGTCCGCGGTCTGGTTCTATGCCCTGGCCGAGCTGCTCATCGGGGTTGGCGCCTTTGCCGTTCCCTATCTGCTCGGCCTGGGAGAAAGGGCCTTGCTCCCAGTCGGCCAATCCGATTCAGCAGCCTACCTGCTGTGGTCGGCTCTTATCATCGCGGGCTCCATCTTCCCGTGGTGCTTCTTCATGGGCACGACCTTCCCCTTGATGATGGCCTACATCAAAGAGCAGTCAAAGGAGGAAACCGCGAGCTTCAGTTTCCTCTATTTGGCGAACGTCATCGGCGCCATGACCGGCACGCTGGTGACGGCGGTCGTCTTGATCGAGCTACTCGGCTTCACCAACACCTTGCGCTTCGCCGCGGCGGTGAACCTAATCATCGCGATTAGGGCGGGCTTTCTTGGATTCGGCAGTCTGCGTAACCGCGCGGACCAACCCGTTGTTCGCACCAAACCTTCGGCCGAGCAAGGGATTGGGCGCCGCAATCGGCCGGCCATGATCATTCTCTTCGTGACCGGCTTCACCTCGATGGCAATGGAAGTGGTTTGGACGCGTGCCTTCACCGTCGTCCTCAAAACCCAGGTCTATTCTTTCGCGTTTCTCCTCTTTACCTACCTGCTCGCCACGTGGATCGGTTCACTGATCTACCGCAAGCATTTGACCAGGCAGACGGTTCTTTCCACGGGGCAACTCATCGCATGGCTTGCTATCGCGGCTCTCTTGCCTATTGCCTTGAACGATCCAAGACTTCACTTGCACACCGTCCCTCCGCTTTTCGGAAATGTCCTGCGCGGGCTCGCCGCATTGGTCAGCATCTTTCCCTTTTGCGCGCTGCTGGGATATCTGACCCCAAAGCTCATTGACGAGACTTCGCAGGGCAATCCCGAGGCCGCTGGCTTTTCCTATGCCGTCAATATCTTTGGCTGCATCGTGGGTCCGCTGGTTGCTTCGTACCTGATGCTGCCCGCGGTGGGACTCAAGGTGTCGCTCCTTCTCTTGGCGGCCCCGTACATGTTGCTCTACCTGTTTGGATCGGCCACGCACGCGCTCCGTGCGCATCGAAAGGAGGCCTCGGTGCTGGCGCTCTTAGTGCTCGCCTCGGCCATGGTGGTTCGCACCTACGAGGATCAGGGCATTGGCTATCGACCTGGCGAAAATCAAGTCCGCCGCGACCACACGGCGACCATTGTGTCGTTCGGCTCGGGCATGGGAAAAATGCTCCTGGTCAATGGCGTCGGGATTACCAATCTGACGAGCATCACGAAAATGATGGCCCATCTCCCGCTGGCCATGCTCGGTCACAAGCCCACGTCTGCTTTGGACATCTGTTTCGGCATGGGAACCACGTTTCGCTCCTTGATGAGCTGGGGCATCAATGCCACCGCCGTCGAGCTCGTTCCCAGCGTGAAAGAGGCGTTCCCGTACTATTTCGACGACGCCCGCGAGGTGATGAGCCGCCCCAATGGCAAGATCGTCATCGACGACGGCCGCCGCTTTCTCCGGCGCACCCAGGAAACCTTCGACGTCATCACGCTCGACCCACCGCCGCCGGTCGAGGCCGCGGGATCGAGCCTGCTCTACTCCAACGAATTCTATGCGGCGGTGAAGGCGCGCCTCAAGGCCGGTGGTATCTTGCAACAGTGGATGCCCAACACCAAGGGCCGCACCGTGCAGGCGGTCGTGAATTCCCTTCTCGAATCGTTTTCCTACGTAAAGATGTACGTTTCCCACGAAGGCTGGGGGCACCATTTCCTGGCCTCCATGTCCCCCATCGAAACGCCGTCGCCAGAGGTGCTGGCCAGCCGCCTGCCTGAATTGGCCAAGGCCGACTTGGTGGAA
Organism: Myxococcales bacterium; assembly: GCA_003158735.1. GTDB lineage: Bacteria > Myxococcota_A > Polyangia > Fen-1088 > Fen-1088 > Fen-1137. The sequence goes on along the minus strand of PMLB01000049.1, from coordinate 1,695 downwards.
TGGGTGAAAGAGAAAGATCCCAAGACCTTCCTGGGGCTGGTACTTGGATCCGAAGAAGACCCGCACGCGTTCGTTCGCGATGCGGGCTCGATCCACATTACCGACGACGGTCCCTACAACGAGTACTACGTGATGCGGGAGATAGCCGGGGCCCGCTAGGCAGAACCGAAAACTAGCGCCGCCGGCTGGCCATGCCGCGATCGATCTGGGCCTCGCGTTTTTTCACATCGTCGCGCCGGTCATATTCCTGCTTGCCGTGGACCAGCGCCAGCTCGACCTTGACCCGTCCGCCCTTTTCGTAGAGCGACAGCTGCACCAAGGTCAGCCCCTTGCCCCGCACCTTGTCCGCTAGGCCATCGATCTCGGTGCGGTGAAGCAGCAGCTTGCGCCGTCGGCGCGGGTCGTGGTTGCGTGCGTGCGCGAAGGCATAGACGCCGATCTCCAGCTCGCACAGCCAGGCCTCGCTCTTCTGAGCATAAGCGATTCGAACATGGTTCTTCTGCGTCGGAGAACCCTCCCAACGTGTGCCGCCACGCCTGCCGGCGTGCCACCCGCGTTCCGGATGCGGATCAGGGTGCCGGCGGAGGGTGCTGAAGGGCTGTCCCGATCACGAGGCATAGTCTACCCCATTGCGTCCCCGCATTCATCCAGTCGTCGCCGCCCTCTGCTTCCCGGCAGGATGCGTTCAGTTCGCAATCGCCGTATCCGCCAGAACTGCTTCCAGCGGCTTGGCGAAGATCGTCCAGTCCGCGGCGTGGGGGCCAAGTGCGCCGGCGCGATGCAAGCGTGGCAACACATGCTGGGCCACCACGGCCGAGCACGAGGCGTAGCGACCGGAAAACACGACCGCATCGATCCCGCCCAAGGCCGCCGCGGCTGTCCCCGATGCCAGCAGCATGCGATAGAGCAAGACCTCGCGCGCACGGGTGCACTCACTGCGCGTACTGGTGAGCACGTCGCCCAAGCGCACGCGGTGGCCCACCAAACCGGAAAGCCCGCTCTCGCCCACCAGCAGCGCATTGGCGCCTTCCGGCCCAAGACCGGCCTCACCGGCCAGGGCCAGCGCAACGGCGGGATCGATCTCGCCGCTGTTGGTCTCGCCCGGCAAACCTTCCAATGGCGTGGCGCCGCCAGTGACGGTGATGGGCCGGCGGCCCAACACCGCGGCGATCTCAGGCTGGGCATCAAGACAGATGGAAAGAATCCGCGCCGGGTGATCGAGGCC
>PMLB01000049.1:0-427 GCA_003158735.1 Myxococcales bacterium | reverse complement strand
GCGTTCCAGTCGGACAAAGGCGTCCTGGTCGAGCGGCGCCGTGCCAGGGAATTCTTCGCCGCCAAACAGGCCGTGCACAACCACGCTGGTGGCGTCATCCAGCAGACCCACCGCCTGCGCAATGGCGCGAACCTCGTCGAGAGCTACGCGCGGCCCTTGCCAGCGAAAACCACGGATGGTGCCGGTGCAGGTTTCACGGCCGTCCGCGAAGCCCGCGTAGCGCAAACTCTTGCCACCGGGAATCAGAACCAGGGTGCTCATAGCGCAATCCTTTCCGACTGCGTGCCAGTGTTTGACAGCAGGCCGTAACTGAAGCGCGCAATGGCCATTTCCTCGTTGGTGGCAATGGCCAAGATGCGCACGCGACTTTGCGGCGTGGACAGATCTGCGGGCAAGCTGCGCGCGGCTTCGTTCTTTTCGGGATCGA
>PMLB01000300.1 GCA_003158735.1 Myxococcales bacterium | reverse complement strand
CCCCCGACCACACCGTCGAGCATGTTGCCCTTGGGCTTGTTGGCATCGGCTGCCTTGCGCGCGGCCACCATGCGCTGTTCGACACTGTTGTCGTACAACACCAGGCAGTACACGTCGTAGAACTCAGACCGGTCCACCAGCTTGAGCCCGTCACCCGTGCTGGAGCGCCAGAGCAGGTGATCAAGCCTCTTCTCCTTGACCCCCACACTGTCGTTGCGGATCACGTAGTTCTCCTGCGCCTTGCCGAACTTCCCCTGCATGGCCGCGCCAAAGTCCTTGAAGTTCTTTCCCAGCAGCATCTCTTTGTCGAAGGCGATGAACATCTTGTACAGGCTATCGTGGTCAAAGAAGAAGTAGCGCGTGGATTTCGGCTCTTTCATGTAGAGCATCGACTCGCCCTGGCCCTGCACGATCTCCTGATCGATAATCGACACGTCCCAGGGGCCCTTCTGACCGTCGAACTTGACCACGTTCTTCTTGATCACGGCAGTCTCGTCGTGCATCTGCTTGCGGAGCTTGTCGTTCTTGGCCGGGTCCGCCGCCGTCTTGGCGATCCTGTCCTTGTACCCGTCCTCGATGCGCGCGTTGATCTTGTCCATCACCTGCTGCGGGGTCATCCCCCACTTGTAGTCGCCCCTGATCTCGGAAATGGCGTCAGCCTTGGCCACCGGAGCAGGTCCGTGCGGCTTGTCCGCCTTGGGCTTGGCTGCCTTGGCCGCTATGGCCTGCTGTGCGGCCACCAACACGAAAAGCGCTGCCACCAAGGAAACACCGAGCTTCTTCATCTGGAATTCTCCTCTGCGTTCGCGCCCGCGTCGGCCCCTGATGGCCTCGAGCAAGAGCGAACTTGTCTTTGTCCGTGGGAGGTATCTGGCAACCTTTTAGCACTGCCGGCCTGGTTTCGACAATCGGCAAAGCAGCGCTGCGCTAGTTCGGCGCACTGGCACGAGTCGGGGCCCGCTGCGTTGCAGCTGCAGCCTTGCCAGGGTCGCCACCCGGTGCAGCCGAGGTTCCGCCGCCTTTCACCGCAGTCTCCATCAAGTCGTCCACGCTTTCGGCGCGATCCGCCTCCGATGCGGCTCGCCCGCCGGAAGCTGGCTTGAACCAGTCGGCCTTGCCGGTGCGCAGGTCGTCACGTGCATTCCCGGAGTAGGCGGCACCCTCGCCCGGCCCTGAGTAGTCAATCCAGAAGGCCGACGGCCCCTTGCGTACGTCCAGGTGGACAAAAAGCGAATTGGGGTAGAAACCGACGCCCACGTGGTCGAAGCTGCGGCGCAAGAAGTCGCGCAAGGTCGCGTTGGGCACGCCTGCGATACGAAAGTCGCAGGCCAGTCCCTGCTTGTGGGGACTTTTCGGGTTGCGCGCGACCTTGGGATTGCGGTAGCCGGAGATGACCTCCAGACGATGCCCATCAAAATGCCGCCCCGTCTGATAGAGCAGGCGCGGCAAGCGCGGGTCGATCCTGTGCTGGGTGTTGGTGTGGTGGCAGCGCATGAAACGCTGGAATCGCTTCTGCCAGCCCTGGATGGGACGACCACGCTCGTCGGCAAAGCGCAGCACGAATTTCTCCTTGGTGTTGATCTGGAAAAGCTCAACCGGCGGGTTGCGCAGCGGCTTGATCTTCTTCACGCTGGTTGATGACCGCATCGGCCCCACGGTCCTTGGCGAAACGGGCCGCGGGCCAACTCCGCCGTCAGGCGCGCGCGCTGGCGCAGCGAGAACGATGCCGGGTAGGAAGGCGATCAGGAGCGCGAGCGCCGCGCGGTGTACAGCCACAACTCCTAATCATGGGCGGCCGGAACCGCCATCCGTCAAATTCTTTCGCAATTTCGCCAGCAGTTCCCAGGCCGCCCGGGGCGACAAACCGTCAACATCGGCGGCCCGCAGCACGGCCAGGACTTCGCGCTCCGTCCCCCCATCTTGCTCGGGCGCAGCGCCCAACGGAGTTGAGCCGGGTGACGAGGGCTTCTGCCCGCGCGGCTCGAACAGCCCCAGTTGCGGCGCTTCGCCCTGGCCAGGCAACGCCGGGTGCGGCTCGTCTGGCCGGCGCGGGCTGGCAGCGCCCAGCTGCAAGCGGTCGAGAATGGCGTGGGCGCGCCCAACCACGGCGGCTGGCAGACCGGCCAGCTTGGCCACCTCGATGCCGAAGGATCGGCTGGTGCCGCCCGGGGTCAGCTTGCGCAAGAAAACCACTTCGCCTTTCCATTCGCGCGCAGCCACGCTGACGTTGTGCACGCGAGGGTGTGAATCGTGCAGATCGCATAGCTCGTGATAGTGAGTGGCAAACAGGGTGCGCGCGCCCACCACGTCGTGCAGGTGCTCGGCCACGGCCCAGGCGATGGACACGCCGTCATAGGTCGAGGTCCCGCGGCCGATCTCGTCGAGGATGATCAGGCTCCTGCGGGTCGCGTGGCGCAGAATATGCGCGGTCTCGCGCATCTCCAGCAAGAATGTGGATTCGCCGCGCGCCAGGTTGTCGCCCGCACCCACGCGGGTGAACACGCGGTCGCACAGGCCGATGCGCGCCGCACGCGCCGGCACGAAACTGCCCGCCTGGGCCAGGATCACCGACAGGGCGGCCTGGCGAATCAGGGTGGACTTGCCTGCCATGTTGGGTCCGGTCACGATGAGAATCTGCTCGCGCTCGGTATCCAGGCGCAGGTCGTTGGGCACAAAGCCGCCGGTGGCTGCCAGCCGTTCCACCACCGGGTGTCGGCTGTCCCACAACTCCAACACTTCTGAATCGTCGACCACCGGCCGGCAATAGCCATGGTGGTGGGCCTGCTCGGCCAAGGCTGCGACCACATCAGCCGCGGCCACCCGGCCAGCCAAGGCCAACACCCGCGCGGCTGCCGCGCCCACCTGGTCACGCAAGCTTGAAAAAAGCGTCAGCTCCAGCGATACCCGGCGCTCGTCGGCGCCCAGGATCTTGGCTTCGTAGTCCGCCAGCTCGGCGGTCACGAAACGCTCGGCATTGGCAACCGTCTGTTTTCGCGTGTAGTCCGCGGGCACGTTGGCCAGATGGGCGCGCGTGATCTCGATGTAGTAGCCGAACACGCTGTTGTACTTGACCTTGAGCGAGGCGATTCCGGTGCGCTCGCGCTCGCGCGCCTCGATGGCCAGGATCTGGTCGCGCCCGCCCGAGGCGATAGCGCGCAGCTCGTCCAGTTCGGCCGACACGCCGGAGCGGATGAAACCGCCTTCCTTGGTGATGGCAGGTGCGCTGTCTTCCAGCGTGGCGACGATACGATCGGCGATGTCTTGCGCCAGATCCCGACCCAGGTCGAGCAAATCGGATCCCGCGCCGTCCGCCGCGAGCGCGGCCAGCGGATCCACGGCCTGCTGCAAAGCCGCCGCCAGATCGGGCAGCTGCTGCAGCGAGCGGCCCAACACCACCACATCGCGCGGGCTGGCCACGCCCAGACGCGCGCGACTCACCAGACGTTCGATGTCGCCTAGCTCCGATAGAATCTTGCGGCTGGCTTCGCGCGCCGATTGCTTCTCCACCAGCCGCTCGATGGCATCGTGGCGACGCCGGATGCGGGCCAGGTCGAGCAAGGGAAAGAGCAGCCAGCGACGCAGCAGGCGGCCGCCCATGGCGGTAGCGGTGACGTCCAGGGTGTCGAGCAGCGAGCCCTGCCGTTTGCGCTCCAACATGGTTTCGGTGAGCTCCAGGTGCGAACGCGCCTGCTCGTCGATGACCAGGAATTCGTCGCGCCGAAACAGTTCCAGGCGCGCCACCGGCAGGGGCGCGGAGAGCTGGGTTGCGCGCACGTAGCGCAGCACGCGGCTGGCGGCCAGGCACGCCTGTGGGACGCGGGCCAGCGCCTCCCGATCCAAGCCCGGGCCAAGCCCGTCGGCCAGGGCAGAAATGGGCTCGGGCTCGTCGTCGATGTTGATCGGGGTTTGCGCCAGGCGCGGGTAGGCGCGCCGGATGAGCGTCGCCAAGTCGTTGATATGGGAACCCTGGGAGGGTTCCCATGCCCTCCCGCGATGGTCCGCCGCCGGCAAAGCCGGCGGGCTCCCCACGCGACTGTGCCCCCGCGGCAGAAGCAGCTCGCGCGGGTCGACCCGGGCCAGCTCGTCGAGCAAGCCCTCGGTCGTGGCCGCCTCGGTGGCGCGAAAATCGCCCGTGGTCACGTCGATGAAGGCCAGGCCGAATCCGTCGCGGCTTTCGCCCGCCACCGCTGCGACGTAGTTGGGCGCACGCGGTTCCAGCGATTCCTCGTCGAGAATCACCCCCGGCGTGACGATGCGAACCACGCCGCGCTTGACCAGGCCCTTGACCAGCTTGGGGTCTTCCAGCTGCTCGCAGATGGCCACGCGACGGCCCAACTCGGTGAGACGGGCGATGTAGCCGCGCGCCGAGTGGTGGGGCACCCCGCACATGGGCACCGGATTCTCTTTGCCCTTGTCGCGGGTGGTTTGCGTGAGCGAGAGCACGCGGGACGCGTAGATCGCGTCCTCGTAGAACATCTCGTAGAAATCCCCGAGGCGAAAAAACACGATCGCGTCGGGAACCTGCGCCTTGACCTCGAGGTACTGGCGCATGAGCGCGGTCGTGGCCTGGTCAGCCGGACCGGCACCCGCAGGCGCATCCGACGACGGCTCGACCGATTTGGCGCCGCTGTCCCTCTCGCCGCTCACGTGACCTCCCTGAGGCCCGGCGAAAGACTATTCCTTGGCGGGCGCGGGCGCCGCAGCTCGCGGCTTTCTCGGGGCCTTGGCCGGCGCCCCGCGGGCCGCGCGGCGCTCAACCTTCTGTCTCTTGATCCGCGCCTTGTACTTCTTCTGGCTTACGCGTTGGCGCATCTTCTTGGAACGGCGATTGTCGTGCTTTCCCATGCGGGTGCCACTATTGGGAAACAAGCCCCATATGTCAAGCGGGCTCGCGCGTGTGGGCG
>PMLB01000109.1 GCA_003158735.1 Myxococcales bacterium | reverse complement strand
CCGATGCAGTGAAGGATGCCGACCACCCCGGGCGCTTGGCCGTTCTTCTTCACAATCTTGCCGCTGGTGGGGCCCATGGCGTTGCACAGCCGCTCGAATTCCAGGCCGGTGTACACATCGGGGAAGCGGCCGTAGCCCCACTGTTTGAACTGGCCGGGATCGACCAGATCGTAGCCGGTGGCCACGATGATGGTGCCCACCTCCAGCTCGCGCACGCTGTCCTGGTCGTTCATGTTGATAGCGCCCGGCTCGCAGAATTTTTCGCACACCCCGCACTTGCCGCGCACGAAGAAGTTGCAGTGCTTGCGGTCGATGACCGGCTTGTTGGGCACGGCCTGCGGGAACATGGTGTAGATGGCGGGCCGGAAGGCCATCTTCTCGTCGAATTCCGAGGGAACTTTCTTCACCGGGCACTTGGTGATGCAGATGCCGCAGCCGGTGCACTTGGCGTTGTCCACGCAGGTGGCCTTGCGTCGCACCTTGACCTTGAACTGGCCCACGCTGCCGCGCACCTCTTCCACCTCGTGATAGGTCAGCAGCTCGATGTTGGGGTGCTGGGCCACCTGGACCATCTTGGGGGTCAAGATGCAGGCCGAACAGTCCAGGGTGGGGAAGGTCTTGTCCAGCTCGGCCATGTGGCCGCCGATCGACTGGTTGCGCTCGACCAGGTGAACCTGGTAGCCCGCCTCGGCGATGTCGAGGGCCGCCTGGATTCCGGCGATGCCGCCCCCGATGACGAGCGTGCTGGGCTTAACCTTGGCGCGTCCCGGCTGCAACGGCCGCATCCAGAGCGCGCGCCTGACCGTGGCGCGCACGATGGCGATGGCCTTGGAGGTGGCCTGCTCGCGGTCCTTGGTCACCCACGAGCACTGCNNTCTTTGATGTCTTTCTTGATCTGCTCCTGCCCGGGGTCCGAGCACATGAACTTGTACTCGCGCGAAACCACCACGCCGGCCTCGCCCGCCATTTCCTTGGCCAGCTTCTCGACGTCCACCGTGCCGGCGATGTTGGTGCCACAGTGACAGACGTAGACGCCGACTGCGGGCTGGCCGTCCTTGCTGATGGCCTTGCTCATCGTCCACCCCCAGTCGCGTGGGGAGCCGGCGANNGGCCGAGCGAAGCGAGGGGGATGGGGTGGCAGGTGGGGTGCCGAAGGGCGGAGCGGACCCTTCCAGGGTCCCCATGTCAATCGAGCGCGCGAGAAGTTCGCCTAAGTCGACGACCTCAAGCACGTCTTGCTTGCCCACGGTTCCCAGGCTGTCGGTCAGCATGAGCACGCAGTACGGACAGGCGGTGGCCAGTGCTTGCGCCCCCTGCGCGCAGGCGTCGTTGATTCTCTGCACGCTGAAACGTTCGGCCACGGGAGTGTCGGACCACATGCGTCCGCCGCCGCCACCGCAGCACAGGCTGTCCTCGTGGTGGCGCGACAGCTCGACCAGTTCCAGCTCGGGGATGGCCTTGAGCACCTCGCGAGGCGCATCGTAGATCCCGTTGTGGCGGCCGAGATAGCACGGGTCGTGGTAGGCCACGCGCGCCTTGACCGGTTTTTCCGGCTTGAGCCGCCCGTCGCGAATGAGATCGCGCAGCAATTCCGCCACGTGGATGACTTCCACGCCTTTCAGTCCCTCGTAGTTTTTCTTGAAATTCTCCAGGCAGTGGGGCGAGGTCACCACGATCTTCTTCGGATTTTTTGCGCGGATCTGCTCTGTATTTCCATCGCGAAGAGTCTCGTAGACGTCCTTGCGGCCACCCTTGTGCGCGGGATCGCCGCAACATTTTTCTTCGTTGCCCAGGCTGCCCCACTTCACGCCCGCCTTCTCCAGTAGGCGCACCAAGGTTCGCTGCGCCTTGATGTTGCGCGGATCGTAGGCATGCGTGCAGCAGGTGTAGAGCAGGATCTCGCTCTCCTCAGTGTGCGGCCGCAGCCCGACTTCCGAGGCCCAAGCCGATCGCTTGTCCGGGTCGCCGGCCCAGGGGTTGCCATTGCCGGCCAAGCCCGACAGGGCCGACTGCAGAAGCGGCGGCAGCGTCCCGGCCTCGCCCATGATGTTGCGAATGCTACGCACGATGTCGATGGTTTTCACCCCGCGCGGACAGCGATCCAGGCACATCCCGCAGGTGGTGCAGGACCACAGATCCTCACCCTCGTAGCCCTCGATGCCGAACTGAGCCAGCCGGATCAGGTTGCGCAGACGGAAATCACGAAAGTCGCCCCACGGGCACACCGACGAGCAGGTGCCGCACTGGTAGCAGTCGTCGAGCGCCTGACCGCCGTTCTCGACGATCATGTCCACGACATCCATGAAGGGTGCGGTTGATTTCATGCCAGCAACACTTTCGAAAGCGGTTCAAGGCGAAAGGCGCAGAGCCTCGCCGCCGCGCGACCTTCGCGTGACGATCTTCGCCACCACGCTCCGCGAACGCCCCCGCGTGACGCAAAATCTCTGGGGACAGTCAGGGTGGGAAGGCGGAGAGCAAGAAAACACATGCAACCTAACGGTCTGAAATATAGCATCGTGAAACAGAGAAACTAGCCAAATGCGGTCCGGTTTCTGATCCTTCGGATGGTTCCCGGAACTCTGTACAGTGACCGCAGAGGCGCGTGTTCTTGCGCGTCGTGGTGACAGAGGCTGGCCGCCGGTGCGGCGGGAACCAACACCGGGACTGACCGGAGAATGATTCCGACCTATGTCGCCCAGAAGTTGCTCGTCTCTTGGCTGTCGCCGTTGCATAATCGGACCTCCGTGTACCTCTTTCGACAAGTCGACTACGCCATCCGCTGCCTTGTCTACTTGACTCGCACGCGCGACCGTCTGGCGACCAAG
>PMLB01000013.1:681-5123 GCA_003158735.1 Myxococcales bacterium | reverse complement strand
GGAAGCGGGCAGGGGAGAGGCGCAACACGCGGAGGGCGACGGCAAGCGGGAGGGCTTTCTGGGCGTGTGCAACGGCGGCCAAGATGGAGCGCTTGGTGTTGCCATCGGGCACCCGAAGCGAGTCGAGGCAGAAGCCGGACAGGCGGACAAGGAGGAAGGCCAGGCGGATGATGGCAAGGAGGCACCTGACCCGGCGCTGGAGGGAGAGGATCTCGGCTTGGAGTTCCTGCTGGTCGAGGGCGAGGACCTCGGCGGAGACGACGGGACGGGGGCCGCGACGGATCCAACTTGCGGCGGTGGAACGCGGGACACCGAGGTCACGGAAGAGCATGGGGTCGCGTTCCTCGCACACGAGATCGCGCATACGGTGGTCATACGTATGACGGCAGGGTGAGGCTGGCATGCGTCAAGGCTGATCGCGCCCGGGCCTTGTTGCAAGTCGCGGGCGGGGCGGATTCCTTCTGCAATTTCGCGCTTGTTGCAGTTGCGGCGCCTGATCTCCAGAATGTTCTGGTGCGCAGCTGCCTAGAGACTCGGAGGCTCACGCTGCGCGGCGCTTCCAGAAGGATTCCAGCTCCTTGAGGCGCCGCTCGGGATCCTTCGCAAGAAGCACCAGCTCGGCCACCAGCATCGGGCTGGGCGCATGGCGGCCGGCTTTGACGTGCGAAAGATAGCCCTGCGAGAGGCCAAGAAGATGCTCAATGCGCTTCTGCTCCACGGCAGCTCCAGCTAGCTTGGCGAGTTGTTGGGAGGCCAGCCGGACAAGCTCCGCCGTGTAGGCTGTCTCCAGTACGCCGTCGAGAGCCTGGCTCTGGCGCACGCTCAGCCACTCCTCGCCGCAGCGATCACATGTGGGGATCGCGAAGTCAGCAGGGACATCGACTTCCATTGTCTTGTACCACTCGCGCCTGCCCGGGCTCGCCACGGGACGGATTGTTCCCTTGCCACACTGGGCGCAGCGAATCTTCTTCATGGCGTCACCTTCTTTCCTCGGGCGGTACGGATCGGCTGTTCCAGTGGGTGGAACGAAACCAGCAGGACGTGCTCAGGCAGCAGCGTGAATTTGACGCACCAAGCCCGGCAGGCCATTTCGGTGCCGGCAACCATGGCCGTGATGGGTGGAGTCGCTTGGTATGCGTACACGTCACAGATGTCCGGGTTTTGGAACTTGGTTTCAACGAACGCACTTTCGGTCAACTCTCTCAGCATGCGGATGGCCGCCTCGGCTGCCAGACGTGGCGTGGCGAAGAAGACACGGGCGCGAGTCTTCGAGAGCAGGATTGCATCCGGAGACGCCGCGACGTCCTTCACCTCTTTCAAGTTGAAATACGGAGTCCATGCCACGCGCCTCGATTGTACTAAATACAATCAGATAGGCAAGGGGAATATCCGCCGCTTCTGGATGCACGCCCTGCTGTGTGCGAAGACATTATGAACTTCTTGTTCGCAACAGCGTCACCACGGGAATCAATGCGGAATTTGCTCTCCCGGAAGGCCGACTCGCTGGCCCAGACAGCGCTCGCAGGACATCGCACGATTGGCGGCCATGCGCGCGGCCCGCGCATGGCCCTTCGCCCGCGACAGTTCCTCGGGCACTTTGGCGCCGGTCCCGAAGAACATCTCGTCAGGCGTCTGTCCACCATGCCGTCGAGCAGCTTGATGACACTGGTGTCGACATGCCAGATCTGGTTCGGTTGCGAAGCCCGAATGCCGACGGTGGGCTTGGGTGGATGAATGAACGAGGGCGCTCTGAACCTTTGTGCTACTTGGGTGCCCAAGAACCCCTCGAGACATATTTTCTGGTCCGATCTCTTGCGCCCTACGGTCAGCTTTGAGATCGTCTGCACGAAATCTTTCCTGGCCGTAAAGCTGCTTCCGGAGTCCCGAATGCCACATGCTGATCACCGCAGAACCCTGTTGATTGCTGCAATCGTGCTGGCGGCCGCGTGCGGACGCTCGGGTCTTCTTCCCAATGCCAGTCCTGCAGCGAGCGGCGGTACCGTCGGCGGTGGCAATGGCGGTTCGCGAAGCGGTGCGAGCGGCAGCAGCGACGCGGCCGTCGAACCCGGCAGCCGACCCGAAGTCGGTGGGGAGGTCGGCCCGGAGACTCGCTCCGACCTTGGGCCCGACACTGCGGCGAGCGGCGGCAGTGGCGGTATCGGCGGTGGTACCGGTGGGGGCTTCGCAGGCGGCGGCGGTTCGCGGGACGGAGCAGGCGGCAGCAGCGATGGGGCCATCGATCGCGGTAGCCGACCCGAAGTCGGCGCAGAGCTCGGCCTGGAAGTTCGCTCCGATCTAGGGCCCGACCTTACGGACGCTCGGAAGCCAGACGTCCCTCCAGAGGTCGGTCCTGATAGGCAGCCGGATGCCACGGCCGATGCCCGAGATTCCGTAGACAGGGCCGACTCAGAATTGGAGATCGACAAGGATCTTGGGGACGGTACCCCAGTCGAAGCCGGGAATGAAGTCAGAGGCGAGGCCGGGGGCGCGACGCTTGAGCTCCTGGCGGGCGGGATCGGTGAAGAAGGAGACGTGGACGGTGTCGGCGCTGCGGCGCGATTCCATTGGCCCTGCGGAGTGGCGAGCGACGGTGCGGGCAACCTCTTCGTCGCCGACCGGGAGAATGAGACGATTCGCCAGGTGGTCATTGCCACCGGGGCCGTCACGACCCTCGCTGGATCTCCGGGGCTCGACGGCACCGCCGACGGCACCGGGGCCGACGCGCGGTTCAGCATTCCCCTGGGCGTGGCCCTTGACGGCGCGGGCAACCTCTTTGTCGGTGACTTCATCAACCACACGATTCGCAAGGTCGTCATCGCCACCAGGATTGTCACTACCCTTGCCGGCACACCAAGAATCCCAGGCATGAGGAATGGCACCGGGTCCGATGCGCGGTTCAACTATCCCGCAGGCCTAGCCGTCGACGGTACAGGCAATCTCTTTGTCGCGGACTCGGACAACTATGCGATTCGCAAGGTCGTCATCGCCACCGGAGAGGTCACCACGCTCGCTGGCTCGGGAGCGTCGGGCAGCGCGGATGGCACCGGAACCGCAGCGCAGTTCGGATCGCTGGGCGGCTTGGCCTTCGATGGTGCGGGCAACCTGTTCGTTGGCGACACAGACAACAACAAGATACGCAAAGTCGTCATCGCCACCCGCACAGTCACTACCTTCGCGGGCTCAGGTGCCCCCGGCAGCGCGGACGGCAGTGGAACCGCCGCGCAGTTCTACTATCCTTTCGGGATAGCCAGTGATGGTGCGAGCAACCTCTATGTCGCGGACTACTGGAACCACACGATTCGCAAGATCGTCATCGCCACCGCGGCCGTAAGCACGGTGGTCGGCACGGCCGGCCGCGCTGGCGTCGTTCTGGGCCCTCTGCCGGGCGGCCTGGGTTCTCCCGAGCAACTGGCGGTCGGGCCAGCGGGAGAGCTCTTCATCGTCGACGTTGACCAGGACGCCCTGCTGGTAGCCAGGTTCTGAGACATCGAGAATGCTTTGATCGTCGTGACCCACGATGTGCGCATCATCGAGGGGTTCGATAACGTGTGCAGCGTGTTCCACTCGTCCTTGTCCTTGCACGATAGCCGCTATGAAGAGTATGCTTGGTGACGAGGAATTTCATTGATGAAGTGTGACCACTTAGTCGGCCGCCTGAGGGCGTGGATGTGCCGTCAGGCATACGTTTCTGTTCAGGGATGTGCGGTTTTCGTTCTGGCATTGACCGCCGGCTGTAGCGTCGATGACAAGATAAGCGCGTCGTCGGACGGCCTGCCAACGATCGATGGGGCCGGGGGAGGGGCGGCAGGTTCTGGGAGCATAATCAGCCTACCCGAGCCGCGCACGACCGACGGTGGCCCTTGTCTGCCGTTCGACTGCGGCACAGGGGCGACCAAGTACTGTGGAGATTTCGCGGACGCTTGTGGACAGTTGGAGCATTGTGGCGACTGTCCGACCGGCCTGCAGTGCAAGAACAACGTTTGCGCGGTGATGACCTGCCTGACGAGTTGCAGCGTTCCAGGCGGGGATTACTGCGGCACGGTCGGCGACGGGTGCGGGGGCACGTTGGACTGTCCGACAGACTGCCCAACCGTCGGATGGGTGTGTGTGAATAATCTGTGCAAGGGGCCTGCCTCCTGCGTCCACGTCGTCTGCAACAACGGAACCCCGTTCAACTACTGCGGTGATGTCGGCGACGGCTGCGGCGGGACCCTCCACTGTGGCTCGGACTGCGCCGCCGACCAGATGTGTGGAGCTGACGGAATCTGCAAGGGTGCGGCGAGTTGCGTGCCCATTGCCTGTGCCAACGGAACCCTCTTCAGTTACTGCGGCGATATCGGCGATGGCTGCGGTGGAAAGCTCTCGTGCGGAACACTCTGCGCGCCCAATCAGATCTGCGGCGCGAACGGGCTGTGCAAAGGCGACGCAACTTGCGTGCCCAC
>PMLB01000013.1:0-646 GCA_003158735.1 Myxococcales bacterium | reverse complement strand
TCGGCGACGGCTGCGGCGGTGCGCTCTCCTGCCCCACCGCCTGCGGCACCGGCAAGGTCTGCGACACGAAGAATGGTCTGTGCAAGGGCGACAGCACCTGCGTCCCCAACGCCGCCTGCACGAATGGAACCGCCTACAACTACTGTGGCGACGTCGGTGACGGTTGCGGCGGAACCCTCCACTGCGGCAGCGACTGCGGCGTCGGCCAAGTCTGCGACGCCACAACTGGCCTGTGCAAGGGCGATTCGCCCCAGAACATCGAAACCATGCGCATCGCGCCCGCGGATTCGACTATTTCCGTGCAGCGCGGACAGAGCGCCACGGTCGCCTTTCGCACCTTTGCCAAGATGAAGGGCGATCCAACCGAAGTCGAGATCACCAGCCGCACGGTGTTCTACGTTCCTGACAACTATCTTGTCGGCTCCTTTCCGGCGGATGGCTCGTCGACGTTCACGACCCGATTGCCGGTTGCCGCGACCGATCCCCCGCAACGCGGCGGTTTGGTGACGATACAAGCCCAGGCCGCGAACAGCCAAGATCCAATCACCACGGTGACCACGACCTTGACGGTGAAGATCGTCGACACAATTCAGCCTACTGCGGGCTCGCCGGCCGCCACGCCGGCGCTTCCCGCCGATCCCGGCTC
>PMLB01000215.1 GCA_003158735.1 Myxococcales bacterium | reverse complement strand
TGCAGGTGCTGCAGCAGGCGCGGCTTCTGGAGCGGGCGCCGGCGCGGGTTCTGTTGCAGGTGCCGCAGCCTCAGGCGCCGGTGCTCCACCTTCCGGAGCTGGGGCTGCTTCGTCCTGCGCCATGGCGGCGTAGGACATCAGGCTCGTGGCAAGGATCGACAGGATGGCAAGGTTCTTTCGCATAGTTGGATTTACCTCCATGTGAACACGTTTGTTCAGTGTTCGAGTTCGGTCAGGATATCCAGGCGACGAGGCTCGTCAAGTGCTATCAAGACGCCATGCGCGACGGGCGACAGGGGCTGGTGCGGTTTCCCTCAGGGTGTGTGTTCTCGCTCGCTGACTCACGACAGCGACGCGCCAGGGCCGGCGCCGTGCTATGCCAAGCGCGGAAAGCGAGACGGACGTCATGAAATACGTGGTCTTCCTCATCGACGGCATGGCCGACTACCCGCTGCCCGAGCTGGGTGGCAAGACGCCGGTCCAGGCTGCGCGCACGCCCACTCTGGATTTGTTGGCGGAAGCGGCGCAGTTCGGCACGTTCCTGACTCTTCCCGAGGCGTTCCCCACCTCGTCGGACGTGGCCAACATGTCGGTGCTGGGCTGGGACCTGGCGAGCGCATACACCGGACGCGGCGCCATCGAGAGCTACGGACTGGGGGTTCCGCTCGACGAGCAAACCGTGGCCTTTCGTATGAACCTGATCACGATCAAGGGCGAGATTCTCGAAGACTATTCAGCAGGCCACATCTCCGAGCCTGAGGCGGGCGCGCTCATCGCGTTCTTGTCCGAGAAGATGGCCACGGAGAAGATTCGATTCAGGACGGGAGTATCCTATCGCCACGTCCTCTATCTTGTAGGCAAGGAATTCTCGGCTGACGTGGCCTACGACAAGCCGGACTCGTCGCAGGGACTGGAATGGCAGAAGATCTTGCCCCGGGCGGCCAAGCCTGAGGCTGAGTCGACGGCCGAGCTTCTGCGCCAGCTCATCTTCAAGTCGCGCGAAATTCTGGAGAACCATCCCATCAACGTGGAGCGGCGGGCAGGGGGGGAGAATCCGGCAAATCTCATCTGGCCCTGGTCCGGTGGTCGCAAGCCGCAGATGCCGTCGTTCGAAAAACTGCACGGCAAGAAGGGCGGCATTATTTCTGCGGTGGATGTGATCCTGGGCCTCGGCCTGCTGGGCGAGATGGAGTCGCTGCGCCCCGAGGGAGCCACGGGATTTCTCGACACCAATTACGAGAACAAGGCCCGCGCGGCGGTGGATCTTCTACGCCGCAACGACTTCGTCTACGTTCACGTGGAGGCGGTGGACGAATGCGGCCACCTGGGCGACCTGCCCAACAAGATCAAGGGCATTGAAGACTGCGACGCCCGACTCATCAAGGTCTTCCTGGACGAGTACCGCAAGGTCCACCGCGACCCTCTGCGCATCATGGTGCTGCCCGACCATCCGGTGCCGGTCAAGCTGCGCAAGCACACTCGCGACCCAGTTCCCTTCATGGTTTGCGGTGAAGGCGTGTCCGGCGATCCGACCTTGCGCAGCTACAACGAAGCCACCTGTGCGTCGGGCCGGTACCAGAATCTCAAGGGCCGAGCCTTGATGGATCTGCTCTTCAGTTCAACGATTCCGTAGAGTGCTTTTTCACCACAGAGAGCACAGAGGCCACAGAGGCCGGAAGTGAAGAAAGGGCTCGGACCGGATAAACCCTTTCCTTCTTTCCTGTCCGGCTCTGTGCTCTCTGTGCTCTCTGTGGTGAAACTCCGGATCCGGCTAAACCAGATCCTCGGCTTCGTGCCCTGGAGTCGGTAGCGGCCGGGCGGCGCGCGGGCGAGCGGCTCGATCCGTGGTGGCATCCGGCAACTCGACCACGCGGCTGCCCTCGGCGGCGGACTGGTAGGCGCGTTCGATGAGCTCGACGCACAGACAGGCCTCGCGCGCGTCCTTGCCCACGTACTCGCTGCGCGCGATGGCGCCGCGGAACTCGTCGAAGAGCGAGCCGAACCAGCCCACGTGACTGGCATCCATCCAATCAGACTTCGCCACCCGGCGCTCGAAGCGCCACTGGCCCGGCGATCCAGGCGCGACCACGCCAGGCCCTGCTTCCAATACGGCCAGCTCGACATCCTCGTCTTCGACGCGGATGGCGCCCTTCTTGCCGTGCAGGGTGTACATGACCTTGCGCACACCCGCGGTCCACGAGAGGTGGGCCGACACCACGCCGGTGGGGAAGGTCAAGGTGCAGCCGAAGATGTCCTCGGTGTCGTGGCCGTCGGCAGTCGAAGAATGGGCAGTGAGGGTGGTGGGGTAGGAGTCCATCCAGTCAAAGGCCAAGTAGAAGGTGTGGCTGCCGTGATCCATGGCGATGCCACCGCCCGACAGCGCGCGCTCGCGGCGCCAGTCAGGCCGCCATTCGTTGACGCCCTTGGCGTGGGTGTTGCGAAAGGTCTGCATGGTCACCAGGTGCACGGGACCGATGATTCCCTCGTCCAGAACGCTGCGCACGACCTTGACCACCGGCGCATGTTTGTAGTTGTGGCATGGGAAAAGCACCCGGCGGGCTTCGCGCGCGTGTCGAAGCATGGACTGAGCGTCCTCGGCGCTGGTCGCCAAGGGCTTCTCGCACAGCACGTGCAGACCATGGTCGAATGCAGCGTGGGCGATTTCGGCGTGGTGGACCGGCGGGGTCGCAATATCGACGAAATCCAGCGTGCCAGCCTCGGCGGCGAGCAGCGAGGCATGGTTAGGGTAGACGCGAGCGGAAGGGAATATCTCGTGTGCGGCCTGCCGGCGAGCCTCGCAGATGTCGGCAATGGCCGTGATCTCGACTGCCCGGCCGTTGCCCATGTGCTTTGCATAGGTTGGCGCGTGGCCTTGGCCCGCGATGAATCCGTAGCCAGTTATTGCTCCGCGCAATGGTCGCTTCATGTCTCGGGGATTGCTAGCATGAGATCGTGTGTAGGGAAACCACTTCTCGTCGGGACTTAGTTTGCACATGGCGCTACCTGGCGGGGACGACGATGCGTCGCAAAGGGTATTTGGGGACCATAGGTTGCCCTTGGCCTCCGACTCCGCGGCACGTAGGCTAGGCCATGACCCGCGTCGCCGCACGTCGGGACCCTCCTTCTCGCAATGAAAAACCTCGACCTTCCAACCATAGAATTGACCCGACCTCAGGAACCCCACGACAAGCGCGAGATCCCGCGCCTGGTCGCCATCGAGACCACCAACGCGTGCAACGCCAAGTGCGCGTTCTGTCCTAACAGCGTCATGAGTCGCGATCGCGAGACGATGTCGGAGGATCTCTACCGCAAGATCATCGACGACTGTGCCACCTTCCAGGTGCAGGCCATCGAGCCGTTCCTCAACGGCGAGCCGTTCATGGATCCGCAGATCGTCCCGCGCCTTCAGTACCTGCGCGAGCGATTGCCAGCCACCAAGCTGCGGCTCTACAGCAACGGCTATGCCATGGTGCCCAAACGGGTCGACGAGTTGCTGGGCATCGGCATCGACCACCTGTACATCAGCCTCAATACTCTGGACCCGGCCAAGTACCAGACGATGATGGGGCTGCGGCTGGAGCGCACTCTGCACAACATCGAGTACTTTCTCGATCCCTCGCGGCGAAATCGGCTGGCGCGCGAGATCACGGTGCGCATGACCCGCACGCAGGACACGACCGCCGACGACCAGGCGCGCTTCGCGGACTACTGCAAGCAACGCAACGTCAACTGCATGATCGTCGGGCTGTTCAACTACCTGGGCGATGTGAATAGCTCGCTGCCCGTGCCGTCGTTCCCCTGCGAGCACATCACACGCGTCGATGTCCTGTCGAGCGGGCAGGTGACTTTGTGTTGCATGGATACCGAGGGGAAGTTCGGCTGGGGCGACGCGCGCAAGGAATCGATTCTGGACATCTACAACGGCCCGCGCGCGCGCAAATATCGCGAGATGCACCGCACGGGCCGGCGCAAGCAGATCCCCCCCTGTGGCACGTGCAACCTGTTCTGGCCGAGCTTCGACGGGCTGTCGTGCCCGCGTCGTGTGCAATTCGGATTGGCCTACGCACACTACATTTTGCGCTATCGACCGTTCATCAAACACAGGGCCCGCGGGGGTTCCCGGCTGCCATGAAGATCGCCCACCTGAGCACCTTCTGGCCCATCGGCTACGGGCTGTCGCTGTACACGGATCTGCTGATTGCGGGCATGCGTGCCCATCGACCCCAGCGCCACACCATCCTGGCCGAGATCGGGTCAGCCCCGGCCCAGACCGAGGCCTATGAGTGCATCCCGTGCTACCGCCGCGACGAAGACTACGTCGAGCACATCGTGGCGGCGGCGCAGGTCGCGCGGCCCGACGTGTTGATCGTCCAGTACGCCCCCGATCTTTTCGGCCACGACAATCGCCTCCCGCGCCTGCTGGCCCGGCTGCGCGAGCTGGGGGTGCGGCCGGTGGTCAACGCGCATTCCGTGTATCCGGAAAACTGGCGCACGGGATACCGGCCCGGGCGCAGTGCAGCCGCCTTCGACCGCGCGGTCGCCGAGCACGCGGCGCTCATCACCGTGCACAGCCCGCGCATGAAACACGATCTCATCACGCGTGGGGTGGCGCCTGACCTCATCGCTGTGGTCCCGCACGGCAGCCGCATCTTGCCCGAGGGCGACGTGGGGGCAAGCCGCGCCCAGCTGCAGATTCCCCGGGACGCGAAGGTGGTGCTGTTCTTCGGTTTTCTCTGGCTAGGCAAGGGCATCGAGTTCCTGCTCGATGTCTTCCGGGGCGTGCTGCGACAGGTGCCCGATGCCTTTCTCTTGGTCGGCGGTCACACGCGCCACCGGCGCTGGTCTTTCTACGTCAGCTACTTGCGCGTGCGCGCGGCCCTGCTCGGCATCTCACGTCGCTGTCGTTTCTGGGGCGGTTTCATTCCCCAGGACCTGGTTCCCACCGTGTACGCCACCGCCGATGTGGTGGCCATGCCCTACCGGCAAGACTACAGCTCGGTCAGCGGCGTGATGCACGAAACCGCCGGCATGGGCAAGCTGATGGTTTGTTCGCGCATCGCCAAGTTCGACGAAGTCGAGCTGAACATCGATCGCGCGCTGACCGCGGAGCCACACGACCGCGAGGCGTGGATAGCGACCACGGTGCGCTTGCTGCGCGACGAGGAATGGGCGCGCCAGATGAAGCAGAAGATTCGATGCTTCGCCGAGCAGACCAGCTGGGAGAACGTGGGCAAGCTGCACCTGGATCTCTACCAGCGCCTGATCGAGGGGCAGTCGTGAGACGCAAGACACTGATCCAGCTAGTGTGCGCGACCATCTCGCTGGTCGGGCTGGCGTGGCTGCTGGGCCGCATTGGCTGGGCCACCGTGGGCAGCGCGATCCAGCGCGTGGGCTGGCCGACGCTGGCGATACTGATGCTGCTCGGCTGGACCGAGTCGGTGACGGACGCCGCGGCCCTGTGGGTGGTCATGCGCCAGCGCCTGGGTCTGGGGTTCGCGGTCACGGTCAACGCTGCCGGTTCCATGCTGAATTTGATCCTGCCCTGGGAGTCGGGCGAGGTGTTGAAGGGGACGCTGCTGCGCGAGCGGTTTGGTACCCAGCCGGCCATCTCAGGCACCATCATCTGGAACTACGTGTTCAAGATCTCGCGTCCCGCGCTCTCGATGGCGGCGGCTTTGTGCGGCTGGGCCCTGTGCCGCGAGGTCGATGGATTCCATCTGGGCGTGATCCTCGCGGCCAACGCGTTGGCCTTTGTTCCCTATGTCGGGTTGTGGCTCTTCATTCGCTACGGAGCCGCCAAAGGTTTCTTGCGCGTGCTGGACCTGATTCCCATCCTGCGCCGACATCCGGCGCGCTGGGGCGAGGTGGCGCGCCAGATCGACCGCGAGGTCAAGCTCTTCTGGCACGAGCGACCGGTCGCCTACCTCAAGGTCTTCTTCCTCCAGATTGTCGCGCGCGCGACAGGGTGGGTGAGTTACGCCGTTGCGCTGCGGGCGCTGGGCGCGCACTACAGCTTTGGCCAGGTGGCGCTCGCCTATGCGACGCTGAATGTGGCCGAATACGTGGTCGCGGTTCTGCCAGCCCGCGTGGGCGTGACAGAGGGCAGTTGTTTCTTTCTCTTTCAGTTTCTCGGTCTCGACCCCGCGCTCGGGGTCATCATGGCCGTGATCCTGCGCGTGCGCACCACTGTGGCCAACGGCGTGATCGCGCCGTTCACGTTCCTGCACGGGAAGCCAGAGCCGGACACGGGCGGCCGAACCCCTGTCCTTGGCAAAGAATAGATCGACGAGATGGGATGCGGGTCTGGCCGGTTGGCAAGAAGGAAGTCGCGCAGCGGATTGTGGCTCGTGGCGGTGTAGATGCTACGGGCTACGGATTTTTGTTGCGCCTGGGGGGAGATAGCGCAACGCCTGGCGCGCGAAGAGCTGGCGTCCCGCGTCCCGGCGGATCGATTCGCAATCGATTTCGCCCGGCCCATGCGAGCTGTCGTTGTACCAATGGATGACGTAGGTCTGGTCTGTGACGACCTCACGTTCGAGTCGGGCGACGTCAGCGCAGCCACTAAAATAGTGTCTCGTCATGTACGGACCGAGCGGGTAGAACGCTGCGGGCGGCAGCACCGCGACGTCATCACACCCTTCAATCAGATCCTGCAGCAGGTCGGGTCCGATGATGGGGCGCCGCTGCCCCACCTGTCGGTACAGCGCGGGTACGCGGCTCAGCGCTTGCCGAGTCACACGATGACCGGCCTGCAGGCCCAGCACCGCACCGTTGATGGACAGCGCGAATAGGCACTCGATGCGCTTGAACCAGCGCACACCGCCACGCAGTCTCGAGCATGCCAGACGGACCGCGTGCAACGGGCCTGTCCGGAACCGACGCAGCAACTTCGAGCGACGCTCCACTGCGCCGGGTACCAGGATCGCCTCGCGACCACAGAAGCCGGAGCCGGCCCTCAGCGGCGCCAAGTCGCGCACGGTGATGGTGTCGAAATCCATATAGACCCCGCCCGATCGGTGCAACACCAGGTAGCGGATGACGTCCGACAGCGCGGCGAAGCGACGCTCGGCCATCAGCGAATCCCATGCCACGCGCAACTCGTTGCGTTCGACGTCAACCCCCTCGGTTAACTCGTCGAAGCTGGTGCCGTGGATACGAAGCGCTGGGATTTCGGCCTGGAGCGCGTCGAAGTGGGGCTGTCCCGTGAGATCGTCGGACAAGTACAGGTGAATTGCCGTCGGCCGGTTGGTCAGCCACAGCGAGCGCACTGCCAGCGCGTGGGTCAGGGGAAACGTCGGTCCAAACCAGACGAAATGGCCTTGGTTCGGAATCACGCGCGAGCTCGCCCAAATCCGATCATAGCTTGCTAACATAGCATGAGTCGGCGGCCGGCCGGGTCTCAAGTGGGCGTTGGCCGCGGGACCACGGAAACCTCTCTTGGCTTTGACGTCGGTGTTTTCCTTGGTAGCCATAGGCTGAAGTGACGAGCGCGCGCAGCCTTTCCATCACGATTTACCGCGCCGCCCTTCTGAGCGGGGCTGCGGTGGGAATCATCGACGGCATCCGGGCCGCGCGGCTCGGCCATCTGGGTGCAGTGCCCTTGCTTGCCTGCGTGGCACTGGTGGCTGGGTTCGATCTGTTGATTGGCGCGGCTGGCGGCGTGATCTTGGCCGTGCTGCTGGGCCTGGGCGCCTGGGGCCGGCAGAGGGCGAGTCGGTCGGTGTGTTCGGGGATCGCTTGGCTGGTGGTCGGTGGCCTTGCCGCCAGCGCGCCCGTACTGGCGCTGATCGAGACCGCCAATCGCAACAACCGCTTCTTGGCCGCGGGCATCGTGGCCCTGGCATCGTTGCTGGCTGCGGCCGCCGCAGGAGTTCTCGGGCCAGCGCTGGGGCGTGTGCTGCCGTTTTGCCGGCCTGCATCGCAGTCCGGTGCAAGCGATAAGTCGGTGACCGCCGCGGGCCTCCTGCTGCTCGCACCGCTGGCGGCCCTGTGCTGCGAGATTGTCGTGTTTCTCGTGGTGTGGCGCACGCGCGCGCCTCTGCCCCGGGACGTGAGGGTCGCGCGCTCGATCGTGGGCGGGGCGCTCACCGCAGTTTTGCCCTGGGTTCTCAGCCGCGCCAGTCTCGCCTGGCCTCGTCTGTCCTGGCCCAAGGCCGTGGGGACAGCGCTGCTGCTGTTCGGCGTTCCCACCGGGCTGCTGATTCGCGCGCGTTGGGCGCAGGATTTTCAGTTCGTGGCATGGAACGAAGTGCTCGTGCTGGTGGAGCTGGCGCTGGCCACGCTGGTCATGGCCTTGGTTCTGCGACGAAGCCCGGTCGCTGGTCGGAAGTGGCTGCGTGTTGCGCTGCTGCTGGGCCTGCCGGTGCTGGCGGCGGCGACCGTACTGGTGGTCAGCGAATCAGAGCCGGCGCGCAAGGCAGCCTCGGCGCACGCGGGGTTCACGGGCGAACTGGTAGCGCTGGGCCAGCGCACTTTCGACTTTGACCACGACGGGTACTCGCGCTTCTTCGGCGGCGGCGACTGCGACGACCACGATCCGGGCCGCAACCCGGGCGCCCAGGACTGGCCCGATGACGGCATCGATCAGGACTGCGACGGCAAGGACGCCAGCGTCGAAGCGCTGCGCTCGCCGCTCTATCATCCCGTGCCAGCCTCGGTGCCGGCCGACCTCAAGTTTCTCTTCGTGACCATCGACACCCTGCGCGCCGATCACCTCGGCTGCTACGGCTACCCCCGTCCGACTTCGCCCGCGCTTGACCAGTTGGCCAGCGAAAGCGTGCTTTTCGAGAACGGCTGGGCCCACGCGCCCTCGACCCGCTACTCGATGCCGGCCATTGCCACCTCGCGCTGGCCGTCAGCCATCAAGTGGGACGAGTCCATCTGGTGGCCACGCATCGATCCCAGCATGCGCACCATCGGCGAGGCGCTGCACGATCTTGGCTACACCACCGCGGCCTTCTACGCCTATCTCTACTTCAACCGCGCCGACCGTCGCGGCTTCGAGCGCGGCATCGATTTCTATGATGACGAGTGCGCAGCCCTGCACGTCAACGTCAGTGGTCCCGCGGAGTCTGTTGGATCCTCTGCACGCCAGATGGCCGACAAGGGCATCGCGTTCTTGCGCGAGCACGGGCAAGAGAAGTTCTTTCTCTGGCTGCACTTCTATGACCCGCACCTAGACTACCAACGTCACCCCGAGGCGCCTGCCTTCGGCGAGCGCCAGGCCGACCTCTACGATGGCGAGATCTGGTTCACCGACCATCACTTCGGCCGCGTGCTCGACGAGCTCAAGACGCTAGGGCTGTGGGACAAGACGGCGATCGTCGTGACCGGCGATCACGGCGAGTCTCTGGGCGAGCACGGTATCAACGCCCACGGCTACCATCTGTATGCGCCCCACACCAAGGTTCCCTTCATCGTGCGCGTGCCTGGCCTGCTGCCGCGACACTCGGCGGTACCGGTGGGCCACGTGGACCTGGCGCCGACCTTGGTCAATCTGGCGCGCGGCCCGCACCAGCCTGGGTTCCTTGGCCGATCCATGGTGGACCTGCTGGCAGGAAGTCTCGACGGTGCGGCGCCACAGCCCGTGTTCCAGGAGGTCAGCTACGAGGGCAACGTCAAGCGGCGGGCCTGGGTCACGGCCACCCATCATCTGATCTGGAACTGGACGCCGGACAACACCACCGAGTGCTACGACCTGGCCCACGATCCGGCCGAAGCGCGCGATCTGTGGGGCACGCCCGCGGGCGAGCCCGAGTGCTCGCGCCTCAAGGCCGATCTGCGGACGCGCGTGTCCCTGCTTTCGCTGCCCGTGGGCTATGGCGAGAAGATCGCGGCTGGCGTGTCCGCGCCGGGAGCGCCGGCGCCGGCGCCCACCCATGCGCTCGACGGACGCATCGGGGATGTCCTGCGCGTGACCGGCTACGACCTGTCATCGCCGGAGGTTGCCCGTGGCGGTGATACCGAGCTGACCGTGTACTTCGAATCGCTGGCGCCCGTGCCGGCTGGCTGGCGGCCATTCTTTCACCTCGACGGCCCCGGGGGCAGCTTTCGCAACCTAGACCACGTTCCCGTCGAGGGCGCTTATCCAATGGAACGCTGGCGGCCGGGGCAGCACATTCGTGACCACCAGCGTATTGTTTTCCCTCCTTACACGCCGCCCGGCCCCTACACGGTGTACGTGGGCCTGTTCAAGAAGTCGGCCCGCATGCCGGTCACGCCGCCCACAGCTCACGATGGCAAGGATCGCCTGCGCGTGACCACGATTCGAGTGGAGTGAGAAGATGACCAGAGCCGGAAGGCATCGTCATGGCTGAGCCCACCATCGTCTGCCCCAACTGCCAAAGAGAGATCAAGCTGACCGAGTCACTGGCCGCGCCGCTCGTCGAGGCCACGCGCCGGGATTTCAACCAGCGACTGGACTGCGTGAAGGCCGAGATGGCCGAGCGAGAATCGGCCGTGCGCATGCGCGAAGAGCAGCTCGTCAAAGCGCGCGAAGGCATCAATGCCCAAGTCGAGGACAGGCTCAAGTGCGCGCGCGCCCAGATCGAGGCTGAGGCCGCCGTGCGGGCCAAACGCGCGCTGGCGGGCGACATCGAGCAGAAGGCCAAGGAGATCGCCGAGCTGCAAGACGTGCTCAAGCAGCGAGAGGGCAAGCTGGCCGAGGCGCAGAAGGCGCAGGCCGAGCTGATTCGCAAACAGCGCGAACTGGACGATGCCCGACGTGAATTCGAGCTGACCGTCGAGACGCGCGTACAGCAAGGGCTGGAAGTCACGCGCGTACAGGCACGCAAAGACGCCGAGGAAAAACTCGGCCTCAAGGTCATGGAGAAGGAGGAAACCATCGCTTCCATGCAGCGGCAGATCGAGGAACTCAAGCGCAGGGCCGAGCAGGGATCGCAGCAGCTTCAGGGCGAGGTGCAGGAGCTGGAACTCGAGGGATTGCTGAAAGCGAAGTTTCCCGGCGACATCATTCAGCCCGTGCCCAAGGGCGAGCACGGCGGCGACGTCATTCAGCAAGTCATGGGACCCATGGGTGGGGCCTGCGGAATCATCCTGTGGGAGTCCAAGCGCACCAAGAACTGGAGCGACGGCTGGCTGGCCAAACTGCGCGCTGACCAGCGCACGGCCAAGGCCGAGTTTTCGGTGTTGGTCAGTCAAGTGATTCCCAAGGGCATCGATACCTTCGACTTCGTCGACGGTGTTTGGGTAACCCACCCGCGCACCGTGCTTCCCGTGGCCATCGCCTTGCGTCATTCGCTGGTCGAGGTGGCGGCAGTCCGCCAGGCCAAGCAAGGCCAGCAGGGCAAGATGGAAATGGTCTACCATTACCTGACCGGCTCGGCGTTTCGGCAGCGGGTGCAGGCCATCGTGGAAGCCTTCTCCTCGATGCAGGAAGACCTGGACCGCGAGCGCAAGGTCATCGGCAAGCAATGGGCCAAGCGCGAGCAGCAGATCGAGCAGGTCATGCAGTCCACGGTGGGGATGTACGGGGATCTGCAGGGAATCGCAGGCAAGTCTTTGCAAGAGATCGAGGGGCTCGAGATGAAAGCTTTGGGTGAAGTGGACGAGGCAGAATGAAATCCCCGGCGCAAGATTCCCTGGCCCGTCAGTACCGCGAGTTTCTCGACTGGCCCGAGCTGTGCACGAGACTGGCCAGCCAGGCGCAGTCGTCGCGGGGAGCGGCGGCGTGCCAGGCGTTGCCCTTGTGTGAATCGGCGGCCGAGGCGCGCGAGCGCATGGCCGACGTGAGCGAGCTGCAAAGTCTGTTGCGGCTGGGCGAGTCGCTGCCCGCGCTGGGCTTTCCCGAGATCGAGGCGCACTTGCAGGCGGTGGCGCAGGGCGTGCCGCTCGGGCCGGAAGAGCTGCGCCAGGTGGCCGACTTCTGCGAGACCGCGGCCAACGCACGCCGTTTCTATGGCCGCATCGCCGGCCAAGACCCGCAGATGCAGGCGCCGCGCATGTCGAAGTTGGCGGCGGGTCTGGATTACCACGACGATCTTGTGCGCATGGCGCGCGAAACCTTCGACGCCGCCGGCGAGCTGCGCGACGGGGCTTCGCCTGATCTGGGCCGCCTGCGCCGCGAACGCGACATGGCGGCGTCCCGCGTGCGCAGCGAGGCGGAGCGCCTGCTGCAGTCCGAGGAATACGCTCCCTTCCTGCAAGACCAGTTCGTGACCCTACGCGAGGATCGCTTCGTGCTTCCGCTGCGGGCTTCCTTCAAGTCCATGGGCCTGGGCATCGTGCACGACACTTCACGCTCAGGCGAAACCGTGTTCGTCGAGCCCACCGTTCTGGTCGAGCTGAACAACCGGCTCAAGGTGGCCGAGATTGAGATCCGGCGCGAGAGCCGGCGCATCCTGGAAGAACTCGCTGGCGTAGTGTCGCAGGCGGCGGAGGGGCTGCGCCGGGACCGCGAGATTCTCTCGCGGCTCGACGTCTTGGCCGCCGCGGCCCGCCTGTCAGTGGCCTACGACGGTGCGGCGGTCGAGATCGTCGACGATCCGCTTGTCGATCTGCAGTCGCTGCGCCACCCGCTGCTGGCCTTGCGTGCGGTGGAGTCGCGCTCGAAGGTCACGCCCAACGATGTGGCGCTGGGACTGGTTCCCAAGCGCAGCACGGCCAAGGCGTTGGTGGTCAGCGGGCCCAATGCCGGCGGCAAGACCGTGTTGCTCAAGTCAGTGGGATTGGCTGCGCTGCTGGCGCGCGCGGGCCTGCCTGTGCCAGCCGCGCCCGGAAGCCGGGTGGGTTTCTTTCACCAGGTGCTGGCCGACATCGGCGACCAGCAGTCAGTCATGGGCGATCTGTCGACCTTTTCGGCCCACCTGGCCAATCTGTCTGGCATTCTCGATCTCGCCCGGTCGGCCAGCGACGAGAACGTGCTGATTCTTTGTGACGAGCTGATGGTGGGCACACACCCCGAGCAAGGCGCGGCGCTGGCGCGGGCCATGCTGGAGGTGTTGGCCGACGCGCCCGGTTTGGTGCTGGTGACCACGCACTTCGACAGCCTGAAGGCGCTGGCCGAAACCGACACGCGCTTCCGCAACGCGGGTATGGAGTACGATCTGCAAAAACTGCGGCCCACTTTCCGCCTCAGGGATGGCGTACCGGGCCGCTCGTACGCTTTCGACATTGCCGCGCGCATCGGCATGCCGGCTGCAGTGCTCGACCGGGCGCGCGCGCTGATGGACGCCGACAACCTGGGATTGGAAGAGACCCTGCGCAACCTGCAGCAGCGCGAGCAGGCGCTGGAACGATCGAATCAGGCGCTGGAAACCGCCCGCAGCGAGCTGGAGCAGGCCAAAGAGGATCTCGCCGCCCAGGCCGATGCGTCGCAAGCGGCGGCGGATGCTCTCACCCGGCGTGAACGCGATCTGGCTGTGCACTCGCGCGAGGCCATCGATGCGGCGGTGCGGGAGGCGCGTGAGGCCATCTCCGAGATCGTGCGCGAGGCCAAGCGCACGCGTACCGCGCAGGCGGTGGAGGCCGCGCGGGTCGCGCTCGACCGCAAGGCCAAGGAGGCCACCGCGGCGCTGCCCGAGGCGGAGCCACTCGACGTGACCAAGCTACGCCAAGCCCTGGCCAATCGCGCGCTGGGCGTGTCCTCCACGAGTAAGAAGGCAGGCACGTCGTTCGCCAAGGCCAGCGATCGAGCAGAAGAGCCTGTGTCCACGCAAACTGGCGCCAACACATTGGACCTGCGCGGCCAGCGCGCCGACGAAGCCCTGGCTGAGCTGGAGGCGTTTCTCGACCGCACCGCCCTGGAGGGTGCCGACGTCGTGTTCGTCATCCACGGGCACGGCACCGGTGCGCTTCGCAAGGTCGTGCGTGAGTACCTGGCGACTTCGCCCTATGTCGAGCGCTTCCGGCCCGGCGGAAAGGGCGAGGGCGGCGACGGGGTCAGCGTGGTGTCTCTGCGAGGGTAGACGATGACGGCAGAGACCAAGGAAAGACTGATCGGCGTCCTACTGGTGGTCGCACTGGTGGTCGCGGCAGTGCCGGCGCTGCTGCAGCTTGGCTGGCACCTGCGCCTGTTCGTGGGCCGCGCCGGCTTCCCGCTCGACCTCGAGTGGATGGAAGGCGGCATGCTGATCCACGCGCAGCGGCTCGCGGCGGGGCAGGGGATCTACGTCAAGCCGACTCTGGATTTCGTCCCCTATCTGTACACGCCTCTGTATCCCGCGCTGCTCGCCCTGCTGTCATTCGTGTTTCCCTTGGACTACCTGCTCGGGCGCGTGGTTTCGCTGCTGGCACTTTTCGCTGCGCTGGTGTTGCTGGGCGCGCTCGTGCTGCGTGAGGCGCGCGGGCTGGCGCGAGTGCGGCGACTTTTTGTTGCGCTCATCGCCGTGGCGGGCGCGGCGGCCTTCGTGGCGGCCTTCGACCTGACTGGCGGTTTTTACGATCTGGTGCGCGCGGACAGTTTGGTGCTGGCGCTGGAGGCGCTGACCTTGTGGCTCATGGTGCGCGGGAGAACCTGGAAGAGTGCGGCGGTCGCAGGATTGGTGATAACCGCGGCATTCTTCACCAAGCAGACCGCCAGCATCATGGGCGTGGGTCTGGGCATTGGCCTTCTCATCGTCAACTGGCGGCGCGGTCTGGTCTATGGCGCCGTGGCGGCCGCGGCACTGGCAGCGGGAGTCGGTCTTTTGGTCAAGACCTCGGACGGCTGGTTCTGGACGTACATCTTCAAATTGCACCAGAGCCATGGCTATCGCTGGGGCGTGATTTGGGGCCTGGTGTTGCCCGACACGCTCAAGTACCTCTGGCCGGCCGTCGCGGCGCTCGTCATCGCCACCGTGACCCTGGCCCGGACGCGCCAGTTGCGTCGCACCGATGTTCTGCTGTGGGTGGCGGCCCTTGCCGGCGTGGCAGCAGCCGGGGTCGGCTACTCGACGCGATGGGCGTTTTTCAACGCCTACATTCCGGGGATCTTTTTTCCCGTGGTGGCGGCGTCCGTGTTGTCGGGACGGCTGCTGCTGCATGCGCTTGACCATCGCCGCTGGCTGGTGGCTGGACCGACCTGTGCGGTCTTGCTGGGCCTGGCCTGGCAGAACCAGCACATCACGCGTCCGCCGCTCGCCGCTCACGTTCCCCGGCGGTCTGACACCGTCGCTGCGGCACGCCTCCTGGATCGTCTGCGCAGCGTGCCCGGCAATGTCTTCATTCCTTTTCACACCTACTACGGCGCGCTGGCGGGCAAGCGCACCTTTGTCCATCGCATGGGCATTCGCGACGCGGAAATGGGGCTGGGCCGGCCTGAAGGCCTGGACCAGGCGCTGCGCGATCAATTCTTCTCGGCCATCGTGCTCGACTGGAAAACCATCCCAGGTGAATTTCCCTTTGTCGATTCTCGCTACCATCCATGGTTGCCGTTACGCGAAGGCGTGGATTCCGTGCGCATGTTTGCCGGCGCCCAGACCTCTCCCAACGCATTGCTGATTCCCACGCGCGAGCCGCCGCCCCTGCCGCCGGGTGGCCGTCGGCTAGCCGACTTCGAGGCTGGCATCTGGCAGAACTTTGGCTCCGAAGGACAGGCCTTCGGAAACAAGCCCGCGCCCGCGCCTCCTGGCATGTACGGCCGTTTCGCCGCGGATTCCACCCGTCTGGGCCCGGCCGCGCAGGGGGCATTGCGTTCCGCACCTTTCACGGTTGCGGAGGCGCACCTGCGTTTCGTGCTGGCCGGTCCCGCCGATCCCGCGTTGCGTGTGGTCTTGCTCGACCAGGGCAAGGTCGTGCGCACGGCATCGCCCAATGGTGCAGCCAAAGTGATCGACTGGGGCACCAGCGAGCTTGTGGGCCGATCTGTCGTATTGCTGGTGGAAGACCAGTCGCCGACCGGCGGGCTCGTCGTCGACGATATTGTTGCGTACTGAGCTAGCTGTTCTCCCCTCGCTCGAATCACACCGAGCCGTTCAGGACGCTCCTCAGGATGGCCCCACCCGGTGGGCTGATCGGCCGCAGGGGCCGGGCGTGGCCCACACGCCGCCGCAGGCGGATACGGCGGACGAGCGGTCTGATGCAAATTCCTAGCGGGGGCATACTCCCCATCTTGGATGGGGTATGATAGGACCTCGGCAAGCTGGTCAAGACAACAGAGCGGACGAGCCTGTTCACAGTGAATGTCGGCCGAAGGGAAGCAGATAGTAGAATCGCACCTCATTCCATTGAAGAGAGACATGAAACAGACACTCATTCTGTGCCTTGAAAGACGCGGCGTTCAACTGACGCTTCTGGGCATCTCCATCCTTCTGTTCATCTACATCTTCTTTCTCAATGCCTGGGTCGTTGACGACGCATACATTACATTCAGGACAATGGACAATTTCCTCCATGGTTACGGCCTCAGATGGAATATTGATGAAAGGGTGCAGGTATACACTCATCCGCTGTGGCTGTTTGTGATGACCGTCTTTTCCTTAATCACATCCAAAGTGTTCTACACCTCGATCCTTGTTTCATTCCTCTGCAGTCTCGGGGCGATTTGCCTCGCCGGATTAATGTTGACGAACCGCATTTGCAAAGATCTCTGGAAAGCTAGCTTGCTCGTAATCGCCCTCTGTTCTTCGAAAGCATTCATCGATTACACATCATCAGGGCTGGAAAACGCGTTGTCCTACTTTATTGCAGCGCTCTTTTGCGCCAGCTGGATTTCCTTCGCCGCGGCTCCTCCGGAGGTCAAGAGGCGGTCTTTCAAACTGCTGTTCTTCCTCGCCTCGCTGGCTTTTGTGAATCGGATGGATACCCTGCTGTTGTATTTGCCGGCCCTTGTTTGTGCAGCCATCGCCGTTCGCTCACTTGGTCCACGCTGGCTCGTGCGGCACGTTCTGATTAGTACACTCCCCGCGACTCTCTGGGTGCTGTTCAGCATGGTGTACTACGGCTTCCCTTTCCCCAATACCGCGTATGCGAAGGTGACATCCACCGGATTTCCTATGTCGTGGAAGCTGGCGCGGGGTTTAGACTACCTTTCGAACAGTCTATCGTGGGACAGCCTTAGTTACCTCTTCATACTGTTGGCTATGATTGGCTGTATAAAGAAGAGGGATGCGGCAACTGGGTACTTGCTGGGCGGAGTCTGTCTGTACTTCTTCTTCATCATGTTCTCTGCTGGGGCAGCGACACACATGAGCGGAAGGTTCTTGGCGCTTCCCTTCTTTATTGCAATCGTTTTGTGCGTCTACAATCTGGCTCGTGTTCGTTACGCAATGGGGCTGGTGGGAGTATGTGCGCTGTTTGCGATTTGGAGTCCCGTCGCGGCCATAAAATTCGGGACATCCGCATATGGCAGTCAGAAACAGGACCCAAGCTGTATCGACACAAAATGGTTTGTCTATCGTGAAGGGGCTGCTCTGATCGACTGGAGGCCCAATAGGAGTCTTCCCGATCATGCATGGTATCATTACGGCGAAGGAATCAGAAACACCCCGAACAAAGTGCATGTCGGGGGAGCGTTCGGAGCCGAAGCGATCGGCTATGTCGGCTACGCGGCCGGCCCTTCGAAGTTCATCGTCGATAAAGTCGGGCTGGGCGACCCCCTTCTTGCCAGACTGCCAGCAATTCAGCCAGATGCGTCGAGCAGATGGAAATCTGGACACTTTCACCGGACAATCCCGGCCGGCTATCTGGAATCTGTCGAGCGAGATACCAACGTGATTCAGGAGCGGGGATTGCGCGATTACTACGAGAAGATTCGAGTCATTACGCGGGGGAGGGTCTTTTCGTGGGAACGTCTGAAGACCATTGTGCACATGAACCTGGGCGATTATGACTCGCTGGTTGCATCCAGGGCGAACAGCGGTCGGGAGGGTGGTCTTCATTGAGTGATGTGAAGAACTCGGCAGGGAATGAGATGAAGGGAGAAGAGTCAGTTTGCATCTCGCGCTCTACTGTGAGGATGCGGCTAGGGGTCCGCCCTTATCAGAGAGGTACCCTCTCGGCCCAGATAGATGACCGACGCAAGAGTTCCGTCGGAGTTGGGCGCTTCTGGCTCAATCATGAACGGCCCGTTCCAAACCCTGCTGGTGCTGAGAAGGCCGAAGGTGTTCTCGACGAAATTGTGAAGGACCTCTGCGCTCGGATGAACGATCTCGAGGCGACAGATAGTGGAGTGACACTCGATCTGACGTAAGGAGGAGGCTGAGGGCAAGAGAACCCCAAGATGATTGCCGAGGTCACCTCGAGCTTTGCTGGCCCAGACTCCGTCCGTGGGTTCTGAGGAGAACCTGTCCTCGACAGCGACCCGATGAGACGCTGCCTCTTTCTCCCATTGCTCCGCGTCGCTAGGCCGGTTTGTCTCGCGGGCGATCAACGGAGCAGTCTGCCCCGATTCCGCAGTCGGAAGTCCGGGTACCGGATTCGGGGGCGGGGCAAGGCGAGGAGAAGAAGCAGGTGGGGGAAGCCAAATCGGCCGGCTTTGTTGCTCGTCGTGAAGGGATTGCACCTCTCCTCGCGCGCGACTGTCTCGCAGTCCCTCATTTTCGTCAAGTGGGTACTGCGGTCACCGTCTTTCAGATCGAACCCGAAGAGGCCGGATCCTTTTCAACTACGAAATTGGCGTCCCAATCCGGCCGGGCGGGGATGGACGTCGGTCATGACGAAGAGATGCTCGCCGCGGTCGCAAGTGCCGCCCGACGCGACCGATCCGCAAGCCATTGCGGAAAAGTCGCGACCGATCCGCAAGCATCTGCGGTAAAGTCGTCTTCAGGCACTAGACGGATGGGTAGGAAGAAAGGGTTCGGATCCGATCCGAAACCCTTTCCTTCCGGCCTCGGTGGCCTCTGTGCCCTCTGTGGTGAGACTCCGGATCGCGCCGGCGATCGTCAAGTCCCGAAAGAATCGTGGTTAGCGCCTATGGTCCCGCGGGGCGGGGATGG
This sequence comes from Myxococcales bacterium, assembly GCA_003158735.1. Taxonomy (GTDB): domain Bacteria; phylum Myxococcota_A; class Polyangia; order Fen-1088; family Fen-1088; genus Fen-1137. The sequence continues at coordinate 7,718 of PMLB01000215.1, read as the reverse complement.
ACGCCGGTCATGACGAAGAGATGCTCGCCGAAGGGGCCGGGGGATGGTGATCGAAGTAGTGGTAGGTTTCGGACCGGGCGGCTCCGATTCTTTGTTGGTTGATGAGAGCGTCAGGTTCACCTGGCTTCCCCCAACTAGGAGAGTTCTGCATGCGCACCGGGATAGCGCAGCGCGGCGCGCGTGGGTGAATTTGCAATTGAAAATCACATGGAAAAGAACTTTGTTGAGCCCACAAACACGCGAAGAGCAACTGCAGGGCGAAGGAGCCACATGAAGCTGCACAGACTGGCGATAGGATTCTTTCTTCTGAGCGCTTGTGAAACCGCAGGGAACAGCCCAGCCGGCACCGGCGGTGCCTCGGGCGGAGCGACGCCAAGTGGCGGAAGCACGGCGGCCTCGGGTGGAAGCACGTCGCGCGGCGGAGGCACGGCAGCCTCGGGCGGGAGCACGGCGAGCGGCGGAAGTTCGACCGCCTCGGGCGGAAACACGGCGGCCTCGGGCGGAGGCACGGCAGCCTCGGGCGGGAGCACGGCGAGCGGCGGAAGTTCGACCGCCTCGGGCGGAAACACGGCGGCCTCGGGCGGGAGCACGGCGGCCTCGGGCGGGAGCACGGCCAGCGGTGGAAACACGGCCGCCTCGGGTGGATCGAACGCCCCGGGCGGAAGCACGGCGAGCGGTGGTAGATCAGGCAGCGGCGGTGCGGGGAACGGCGGTGCATCGAGCAGTGGCGGCGCTGGAACTGGTGGTACATCGGGCAGTGGCGGCGCTGGAACTGGTGGTGGGTCAGGCAGCGGCGGAGCCGCGGGCCGAAACGGTTCGTCCGGTCGCGACGGAGGACCGGACGCAGACAGCGGAGCCGGCGGTGCAGGAAACGGTGGTGCAAAGGGCACCGGGGGAGCTGCAGGAGTAACGGGTGCCTGCCGTCCCAAGTTCGCGAGCGGGGTCAACGTTGCCTGGTTCAACTACGCGGCCGACATCCCGAGTCCCGACATGACCAAATTCGGCCAGCTCTTCAGCGACACCTTTGCGGTGGGTGGTCGAATTGTCCGTTGGTGGTTCCACACCAACGGCTCCAAAACGCCGACCTACGACGCGACGACCGGTCTCGTTGCCAAGATCAGCGATGCGAACATCGCTGACGTCAAAAAGATCCTCGACGGCGCAGCAGCCGCGGGCCAAGCCGTGGTGGTCAGCTTGTGGGCGTTCGACATGCTGCAATCCGGCCAAGTCAGCGCCACGATTCTCCAGAACAACAAGAATCTTCTCCAGAAGGATGCCAACCGACAGGCATACGTTGACAACGTCATCACGCCACTGGTCACCGCATTGAAGGGCCATCCGGGCCTCTATGCCTGGGAAGTCTTCAACGAGCCGGAAGGAATGATCGATGACGGTCCCAACCCCACCCCGTGGACTGGAAGTAACTATGTCAGCATTACGGACATTCAGAAATGTGTGAACTGGTTTGCCGCCGGGATTCACGCTGCAGACCCATCGGCCCTCGTCACCAATGCCGCATGGACCTTCCTGGCCAATACCGACGTCGACGGTCACAAGAACTACTATTCAAACAGCCAGCTGACCAGCATCGGCGGCAAGAGCAACGGTACCCTGGACTTCTACGAGATTCACTACTACGACAACTGGGGCACCGTCGGAGGAGCGAATAGCGTATCGCCGTTCGTTAACCCCGCCTCGCACTGGGCTCTCGACAAGCCGATCATGATTGGCGAGTTCTGGGACATCGATAGCCCCGGCCCATCCAACTCGACGATCAAGGGGGCAGATCTCTACACAACCCTCTACAACAATGGCTACCAAGGTGGTTGGGCCTGGCAGTACGCCAACGCCGACAGCCCTCCCCCCAGCAATGGAGAGCCGACCGAGTGGCCTGCCATGAAGACGGCGATGCAGAATCTCTACAGCGCTCATCCTGCCGATTTGGCATGCAAGTGAGAAGGCTCTAGGTCGTCATGCGCGCGGCTTCCAAGATCGGAATCCTCGTCGGTGCGCTGGTGGTGGTCGGGGTGGCCGTCGGGGTGAAGATGTTTGCCCCGCTGCCCAAAGCGACCGAGCCTCCTCCGACTGATGAGCCCAAGAAGCCCGAGGTGCTGGTTCCAGCCCCCGAGCCAACGCCACCCCGCCCGCCAGTCGTGGACGCCTCGGTTCCGCCGATGCCCCATCCTGCCCCCAGGAAGGCAGCTACCGCAAAGCCCAAGTTGCTCGACGAATCCGAGCTCATGGAACGGCTGCGTAAGGCGCAGGACACCGACGACTATGTACTTTCGTACGATCTGGCGCGCGATGGGCTTCGCCGTTTTCCGGACAGTCCGGACGCACCCGAGATGGCGGCGATGGTTGTCAAGTCGCTCGCGCGGCAGGGGAAAGTCTCCGAGGCCCGGGCGGAGGCCGAGGAGATGGTCAATAAGTACGCTGGCACTAGATGGGCGCGGGAGGTCGAGCAACACACCGGAGCCCACCCCCGCGTCAACCAGGTACCTCCGAAATAGGGAGGGACAGCCGTACTGGGGCACGAACAGTCCTAACCGAATCATGCGCTTGGCGAAGTAGTGCCAGCCTGATTGTTGGTGGTGGCGCGGTCGTCGATTTTGGTGACGGCCGCCCGCTAGTGTGACGAGCCCCGGCGCGAGCCCGTGCAAGAGAACGTCGCCGCATCTTCTGCGCCGGCTCCTCCATCCTGATCCACGCGCTGGCCGGCCAGGGCGCTTCATCCGAGGCGCGCGGGGAAGCCGAGCAGACGGTGAACCATCACTCCGATTCTGATTGGGTGCGCGAGGTCGAGCGATTCACCGGGGCGCATCGCCATCGCAACATTCGAGTCAACGACGCCGGCGAACTCGTGTCCTACTGAGTTTTGCCTTTTCACCTGGGCATGAGGACCAGCCGATCACATGGCCCCGGGGCGTGGTCTGTGGTGAGCCCGGATGCCCTAGCTCAAGACGCTTTGCAAAAAGCGGCGCGCAGGGCAAGATTGGCGATTGTCACTATCCGTCCTGGGAGGCCCATGCGCTCGACCCTATTGATCACTCTACTATTAGTTCTCCCACCTCTCTTGGTCTCACCCGCGATGGCCAAACCAGCCAACAGACAGGCCATGGAGAAGGCGGCCAAGAAGGCGTGCATAACCGGCGACTATCGCAAGGGGATCGACATTCTGGGGGATCTCTTCGTCGAAACCAATGACGCGGCCTATGTTTTCAATCAGGGCCGTTGCTTTCAGCAGAACCACCGCTGGGAAGAGGCGCTGGACCGATTCGCCGAGTACCTGCGTAAGGTGACAAACCTATCCGCCGGTGAACAGGCCAAGGTGGATGAGTACATCGCGGACTGCAAGGCGCACTTGCCAGAGAGCTCACCGCCCGCGCCGACTCCGCCCCCGTCCACAATCGTCGCCTCTGGGACTCCAGCAACAACCCTCGTGAGCACGCCAGTCAAGGAGCCCCCGGCTGACTCGACGCTCGTGATGCCACGACCCGTTCAGTCCTCCCACTCCGGTTCGGGACTGCGTGCGGCCGGCATCGTCGTTGGGGCTGTGGGCGTTGCCGGCGTTGTTGCGGGCATAGTGATGTCGATGAAGACGCAAAGCGTCGTCGATCAGATGTACAAGGATAACGGCTACACTCCGGGCCTGGAGTCATCCAGAAAGTCCTACGAAAACTGGGGCTGGGTGGGATATGGCGTCGGGGCAGCAGGGATCGTTGCAGGGACTGCACTGTATCTCCTAGGATGGCGGAGGCTGGAGACTGCCCCTGCGACAACCCAGGTCTCTTTCTTTCCGGTGCTTTGTCCTAACGGGACAGCTCTGTTCGTGCGAAGGACTTTTCAATGACATTCAATCTCGACACCCGTCCCGGTCGATCGGGTCTGGTCAGGGTCGGCTTGGCTATTCTCGTCCTTGCTGCGGGGTGTTTCGCCACCCCCGACGTGTCGAGGCTAACCTGCAAGAAGAGCGATCAGTGTCCTCCCTCGTATCAATGCAACGTGACTGTGACGCCGGGCAGGTGCTGCAAACCCAATGATGCTATCTGCAACAGCAGCCGGGCAGATGCTTCGTCACCCACGCAGGATGGCCATTTTACCCCCGTTGACGCTACGGGCAACAATCGGAATGAGGTCGCCCTGCCGGATGGGATAGCCAGTGACTCGTCGACCGATGCTGGCAAGGATCAGCCGAGCAATGACGTGCCCCCGAGTCCCGAGACTGGTACCAGCGATTCAGGCGGAACTGGGCCAGAGATCGGCCCCGACAGTCCGCTAGCACCAGATGCTCCGAGCATAGATGCCACGCAGCTAGATGCCCCGGACGATTCCACGGACCTCACGTCGATTGGCGATGCTCCCTCACTTGGCCCCGACGCTGCTGGATCCGACTCCCGCATTGATGCAGGCCCAGACACGACCCTATCCGGAGCGCCTCCGGGTGCCACATGCTCAAAGGCTGCTGAATGTGCCTCGAACAACTGCAGTGATGGCGTCTGTTGCGATCTTGCTTGCACGGGATCATGCCAGTCGTGTGCGCTCAGCGAAAAGGTTGGAACGTGTAGCCTCGTCACAGGTGTTCCGGCTTCCGGCCACCCTCCCTGCGGCGGGAGCGGTTATTGTGCTGGAAGCTGCAACGGACAGAGCTCCTCTTGTTACTATCCAGGTGTCAAGACCACATGTGCTACGGCTGCCTGCATAAATGGCAGCGCTACGCCGGCACGCGCATGTGATGGTGCCGGCAATTGTTCTTCTGCTGGGTCCATTCCGTGCGGTGCATTCATTTGCGGGACGGCTGCATGCCTCTCAAGTTGCACCGACAACAGCCAATGCGTGTCAGGCGCAGCCTGCGTGAGTGGCAGGTGCACTGTGTGTTCTACAGGGCAAACTGTTTGCCCAAATCTATGCACGAATTTGCAATCTGATGACTCCCATTGTGGCGCCTGTTCGGGCACGGGTTCGGCGTGTTCGGCAACCCAACAATGCACCGGCGGGAAATGCCTTCTTGCCTCGGGCCAAGGGTGCACCAGCGACGCACAATGCGCCGTGGGTAAGTGCGCCCTCTTCTACCTGGATATTGACAACGATCAATATCCAAGTTCGCAAAATTCAGCCGGGTGGTGTGGCGCAACCTACCCACTGGCGGCCGGGTACATCGCTCCCCGGGCCGATGGCAAGTGGGACTGTTGCGACAACGATCTCTTGGTGCATCCAGACCAGGCAGAGTACTTTACCGTGTCGACCACTTCGTGCTCCGTGGGATTCGACTACGACTGCAGTGGCAGCATCGAAAAGCAGCCAATGGCGGGAAGTGAGCCCTGCGCGTTCGACGCCAGTCAAGTTTGCGGATCAGCTACCGGGACACCTTCGGAGGCCTGCGGGAGTCTGCACCGCGCCGCGGAGTGCGAGGCGGTGACAACGGTGAATCCACCACTTTGCGTATCGACCACGTCAATGGTGGGCGGCACCGTGGGCTGTCACTAACTTAGAGACAACGTCGCGCTCCTGGTCGACGTGCTCATCAACCAGGCCTCGACTTTGGGAACGAGATCCGCATCGAGGTCGTCTTGCTCGAACGGAACCGCTGACTCCGTGTTCTCCTCGGGTGCCGGAACGGTGAGCCTGTTGGCCTTGAAATCAACGCCCGTGATTGCACAGAATGCTTCGAACGCCAATTGCGCGAGACGTTCCTGGCGCAGGAGATCGACGCAGGCATCGGCCGCGTCTCGAGTTCCCGCAAAGCCGAGCGCCCACGTCGCCACGGGTGCGAGCGGCTCGCTGCCAAGCGCCTTCAGCAGATCGCGGTGCTCATGTTCCCGGCTTCCCGCCAACGCGCCCAGAACCAAGAGCCGGCCGCAGTCCTTGGGAAGCCTTCGGAGAGCCTGGGCGCACGGGGATCGGGCGGCCGGCAGCCCCAGGACCAAGCCGCTCTCGATCGCGACTTCAAAGGCGGGCGGTGGCAGAGCGAGCCCGCACGCGATGAGTGGCTCTGCTTGCGCGCGCGGCACGAAACGCGCTGTCAGCAGAGCCGCCCGCTGCACACCGGGATCACCGCCGGTGATGAACGGTTTGAGATCGATGCTCGGCGCGCGACGCCGGAATGCGCAGATCTCCAGGACGGCGGCTTGCAGGACGGGTTGGCCGCAGGGCAAGTAGTTCTGCAGACGGGGCAGAAGGTCGGTCGGCCACACAAGCTCGATGCCCCGGCACAGCGGCGCCAGGTTTTCGTCCGGCCCATTGGTGAGGGCGGCCATGAGGCATTCCCAGGCCGTTTCACTCCCTTCGGCCAGGGCGTGGGCGGCAACTGATACCCGACAGGGATCTTCCGATTGCAGGGCAGGCGCGAGCAGCCGCTCGACGGCTTCATCAGTGACCCGCAGGCCATCGATACAGCCGAGCAATCTCTCTTCCGCGAAGCGAGAAACGTCGCGAAGATCGTGGTCCGGCGCCCCGAGAGCCCGCTCACGCCGGCGCCACGAATACGACCCCTCTTCGAGACTCTCCTCGACAAATTCCCACCAGACGGGGTGAGCCCGGGCTTTGGAAGTCGCGACCACGCTCCGTGCCCCCAGGTGCGTTAGTTGATTCGCACATGGGCGCCCCTGATTCGGTGGACGCCCTCCGATTCAATCTCTACGTGAGTGCCTTTGGCCACCAGCCGGCCGTTGCGCCGCAACGTCACCGAAGCCTTGCCGCACTCGAGCACAAGCTCGTCCTCTGCCACGATCCTCACGCGCTGGCCGTCGACCTTTGCATCAACAGCGAAGGCGGCGCGCGCGTCCGTAACAGCGACGCCCGCCGCGTCCGGCGTTGCGTCCAGATACTGTTCGGTCAGGCCCACAATGACGGGGCGACTTCGATCGCCCCCGGAGAAGAGAAGCAAAACGTCCGCACGATCCGCTACTGCCCGCCGTAGCTTGCTTACATCAAGGTGGGTTGCAAACAGGGCCGCTACCGAGTCCTCGCGTTCCGCCAGCTTCACCAGAACGCGACCATCTTTGTCGACGTCGACAATCGAAGCCAGCTCGGGCGACGGGGATCCTGGGGAGACCGTACCTTCGGGCGCCGACAGTTCACGGACAAGAGCGAGCTTCTGCTTCTGACGCATCTTGGGCCTCCGTCCTGTGGTCTCGATTATCCGCCCCGATTTCCTATCAGAGATCGGATGTGCAGGACATAGGAAACCGGTGGCTTGACCGTGCTTGTGGGCGGGGGGCTTGACTGGTAACTATTCCGCCGCAAAAGAACGTTCCCGAAGGGAGATCCAAGATGCCATTCGCGCGCACACCTATTAGGTGGCCCCGGCTGGATCACCATTTCGCCGCTGGTGAAGCGTCGTCGTTGCCACGTTTCTTGCCACGCAGCGCTTTGTCAGGTGGCGCGACGACCTTTCTTGGTTTGGCGGCGGTCACATTGTGAGGGGCGCGGTCGCGTTCCTCGCTGGCAGTCGATCGCGGGGCAGGGTCGAGGCGAACCTGCGTCGGGAGGCTGTCGTCGGGCCCAAGCGAAATCGTCCTGGTCTGGTACCCCGGCGCCCAGACCCGAAGGACGTGAGACTCGCGATCGGCCGGCACGGTGGTGTGAAGACGGCCGTTCACCGGTGTGCCGTTGTCGAGAGACAGAGCTGCTTCCGATGGGATCGCTGTGACGTCGATGGTTCTCGTGGGCGGGGGAGCGGGCTCGGGCGGCTCGGCCCGAGCGGGGGGTGACGTGGCGGT
>PMLB01000395.1 GCA_003158735.1 Myxococcales bacterium | reverse complement strand
GCGCTGGCTGGCAGTGCGGCCCAGGCAGCGGCGCTGTGGAAGCTGCGCGAATCCATCTCCGAGGCGCAGAAGCGGGAAGGCGGCAGCATCAAGAACGACGTGTCAGTGCCCCTGTCGCAGATCCCGAGCTTCATCGAGGAGGCGCTGGCCACAGTGGCAAAGCTGGTTCCCGGCATTCGGCCCGTGCCCTTCGGCCACGTGGGCGACGGCAACCTGCACTTCAACTTCAGCCAACCCGTGGGCGTGGAGCAGGAGGCGTACCTCGCCCGCTGGGAGGAAGTGACTCACGTGGTGCACGCCATCGTGGTGGGCCACGGCGGATCGATCAGCGCGGAACACGGCATCGGCGTGGCCAAGCGCGAAGAGGCGCGGCGTTACAAGAGCGCGGTCGAGATCGACCTGATGCGTCGGATCAAGCAGGCGCTGGACCCCAAGGGCATCATGAATCCTGGCAAGGGAATCGTGTGAGCAACTGCTGCTAGGCAGGGTCCGTCCGGCAGTGGACAAAGCTCCATGGTTTCCGTCGGCCTTGCATGACAGAGAGTCCTCGCCTTCGTTGACAAACTACGGGTGCCGGACACTCTTACATGCGGGTCAGGGGCATACACAGCCTGGAGTGGAGTCGAGCGGCGTCTGAAACGGCACGAACCGAAGCAGGAGCAGCAGAAGCTATGACGAGAACAAGACTGGTACTTTGTCTGGCATTGATCGGCGCGATGGGCGCCTGTGGCAGTGGCCGCAGCGGGCTTCGCGTGTTTTCCCGCGACGGAGGTGGCGCGGGGGACGGCAGCGCGGATGGGCGCTTCGAAGCTGGCCTCGGGTCGGATACCAGGCTCGAAGGCGGGATGACGGATACCACGGGCGAGGTTGGGATTTCCGACGCCGGGATCGAAGTCGGAATCTCGGACATCAGGGTTGCCGACGCGGCTGCTGAGGTTCGCGCTGAGGCTGGCGGACCCGATGTTGGCCGAGATGTGGCGGCGGCCGAGGGGAGCCGCGCCGAGGCCGGCGCGCCCGATGTCCCCAGAGATGGCGCCATTGATGTTCCGGTGACCGACGGCCGGCTCGACCTAGCGACGCGAACCGATGCATCACGTGACAGCACCAGCGACACGGTTGTTGTGACCTTGTCGAGCATCGAGATATCGAGCACCAGCAGTCCAATTGTCGTCAACGTGGGAACCCCAGTTCCGTTCACGGTCACGGCGATCTACTCGGACAGCACCCGGCAGGTTGTAACCAGCTCTGCCACGGTGACCTCCAGCAACACCGCAGTTCTTACGATTTCGGGAACCAACCTGGTCGGTGCGGGGACGGCGACCGCAACCGCGACCATCACCGCGACCTACCAGGGCCAGACCGCAACCGCTCCCGTCACAGTAGTTGGCAACAACCCTCTGACGTCGATCAGCATCGACCAAGTGCCGACCTCACCGCTGGCTGTTGGCCAGACGGTGAACCTGGTGGCCACGGGCGTGTTTGCTGACGCCTCGAAACAGGATGTGACGGCTCAGGCCACCTGGGCTTCGTCGGCCGCGACGGTCGCGACCGTGGGCAACACCGGCACCACAAAGGGCCAGGTCACTGGCGTGGCCGCGGGCTCGTTCACCGTGACAGCCACCGTGGGCACCATCGTCGGCACATCTGCGCAGATGACCGTGAACGCATCGAAGAAGCTTGTGAGTATCCAGATCACGCCCTCGCAGCCCACCATCCAGGTGCGCCGAACCCAAGCCTTTGTGGCCACCGGCACCTACGACGACAACAGTCACAGTGATGTGACCCAGCAGGCGACTTGGTCGTCGAGCGCTACCAGCATCCTCACCGTGGTCGCCACGGGAGCCAACGCTGGCCAGGCCAGCGCCGTGGCCGCGGGGCAAGCCACGCTCACCGCCACCCTGGGCGCAATCAGCGGCACGGACCAGGTTACCGTCACGGCAGCCGTGCTGAGGACCATCACGGTAACCTGCCCAGACGTGATTATCGTGACCAACCCCCAGTCATGTTCCGCACTGGGAACCTACAACGACAACACGACAGCCGACCTGACCGCCCAGGTGACCTGGTCTTCTACCAAAACCGCCGTTCTGACGGTTTCCAACGCGGCCACCAATCCTGGCCTGGCCACGGGCATCGCTGCCGGCACGGCTACGGTTCGGGCCGCGCTCTCTGGCGTGACCGGGCAAGCCAACGTGACGGTATCTGCGGCACCACTCATCAGCATCACGGTGACCCCCAATACGCTCAACAACGTGATCGTCGGACTGACGAGCCCGCTTGCGGCCACTGGGCTATATGGGATCGTCGGGAATCCCGCCACCCAGTTCTCAATTGACGTGACAACATTGGCGAGCTGGTCGGTTCTCGACAATACGGTCGCGACAGTGGGCAACTCCTCGACCACGGCGGGCCAAGTCACCGGCGTCAAGGCGGGCAGCACCACAGTGACGGCGACCCTCTCTGGCAAGACCGGGCAGGCGACAGTGAACGTGGTCGCTACCCAGCTGGTCTCTATTGCCGTGTCACCACCCACCTCCAGCGTTCGGGCGGGCCAGACCTACCCGTTCCAGGCCATGGGCACATTCGACAACACCACCACCAGGAACATCACGGCCGACGTTACCTGGAAATCCAGCGCCGTGACCATCGCCACGATTTCGAACGCGGCCGGGAGCAATGGCGTTGCGACCGGCGTGGCCGCTTCAAGCACGGTCGTCACCATCACGGCGACCCTGCAGGGACAGCAAGGAACTGCACTCCTGACTGTGACCGAGCCGCGCTTGGTGTCGATCCAGATCGCCCCGTCGGCGGCACAGACCATCAACGTGGGCGACACGCAGCCGTACACGGTAACCGGGGTCTACGAAAACGGAACCGAGACCACCGCCCTTGCCGGCGTCAATTGGCAATCGTCCGATAGCGCGGTCGCCACTGTCGCGGCCAACCCGGGCGGGCGCGGTGGAGGGGTTGCCGGGGCTACCGCCACGGGCGTGGCTGCGGGAACGACCAACATCATTGCGACCTATACCCCCGCCGGTGGCAGCGCACTAACCGACTCGGTTTCGCTAGGCGTGATTCGACAACCGCTGCCGATAGGGATCCGGCTGAACAATCCGAACGATTCGATTCAGGTCGGTGACACCGAGACCTATACGGCCTACCTGGACTACGACGACGGAACCAGTGCAGTCCTTACGACCGGGGTCACGTTGACCACGTCGAACGGAGTGGTGGCCTCTGTGGTCACGGTGGGCGGCCGCGGTGGGTTCGGCGGCCTCTTGCAGGTCATGGGCCAGGCCGCCGGCACCGTGACTGTCACAGCCAGCTACACGACCAACGGTCAGACCTATACCTATCCGACGCAACTCACCGTCACGGCGGTCACCACTGCTACGCAGATCGGCCTCCGCATCACGCCATCTGCGTCCTCGGTGAAAGTGAATGGGACGCAGCAGTTCCACGCCTTTGCCACCTATGACAACGGCACCGAGACAGAGGTGAGCAACGCCACCGGCTGCTCATGGACAACGTCGGACGGGACGCTGGCCACCATTACCGTTGCCGGGAACGTCGGCGGCCGCGGAGCCATTTTCGGGGGCGGCACCGGAGGCCTTGCCACGGGCCTGGCGCCCACTCCTACCAACCCAGCCACCCCGGTGACCATCAATGCCACCTACGGCGGCTTCAGCGTCACAGCCCAACTGACCGTGACTGCGCCTGTGCTGCAGAGCCTGGTGGTGACCGCAGCAGCGAACAGTCTTCACGTTGGGCAGAGCCAGACCTACCTGGCCACGGCCTACTATGACGACGGGACGAGCGCCGCAGTGACCAGCTCTGCCACTTGGACCACGTCTGACGCAAACATCGCGGTGGTGAGCACCTCAGGCGGAGCTGGCCGAGGCGGGCCTGGGGCAGTTGTGGGCGGCAGCACGGTAACCGCGCTCGCGGTTGGCAGCGTGAGCATCAACGCCAGCTACACGGAGAATGGGGTCACGAAAGCCGGATCAGCCCCTCTGACCGTTAACACCGTGAGTATAACCGAATTCCATATCACCCCGACCCTTCCTACCATCCACATGGCGATCAGCAACACCCAGCAGTTCCAGGCCACGGTTATCTACTCCGACAACACCGCCGCGACCGTAACGGCCTCGACCGATTGGACGTCATTGACCGGCGCGGTGGCGGTCATATCCGACTCAGGTGCCACCACCGGCCGTGCCACGGGGCTGACCGGGGGCACGACGACCATCACCGGCACGTTTCAAGGGAGCACGGATTCCACCACCCTAACGGTGTCCACGGCGACGCCGACCGGGCTCGCCGTGACGCCCACCAATCCCACCATGCATCTCGGCATCAACCAGCCCTTCGTGGCCGTGGTTACCCTCGCTGATAACTACACCCAGACTGTGACCACAAGCGCAATCTGGACTTCTTCGGACAACACCGTGGTCGCTGTCGGGGCCGCCACTGGGGTGGCCACGCCGGTCAAGGGTGGTGGCCCGGTGACCATCACCGCGACCTACCAGGGTCCTTCAGGGATCCCGGTTTCAGGGACCTCGAAGGTCCCGGTCAGCAGCGCGGCCCTCAGCTCGATCGACATCGCGCCCAATCCACTTAGCGTTGTGGTTGGCGGACACCAGCAGCTCACCGCCACTGGCACTTGGGCCGATACCCCGCCGACGACCGCCGACATCACGAACAACGTGACCTGGCTGGTATCCAACGCCGACGGCGGCGCCGCCACCAGCGCCACGGTGTCGAATGCCACTGGTTCGCGCGGATACCTTACCGGCGTCAGCGCCGGCTCGGTCACGGTTTCGGCGGTATTCCAGAATGTGACCGGCACCCTGCCGGGCACAGTCACCGCCTCGCACTAGCCCATCGATTTGCATAGCTTTGCCTTCCGGCCATACGCCCGAAGAACGCAGATTGGTATGTGTTGTGGCACAAGGCCTGCGTTCGTCCAACTTGCCGATGTCCGATTTCGAGCACTACGGAGACAACCATGAAGACCAATAGCCGCTTGCTTCTGTCTGTCGTGGGACTGGTGTTGCTGCACGCTTGCGCGCGTACGGAAATGGGTGGCTTGGCGCCGGCAGAGAACCCTGACTCCGGAAAAGCGAGCACAGGTGGCACGACGAGCGGCGCGGCTGCCGCTGGCGGCCAGGGAGGATCCGACACTGGTGCGACTGGCGCAGGGTTGGGGGAAACCGGCACCGGGGATCAATCTGGGCAAGCCGGCAGTCAAGGTGGGCAAGCCATCAGTTCCGGCAGTGTCACGGACACGGGAGGGACCGGCGGGACGTCACCGCTCACCACCCTGCCGTCCGACACCGGTACTTCGACAGACACGGGGAGCGGGACAGACACCGGTACACCAACGGACACCGGGAGTGGGATGGGCACTGGCACACCGACGGACTCCGGGAGCGGCACGGGCACCGGCACACGGACCGTCATCGGCACCGGGTCATTGGCCGGCCGCGCGACGGAGACTGGTTTCGGGACGTTCACCAGCCGTGGAACAGGGACCGGGGTCGGTACGTTCAGCGGAAGCGGGGCGGAGACTGGTCTCGGGACATACACCGGCCGCAGGACGGGGACCGGGGTTGGTACCTTCAGTGTAATCGTGACGCAGACCGGGGTCGGTACGTTCAGCGGAATCGGGACGCGGACCGGGGTCGGTACGTTCAGTGGAATCGGGACGGTCACCGGCCGAGGGACTGCCACTGGCCGCGGAAGGAACACGAGTTCTGGCACTGACACTGCCACGGACAGCGCCAGTTGATCGTGTCAGGCGGGCCGCAAGCCTGCCTTGCGTCGTCGCTTCTCCCGTTTGTGTTCTCAGCCGCGCGCGCGGCTGCGTGGATGAACTCCACTTCACACGGCTTGCGCGGCTGCCCGGATCGCCTGGATCGCGGCGGCCACGCCTGGTTTAGCCCCGTAGACAGCAGCGCCGGCGACCAGGACATGGGCGCCGGCCTTGACCACGGCCCCTGCCGTGGCCGGGCCGATGCCGCCGTCTGCCTCAAGGTCGCAGCGCAGGCCGCGCGCATCCAGCATCTGCCGCAAGCGCGCGATCTTGGGCAAGGTGGATTCGATGAACTTCTGGCCACCGAAGCCTGGGTTCACCGTCATGATCAGCACTTCATCCACGTCGCCAAGGATTTCCTCGATGGTCACCAGCGGCGTGGCGGGGTTGAGCACCACGCAGGCTTTCTTGCCCAGCTCGTGAATCTGCTGAATCGTCCGGTGCAGGTGCGGGCAGGTTTCCTGGTGCACTTGGATGATGTCGGCTCCGGCCTTGGCAAAGTCGGGGATGTATTTTTCCGGCTCGACGATCATCAAGTGAGCCTCGACCACGGCCTTAGTCGACCGGCGTACAGCCTCCACCACGATCGGCCCGAAGGTCAGGTTGGGAACAAAACGCCCATCCATGATGTCGACGTGGATGCGCTCGGCACCGGCGGCTTCGACTTCCTTCACCTGCTCAGCCAGGCGGGTGAGATCAGCGGACAAGATCGACGGCGCGAGCTCGACAGTGGACATGCAGCCAAGCATGACTGGGCGTCAGAGTCGGATCAACCATTCCCCACTGGTTGGCGTGATAGGATTCGAAACATGGATGGGCGTATCACGATTTTGATCCTGACTTTCGGGTGGGCAGCGAGTTCGCAGGCCTGCGGCAGAATCGATCTCGAACCCACCAACTTGGCCGACTCACCGACACCCTCGGCCGGAGGTTCTGGCGGTTCAAGCCACGCCACCACAGGCACTAGTACCGTCGCTGGTCAATCGGGGGGCGGCATCGGCGGGCAAAGTACCCGTTCCTCGACTGGAGGAAGCACCGACGGACAGAGCCTGCCGAACACAGCAGGCACGGGCGGTCCTCCCAGCACTGGCGGCGTAAACCAAAACCGGATCGGCGATTCGTCTGGCCAGTTCACTTCTGTCAGCGTGGGCGACAACGGCAACATCACCTGCGGCGTGAAAGTCGATCAAACCATCGCCTGTTGGAACATAGATCGAATCGCTCTGCCGGGCGGCACCTTCAACTCGGTCAGCGTCGGATTAGCCTACGCGTGTGGGGTAAGAACCGATGGCAGCATCGTCTGCTGGGGTGACGACAGCCTCCTCGACACCACACCTCCGGCAGGTACCTTTACCTCGGTGAGCGTCAATAATTTCGACGCGTGTGGGGTAAGAACCGATGGCAGCATTGTCTGCTGGGGTGACAACGGCTCCGTCGACGCCACACCTCTCGCAGGTACCTTCACCTCCGTCAGCTTGAGCGAGAACGGCGGTTGTGGGGCGAAGACCGACGGTACCGTCGCTTGCTGGGGCGGTCTCACGCCGCCCGCCGGCACCTTCACCTCTTTCAGCGTAGGACGGCCCCTGATGTGCGGGGTGAAATCCGCCGGCACGATCGCCTGTTTCAGCACAGGAGATCCGACATATGGATGCTATGATGGCACCCTCCTCGACTGTGGTTTTCCACCGCCGGCAGGCACCTTCACCTCCGTCAGCGCGGGACAGAACATCGTGTGCGGCGTGAAGACCGATGGCACCATCGCCTGCTGGGGTATTGTTGACTCAAGCGAAGTGCCAGCGGGCACCTTCACCTCGGTCAGCGTGGGGCTAGACGGCGGTGTGTGCGCGGTGAAGACTGACGGCACCGTGACCTGCTGGGACTACCCGCACAGGTAGCACTAGGCGCGGCGCCGCCGCAGGGCGCCCACGGGAGGTAGCCGGCCCCAGAAACAACTTTTGGGTTGACTGGTGCGTTTGATAGCGATATATCTTTGAACCATCGCGAAGGGTCGCGATACATAAGCCAATCAGAAAACGCCATGCTGGCTGGAAATCCACACGAGAGATTCAACGGGCAAAGTCTTCCCGGGGCACTCTTCCACGCCACGCTCTGGGCTGGCAGCCACAGCCGGCACCACGGAGGAGGGCAGGGGGCGACGCACTTTGGCTGGGGACCGCCCGGCGGTGGCGTTCCGCCGTTTCCGCCCTTTCCCCCATTTGGCGGGTTTCCCTGGTCGTTGTTTAGACGTGGGGTTCGCGCCAAGCGCGGCGATGTGCGCGCGGCCATCCTGGTCCTGCTGGCCGAGAAGCCGACCAACGGCTATCAGATCATGCAGGAGCTTGAACAGCGCAGCCGCGGGGCCTGGCGGCCGAGCCCGGGCGCCGTGTATCCCGCGCTGGCACAATTGGAGGATGAAGGCCTGGTGCGGGCCGAGACCACGAGCAACGGCCGGCTTTACCACCTGACTGAACAGGGGAAAGCCTACGTGGCAAAGCATCGCGACGCCTTGTCGGCGCCCTGGGAGGCGGCTGCCCAGCCCGAGAGCGACGCTTCTGTGATGGGCTTTTTTGGCGAGTTGAAGCAGATTGCGGCTGCAGCCCTACAGGTCGTCCACACCGGGAGCCCAACCCAGATCGCCGAAGCCCAGAAGATACTCAACCAGGCCCGTCGGGCGCTGTATCGGCTGCTGGCCGAGGACGCCCCCGAGGACGACGAATAGCGAGACCAACTCATGAACCACATCGTCTCCGTCAACAACGTCAGCAAGAACTACAATCTGGGCCAGGTCGTGGTCCCGGCTTTGCGCGGGGTCACCCTGGACGTGGCCGAGGGCGAGTTCCTCGCCATTGCAGGACCGTCGGGCAGTGGCAAGACCACCTTGCTCAACCTGATTGGCTGTGTGGACACCCCCAGCGCCGGCACGGTCACCGTCGATGGCAAGCAGACCGGGTTGCTCTCCGAGCGCAACCTGACCCGACTGCGCCTGAACACCATCGGCTTCATCTTCCAAAGTTTCAATCTGGTCTCCGTGCTCAGCGTCCTGCAGAACGTGGAATTGCCGCTGCTCTTGCAACGGACGCTGAACGCGCGCGAGCGGCGAGAGCGTGTGCTCGCCCTGCTCGACCGCGTGGGCATCCGCGAGTACAGCAAGCACCGGCCCAGCGAGCTGTCCGGCGGGCAGCGCCAGCGCGTGGCCATCGCGCGTGCCCTGGTCACGCGGCCCAAGCTGGTGCTGGCCGACGAGCCGACCGCCAATCTGGATTCGGTCACCGGCACCAACATCCTCAATTTGATGAAGGAGCTGAACCAGAGCGAGAAGACGACCTTCATCTTTTCCACCCACGATGCGCGCGTGTGGGCCTATGCCAGCGCGGTGGTGCGGCTGGCCGATGGGCAGATTCAGGATCGCGTGTCGGCCGAGGAGGCCGTGCGGGCGGGCGGGCTGCCCGCGGGAAGGCCGGCTTGATGCGCGGGTATCTCGACACCCTCAAGGTGATCGTTCAGATCGCCTTGCGCAATCTCTTCGCCAGTCGGCTCAAGACACTGATCGTCGGCGGCATCATTCTGTTTGGATCGTTGCTGGTGGTGGTGGGCACAGCCTTGGTGGACAGCGTGGACGCCTCCATGAGCCGCAGCGTGATCGGATCGGTGGCGGGGCATATCCAGGTCTACTCGGCCAAGTCCAAGGACGAGCTGACCGTGATGGGCGGCATGGCCATGGAGTCACCCGATCTGACTCCCATCGACGACTTTGCGGGCTTGCACCGCACCTTGCTCGGTGTGCCCAATGTCAAGGCCGTGGTTCCGATGGGCCTTTCCGCGGCCCAGGTGATCGCGGGCAATACCGTGGACGTGGTGCTGGAACGGCTGCGCGCGCTGGCCCGGCGCAAACTCGCGGGCGAGGACGTGCAGGCTGCCTACCAGTCCGAGAAGGATCACGTGCGCCAGATCATCACTGTGCTCTCCGCGGAGATGGACAACATACGCAAGATCCAAAGCGAGAAAGCCATTGCCCAGGATGACCTGGCTGCTGTGGCCAAGGCGGTCTCGCCTGAGTTGTGGGCCGGGTTCGACCGCGATCCCTATCCGGCGCTCGAGTTCTTGGAGAATCGCATCGCACCCTTGGCCAGCGACGCGGACATGCTGTTCCTGCGCTACCTGGGCACCGACACCGACGCTTTCGCCAAGTCCTTTGACCGCATGAGGATCGTCGACGGCCAGGCCATCCCGCGGGGCGAGCGCGGCTTCCTGTTTTCCAAATGGGTCTACGAGCAGCAGGTCAAGCTGAAGACGGCCCTGCGACTGGACAAGATCAACGACGGCATCAACAAGCGCAGCCAGACCATCGCCCGCAGCGAGGAGCTGCAGCG
>PMLB01000194.1 GCA_003158735.1 Myxococcales bacterium | reverse complement strand
GCTGCTGCGCATCGAGGAGGAGTTGGGCGGCGCGGCGACATATCCGGGGGCCCAGACATTCAAGGCCAAGCGGTAGAACCGCGCTCACGGTAGATGAATCCGGCTGCCGGCCGTGTGGCATCCGTTGCAGTCTGCGGAAGTCGGGGTGGTCGGCATGGTCTGGTCGGCGTTGGGGCACATGCTCACCGTCGGGGGACTGAGGGTGACCGCCGAGCTTGTGTAGAACGTACCGCCCTTGTCGGTGACCATGGTGGTGTTGCCAATCTTGACTGTGGCGCCGGCTACCGCCGTGCCTCCAGCGGCTGTGCTGTAGACGGTTCCGGCCGCGTAGATTCTGGGTGAGTCGCCTCCGGCGCCGTGGCAGTTGATGCAGATCTTCCCGGCATAGTGTTTCGCGGCTATGATCTTGGTAGCGACCGGAGTGCAGTTTGTGTTGCCCCCGCCGGTGTCTGGGGGCGAGGCGTCAGGCCGACTGGTCGAACCGCCGGCGCTAGTCGAGCCACCGGCGTTGGTCGAGCCACCGGAGCGGGTCGAGCTGGCGACGCCGCCGGAGTTGGTGGCGCCACCGGAGCTGGTCGAGCCGCCTGGGCTGGTCGAGCCACCGGCGCTAGCCGAGCCACCGGAGCGGGTCGAGCTGCCCGAGTTGGTAGCGCCGCCCGAGCTGGCTGCACCACCGGAATTGGCAGCGCCGCCCGAGCTGGTCGAGCCGCCGGGGCTAGTGGCGCCACCGGAGTTGGTGCCGCCACTGGAGTGGATCGAGCCAGCGGAGCTGGTTGCACCGCCGGGGCTGGTTGTGCCGCCGGGGCTGGTGGCGCCACCGGACTTGGTGTCGCCGCCGGAGCTGGCCGAGCCGGCGGAATTGGACGAGTCACTGAAGATGGTGGCGCCGCCGGAGCGGATTTGGCCACTGGAACCAGCCGAGCTCGCAGAGCCGCCGTTGCCCGCAGCAACTGTCGCGCCCCCCGAGCCAGCAGAGCCGCCTGAACCACTCTTGCCGCCGAAAATAGTGGGGCCAAAATCACTCTGGGAAGGATCCCCCACACACCCGTAGCACAGCAGCGCAAGCAGCAGACCCAGGCCCGAATTGCAAAGGATTGGCTTCATTGAGGAAACTCCCTGTGTCGAGACGCGAGGAAACCAAAGCTAGCCGTTGCTGTTGCGTCAGTATGTACCTTGGGGACGCCAATGGCAGGCAGACATTCGTGCATTGGAAATTCCGCTACTCACCCTTGCCGTGGCGCGCATTCACACCGCTTTGTACATGAACCCGTAGGCGATGTGCACGCCAGCCAGGGCGAACATGATGATGGTCAGTGCGATGTGAACCCAATTCCAGTGGCGCAGCATCTTCTTGGCGCTTTCCAGGTAACAGCGAGTGCGTTGCTGCGCGGCCCGGTCGGACAGGAATTGCAGGACCGGTCGACGGGCCTTGCGATCGGGAATGTCGCCCAGGCCAGCGACGCGCAGCCAAAGCAGCACGGCGAAATCGCGTAGCTCGTGCCATAGCATGACCACGAGCAGCCCGTGCGACTTGGTCCCGCCCTCGTGCTCGGGGGTCAGAATGCGTATGGCGCGCGAGGGTCTGCGGCGGCCGACCATCGAGGCGACACTGCGCGACAGCGATTCCATCTCGAAATTCGCCAGGCCGATGCCCGAGTGGACCTTGCCGTAGAGGTAGCGGCCGATGGCTCCCGATGCGACGACAATCCACATCGAGATGCAGGACAGTCCCACCCAACGGTCGAGCTTGAACGCGGCATGATACGTGACGAGCGTGGCGCCGATGAACCCCACCCACAGGTGGACAGTTAGCCAGGTGGATTGGGCGCCCAGGTTCTTCAGCAGGCCTAGCCGGGTATGCAGCGGGTACAGAAAGGTCAGCAGCATGAACGACGTGCCGATGTACCCAAGCCAGTGGCCGAATCCCTTGCCCGAGCTGTACGCGATCGGTTCGGCGCTTCCCAGCCACGGCAGAATGGCGGCCAGCAGGCTGTGCTCGGGCAAAGTCCGGCGCAAGAAGCACTCGAGGCCGATGGCCGCCAGGGCGAGAAACAAGAGGGTGGCCACCACCGTGCCGGCAGTGCGGTGGGTTTGCCGGGCACGATGCTCGGCGACGCCTTCGAGAAATGCGACACCCGAGAAGGTTCGGCCGCTCTCGTTGGATCCGGGCCTTGATTCTGTGAACAGCTCCCGGGGCGAAAGTTCCAGCAAGGCGCCAGTCGGGCAGGCGCGGAAACAGGCCCGATCGGCGAAGCCCGCGCAGTGATCGCACTTGACCGCCCGCTGGCGGTTCCGGCCCGCATCGGTGTAGCGCTCCGTCAAGATGGCGCCGTGAGGACACTGGCGTATGCAAGCGCCGCATCCCGTGCAGTGTCCGCTGATGCGAATCTCACCGTGCTCGTCGAGAGCCAGGGCTTCGACTTTGCAGGACACCAAGCACGGCTTGTCCACGCACTGCCGACAGACCTGCTGGATGGCCAGACGTCCGAGGCGCAGGCCGGCCCGCACTCCGCGAGCGGACCCATGGCGTTTAGCACATGCCTCTCGGCACTTGTTGCAGTCGAGGCAGCGATCGAGCTGGCTCACCCGCACCAGCGAGCTGGATGCAAACCCATGGCGGAGGAAGAAGTCTTGCACCAGACGCCGCGTGGGTTCCTGCTGGCTGAGAAAGTAGTTTCGCGAAGCTGCGATCTGTTGTCTGAGCCGCGTGGACCAGGCCGTGTGCCGGGCCATGAGTGCCGCCAGGGCTGGGCGGCTGGTGGCCAGCAAAGTGGCCGAGGTGGAGGCCATGCAGTCGAGCACCGACTCTCCCACGCCGGGCGGGCAATCGAGAAAACCGTCGGAGAAGAGCTCGCCCGGTGCGAAGAAACCAATGTGTTCAAACGAGCGATCGTCGCGCGAGCGCGCGGGGACAGTCCTGCCCTCTCGGTCGAGCGCGATGGCGACGACGCCTGAGAGCACGAAACAGTAGTTTTCGCCCTGGCTCCGTTCCAACGAAGACAGGCGCTGCCGCTGGTTGAGATGGCGCACCTGGCTTCCGCGCAAGAGTTGATCGAGCGCTGAGCTCGGCAGGTCAGAGAAAACCGCCAAAGAGCGAAGCGCATCGACTGTGACCGCGTGGCTTGCTTCTTGTGCCATGGTCCGTGTCTCCTAGTGTGACATAGTCTATCTCTCCTATCGGGGAGGAGCTTGGTGACACACCAGGCA
The DNA here is from genome assembly GCA_003158735.1 of Myxococcales bacterium. Classification (GTDB taxonomy): domain Bacteria; phylum Myxococcota_A; class Polyangia; order Fen-1088; family Fen-1088; genus Fen-1137. The sequence continues at coordinate 84,462 of PMLB01000194.1, read as the reverse complement.
ATCGGCACGCCGGTGACAGACGTAGCAGTTGTCGTTGGCAAAACTGCCCGCCGCAAACCCGTGCACCTTGCCCCAGGCGCCACGGTGGTTGAGCGGCGCCGTGGTTCGGTGGCACTGAATGCACATTCCAGGCTGGTGACACACGCGGCAAGGCTCGGGATCGAAGGCCGATGCTGGTCCGTGCCCGCGCAACCGCCACAGCGCTGTATGGCTCTTGGGCGGATGGGAGCGATGGCAGCTGGTGCAAACCGGCGAGGCGTGGCAGCGGGAGCACGCACGTCCTTCGGCTCCGGCCTCGTCCTCGTCCCAGGGCAGATTGGCGTGCGAGCGCAGCCAGATTTGATCGTGGTCGCGCGGTTTGATTCGGCCGCCTGCGAGGAGGCCGCGGAAATCGGCCGTGGTGTGACAATCGTCGCACTTGAGCCCGGATGAACCCCGGTGCGGATCCGCGTGGCAGTCCGCGCAGGTCTTCCCCATGAGCGGAAACCGGCGATCCAGCGGCGGAGCCGTTTCTTTCTTGGTCCAGCCCACAGCCGGCGGTGCATCGGGCCGCGGCCGATGGCAGAAGGAGCAGGCCAGATCGCGATGGGCGCCGTCGCGCACGAAATGGGTCATCTGGTCGTGGTTGAACTTGGGCGCTCCCTTCTCCGGCCGGTGACACTTGCCACAGTCCCGGCCCAGCTGGCCGCGATGCGGATCCGTCTTCTCGTGGCAGTTCACGCAGGTGACGTCGCCCAGTTTGTAGCGACCGTTGACGTGGCACCCTTCGCACTTGGCGGTCTTGTGCAGGCCTTCCAGCGGGAATCGCTTGCTGTGCTTCCAGACCAGGCGCAGGTCTTTGAAATGCTGGGTGGGCGCGTGACACTTGGAACAGTCGTTGCCGAGCTGTCCGTTGTGTTTGTCCTTGTCCTTGTGACAGTCGACACAGGCAAGCTTGTTGGTGCGGTAGATCTCGTTCTGGTGACAGTTGGCGCACTTGCTGCGCACCTTGGGCTCGGCGTGGAAGCCGATGAGCGGGAAGCGCGTATCCTTGTTGTGGGTGAAGGCCCGCGTGCGCGTGCCGCCCTCCACGTGGCAACCAGAGCATGGCTTGTCTGCGAACTGCCCCTTGTGCACGCCCCGGTGCTGGTGACAGGTCACGCAGCCGCCTTGGCTGTACGTCAGCTGCGTGCCCTTGCCGTGGCATTTCTTACAGTCCAGCGTCTGGTGCTTGCCCAGAAGGGCAAAGCCGAAGCGACGGTGGTCGACTTTGGCCTCTTTCCAGGGACGCCCGGTGAAGTGGCAGGATGTACACTTGGCGGTGTCGGCGGTCACTGGATGGAAGGGACGGTGGCAGTCGGCACACTTGCGCGGCGGGGTGCGGCCCGCCATCTGGGCATTGGGGTGGCACTTGGTGCAAGGCTGTTCCAGGTGCTTACCGTCAAAGGCAGTTCCCGAATACCGGGCGTGCGGCTCAAGCCAGGCGGAAAGCAGCATGCCCTTCAGCACGTGACCCACGGGATGGCAGGTGTCGCACTTCTGTGCCAGCTGGGCCTCGCTGAACCCGTGAACGCTCTTGTGGCAGCTGCGGCAATCCTTGGAAAGGCCGAGATAGGTGATACGACCCGACTTCATGCGCCGGGTGTGGCAGGAGGCGCAGGCGAGCTTGGCGTGGTCGTTGAGGAGCGAGAACCCCGTCTGAGTGTGGTTGAAGGTCTCGTGTCCGCCTGCGTGTTTCCAGTCGATGATGTTGAACTCTCGCCCCTTGTGCTGAGGATGGCAGTGTAGGCACGTCCCGGTGAAGGTTGCGTGCAGACCGCGCCGTTTGGCCAGCTCATCTCTGAGGGGCTTATGGCAGTCGAGGCACTTGGCGTCTGTGACGCCGTGATTGGCCTCGTGGCACTTGGGACAGCCCTCCGAGTTGTCATTGGCAGCGTGACTCTCGTTGAGCGGCCCGGGCGCCACCCGGAAGAAAGACTGCTGCGCAACCACCAGGGGAATGGCAATCAGGCTCGCCAGCAGCCAGCAGGCAAGGCCAATGAAGCGCGTTCTTCTGGTGGACTGGGGTCTCATTTCCTACGTCGCGCCTTTGCTTTTGTCTTGGCCTTCTTGCCCCGGCTGGGCTTCTTGACCTGCTGCTTAGGCGTGGCCTGTGACTCGGATACGGCCGGCGGATTGTCGGCCGGGCGATGCTCGGGCTCGGCCAGTCGGGCGACTCGCGCGTCGGCCAGCTCGGAATGTCGCGGCCAGGTCTCGAACGCCGTCAGGTCGCGCGCCAGCCCCATGGCCTTGGCCTCGACCAGCCAGTCGAACGCATCAAGCACGAAGGGCGCTTGGCCATTCACCGCCGCAATCGCCTGGCCGAGACTGCGCCGGCCCGCGATGGGATCGCCGGCGCGCACCTGGGCTTGGGCTAGAGCGAGATTCTGATGATAGAGCGCGACCGCCGGGGTTGGGTGCGCCGACGCAGCCGCCGGGGCGATATCAGGCTTGGCAACCCGTGCGCCGGCGAACTGTTCCGAGGCCAAACCGGTCCACGCCGACTCGGGCGCGACGAGCACGAGTCGGCCGACCAGCTTGCTGACCGCTTCCGCTTTGCCTTGGCGAGCCTCGAACCAGGCTTGTTCGTAGCGGTGGGCGAGCCACAGGGGCCCGAGCTCGAAGCCTCGATCCCAAGCCTGCCGAGCCGCCTTCACGTCGCCCTGGTATTCGAGGGCGGTGGCCAGCAGATAGTGGAACTCGGGATCTTGATCGAAAGCCGGGCGCATCGACTCCAGTAGAGCCAAGCGCGCGGCCCGCTCTTGCCGTGACGCCACGGCCAGGCTGGCCAGGATTCGCTGCCCGGATGCGGGCGCGGTCGCCACCGATGACAGATAGGGCCTGATGCGGGCGAGGCGTTCGGGGTCAGCATCCTGGTACCGGTACAGAGCCGCCTCGGCGCGGATCATGAGGTCGAGGTGAGCATCGTGCGGGTCGAGAGGGGCATTCGCGCCACGCAGAAGCGTGAGGAATTGCGCGGCCCGATCCAGTTCACCCTCTTTGAGAAAGCTCGCCAGATTGCGCGCGACATGCTCACGGTCTTCGACCGTGCGGCGCGAAAGGCCGGCGCGCACAATCCAGCCAGCTGCAGCTCCCACGCAGAGGACAAGAGTCAGCAGGGCGAGTCGCCGGAAGGGAGCACCATGCCGTCGGGTCGTGCGGGTCGCGCCCAGATACTGTCCCGGATCGAGCCAGGGCCCGAACACGCTTTCGCCGAACAAGCTGGCCAGTTGGCGGTCGAAACCCGAATCCCCGCGGTCGGCCGCGACCGTAGGTTGGTGAGCACTGCCTGCTCGACCCGCATCCGGCCCGAAGGGAAGGGACGGGCGGCCACTGCCATTCATGGGCGGCAGCGGGGGAGGTTTCTGCGTGGTCACCATGGATTGCTCCCATGACAGCCGTTGGCGGTGTCGGTGTCCGCGCAGGTCCTGGTCACCGGATCCCAGCTGCCTACCGCCATGCTGACGTCGACTTCACCGTCGACGTGAAGGTCTCGGTGGGTGATGGTCAAGTCGGCAGAAGTCACCCGGGTGTGGCAGGTGTCGCAGGTGTATGCGGTATGCAACGGGTGCGAACCGCCCAGATCCGCCGGCAAGACGCCGTGGCACGAATTGCACTTGATTTGCGAGCCGTCGACTTTAGTCCAAAGCGGAGTCGCTGGTTTGAACGTGCCGGGCAGGGTGGCGCCATGACAGTAGGTGTTGGTGCAGGTTTCCTTGCTTCGGTTCCAGGCCGGAGTCGCCCCTCCAGTCTGCGCCAGCGGGCCGAGGAATTGCGTCACCGTCCCACGCGCCAGTGAATCCGGATGGTCGTCACCGTTCATCAAGGTGGGCACCGGGTGGCATTCTGTACAGGCGACTGGGGCGGAAATTGTTCCCCCTGTCATGTGGGACTGGTGGGCGCCCACGCCGATGTCGCTCGTGCTGGTCGATCCGTTGAGCGCCAGCGGGGGAGCCGCATTGTCCTTGTTGCCATGGCACGAGGAACAGTCCAGCTTGCCCGGGAGACCGTCGCCAAGTGGGCTGCGCTGGCAGCCCAGTCCGCCAAATACCAGGATTCCGGCCAGTGGCAGGAGTGGGCGGAGGCGGCTCCTCACAGATCCTCCCGAATCGAGAAGAACGCCGATTGAATGTACCGGTCGACGATCTCCAAGGTGTAGCGTGCGCGCAGCTCCAGCCAGGGCAGGGCGCGAACCCCGGCGCTTGCGTACACGGTGCGGGCGTTCTGCAGCTCTTCTACATCGCGGTAGTAGTTGACCTTCCAGCGCTGATAGTAGGTGCCGGCTTCGACCTTGATTCTGCGGACGGAGTAGCCGGCCGATCCCCCGAGCGCCAGAAACGAGTCCCTGCTCACTGACCAGGGCACGTAGTTCCACTCCAGGATTCCCGTGGCGAAGAGACCCTTGACCGCCAGGTCGTTGAGTTCGCTCTGAAAGTAGATGCCGCCGAAATTGCGGTTGAATGGGCCCTCGGTCCCACGCAGAAGCTGGCGCACGCGCCACCCCGCGCGCAGGCCGAGCGTGGTGAGCTGGCCGAGCGCGGTTTCCTTCCAGACTTCGACTCGGGCGCGCAGGTTGGGCAGGCTGGGGCCGAGCAGTGAGTAGAACGGGTTTTCGTTCTCGCTGATCTCGCCCAGGGTTCGCAGCTGCGCGCTCGCCTGAGCGTCGATCCCTGCGGCGAGCGACGGAAAGGCGAGGCGCAAGGCGCCCCCGGCGTGGGATGCGCTGCGGTCGAGGCCGCGCACGAAGAGTTTGCCCCAGCTTTCTTGGAAGCGCGTCGACAGGGTCAGACCATAGGAATGGGCATATACCCAGACCCTTTGCGGTACGTCCCGGGAAATGACGGTGTCGTGCTCGAAGCGCGAGTCGGCTTCGAGCCGAATGTGTTCGCTCGGCCGATAGACCGCGCCTGCACACGTCACCCAGTTCTCGAACAGTCCCGGCTGGGTCTCGAAGAAGTGCACCGTCCGTCCCGCGTAGCCAAACAGCGAGAGCTGGCGTTCCCACAGGCGCAGGCCGAGCGATCCTCCGTCGAATGTGATGGGCAAGCCATGCTCGCTTACTTGCCGGCCGAGGCGTAGGTATTCCAGCGGAAAGCTGTGCCGCCATTCGGCCGAAAGGGCGTAGACCACGAAGAGGGGCTGGCGGTAGTCAGAAAACTCGCCGAACAGGTCGGTCTGGCCGGGCTGGCCGGTCGGCACATGGCCGTCCATGTCCCACCACAGCGCAGCCGAGATCTGGCCTTGCAGCCGATCGCGAAAGCCCCTGCCTTGCCCATCGAGAGTCAGCCGCAGATCGTGGTCGGTTCTCGGGTTGACGGCGACTGGCACCCCCAGCACCCCGGACGTGTCGGCTGACCCAGACGGGGCCTCTCGCACGCGATACTCCTGCACCAGCGACAGCTCGCCCGACCACGCGGGCGCGGGCTCGACCGGTAGCTGCACCGTCGCATCACCGGATGCCGGTAGGGCGAGGGTCGCGAAAAGGGTGAACGGCCAAAACAGCAAAGGATGACTCGGACAGAGGAATCAGTTCGCGCCTGCGATCCTAGTCAGCTCGCTGCGACCGAGATCGCGAGCAGCGGCAGGTCCATGGCCGAAACGGCCTGTTCGCGCAGCAGCAAGGCGTGGTGGCGCATACAAAACAACTTCGGCCTGGCGTGCAGAAGCTAAGATCGTTAGGTGAGCCGATCCCGTTTCCCCTCCGGCAGGAGGATGCGGCCGAGGGTTCCCCCGCTCGCGTGCCAGCTTCGTATTGTCGGCTGCCGGCCGTCAAGCACAACAAGCTGGAGAAGAACAAGCTGTAACTCCCTGACCAACGACGTCTTGGAGGCCAGCAACGCGCTCTCACTCTCCCCACCATTCCTGTCCGCCAGTGGTCCGTCGGAGTTACGCGCCAGCACAATCTCCAGGCGCTCGCCCAAGCGAGTCTCGGTAACGCCATGCGCTCAGGGCAGGAGCGAACGGATCGTTCTGCTCGGGGAGACTGGAGAGCACGTTTGTCGGTTCGTGCCCTCCCGCCCATGCGAATCGGCACCACTTGCTCGTGGATCAGAACTTGATTGTCACCTCCAGCGTTCCCTCGCGCGCTGACTTGGCCGTGGTCGTCGAGGATGCGTCGGTCAGCTTGCCCGTGATGGCAGCGGCGAGGACTTGGTCACCGGCTAGACGCTCGACCTTGGTGACTTTTCCCGTTGCGTCCACCGTGATGCGCAGACGGAGCGTGCGGCCAGCTTTTGCGCAGCCTTGTTGCTCAGCCACGCGGCGAATGACCGCCAGCAGAGCCGCGCTGTCGCCCAGGCTGTGACTCTTGCCGGGTATCACCTTCACCGAACACACCGGCGTCTTTTCGTCCTGGGCGACCTTGTCGCTGCTCTTGGCGAGATCGTGCCCGGCTCGGCTCTTGCCGTCCGCTAGCGCAGTGGAAGTAAGTTCCGAGATCGGCGGACTGGGCTCGACAGAAGCCGGCGCCGGGGCATACGCCCGCTGCGTCTCTGCGCGCTTCATTGCACGCTGTGGGAAGGCTGCCGGTGCGCCCGTGGCGTGCGAGTAGGCGATGCCTCCCAGCCCTTGCCCGCCTCCCTTTGATCCAATCGCGAGATTCGATACGCCTTCAGGCATGGGCAGCGGTTGGCGTACGGTTTCTGCCTGGCCGGTGCGATTGGCGACTTGCGAGTCAATCGCCACGAACGAAGTGAAGGGAGTCAGCAGGCTATAGCTCAGGCCGAGACCGGTGATCGCGGCTTCGACCTCCTGGCCTCCGCCCATGTGCAGCTCGTCTTCCAGAATCTCGACCCACTTGCGCGCCCACAGTGCACGCAGGGCCGCGTTTCCCCGGCGCGCGTCGGCCGGACGGAGATCGATACTGTTGCCGAATTTCCCTCGGCCGTTGCGGCCAGTGATTGTGATCTGACCCGGCCGGTCGCCTTTGTACTTGCCGAAGAGCAGCAGCGGCCGCTCGGCCAGTAGGTCAGGCACCTTCTCGGGCGCCACGTCGTAGGCGTCAAAGCCCTGCATGCGCACCTCGATGTCGGTGAGTACTGGGCGCTCGATCATGTGGCGGAGTTTTTCCGCCTCAGCCGCGGCCTTTTCCGGACAGGCCACCACGAACGGCTCGCCCAACCCGGCGCGCGCCATGCCCTCGATGAGCCCGTGGTTGACCGAGGAGCCGATGCCGAAGGCAAACAGGTTGGCGTGGTCCAGCCGTTCGCGGATGAAGCGAAAGGCCTGCGCTTCCACGCCCACGTAGCCGTCGGTGATCACCACCACGGTGCGCGAGGTTCCCCGACCCAAGGACGGAATCGCGTAGGCCGCCTGCAAACCGCCCATCAATTCGGTGCCGCCACCGCCGCTCTGGTGCAGGATCACGTCCAGCCCCTCGCGGATGTTCTTTTCATTGGCCGACTTGGATCCCGACGGGCTCCACACGTAGTTTGCGCCCGAGAAAAGCGCCAGGTTGAAGTGGTCGGTGGGCCGCAGTCGCAACAGCAGCTCGCGCATGAGGGCCTTGGCCGTGTCGAGCGGGAACCCGTGCATGGAGCCGGACACGTCGAGCAGGAAGATGTACTCGCGTGGCGGGATGTCGGCGTCGCTGGGCCTGCGCGGTGGCTCCATCAGCAGGGCGAAGAACTTTTCATTTCCTCGATCCGCGGACGGTTCTTGATACAGCAGCAGGCCGGTTTCGATCTTGTCGCCGGCCAGACGATAGCGCAGCACGAAGTCCTTGTTGCCGCCGCCGGTTGGGTCCAGCCGGATGTCAGCGGTGGTGGGCCCGGCATAGCTGACTGCGATCTTGTGCGAGGGCGACGAAACCTCTTTGAGCGCGATGCCGGTCTGCATGTGGACCTTGATGTCAAAGGTGTAGGGCTCCTTCTCGCCCTCGGACAGATGGGGATTGGCCATCCACTGATCGGTCTTGGGGTTGGCCCCGCCGACGTAGCGCGGACCCACCACCGTCGGATAGACAAATTCGTAGGTGGCGTTGTCGGGCAGGATCATCTCGCTGTAGTCCAGTTCCACCTCGATGCGGTCGCCCGGCATGATGTTGGCGACGCTGGTGGTGAAGACATTGGGCCGCTCTTGTTCCAGCAGCGAGGCTCGCTGGCCGGCGCGCTTGGCCGCCTCGTACTCGGCGCGTGCCTCTTGCTTGCGCGCGATATGGGCCTCGATGGTGCGCGCGCCAATCTTCATGCGCATGGCGTGCACAGCGGCCCGGGTCGAGGCCGGGAACACGTACACCGCCTCGATGGGCTTGCCGGCGCTGTTCTCGAAAACCTGGTGCACCTTCACCGCTGCGATGACCCCGGCGATGTCCACCTCGGCGCGCGTTTCCTTGAGTGGCAGGCGCTCGGTCTCTGGATTGCCTCCCGCCACGTAGAAGTACGGCGCCAGCGTGTGATCGTCGGCCTGGTCCGCCTGATCGCCTTGGCTGTAGGCAAACCCGACACCGCCCGTGTTGTGCAGTCCCTTGAGCACAGCGGCCGGGCTCTTGGCCATGGGTTTGCCAGAGCCATCGCCTGACTCGCCAGCCGCGCGACCCGTGGGCATGCAAGCCAGAAGACAGCCGAGGGACAGAACGTCAACCAGTCTCAGAGTTCTCGTGCAACGCATGGTAGGAACCTCCTGCCCCGGAATGCAGTGGGGCGATAGGTCCTAGAACGCGCGGCGAGGGGAAAGGATCTTCAGCACGCGAGCGAACGAATCGGATAGGCGCGAATCCGCGCGTCTCGTGTCAACACGACCAGCTCATCGGCCAGAGCCTGGGCGACCAACAGTCGATCGAAGGGATCGCGGTGCAGGGCGGGAAGGCCCTGCAGGGCCTGAATGTGGCGGAGTCGCACGGGAAGCTCAGCGAAACGTTGGCGTTGCATCTGTTCCGACAAGTCATCGGGGGCATCGAGCTTGCCCAGAGCGCGCTTGATCTCCATCTCCCATGCCGAGGCCACGCTGACGAAGACCGTGTTGCTCGGATCCTGTAGGCGGCGGCGCGCCTCAGGTGCCAACTCGCCAGGGCGTGCGAGTGCCCACAGCAGGGCGTGCGTGTCGAGGAGCAGCTTCACTTGGCACCGCGGCGCGGGCGCGGTTTGGCCGCGGGGACGGGGCCACCCTCGAAGAGCTTGAGCACGTTCGCGGGTGTTTCATCGAAGTCGTCAGCCATGCGGACCTTGCCTTCCCATCCACCCAGCGAACGTGCTGTTCGGTCGGGCGGGCAGGGCACCAGCTTGACGTAGGGACGTCCGGCTTTGGCGATCACGATTTCTTCACCGGCCAAGGCTTCCTCAAGCAGGCGCGAGAGATGGGTCTTGGCCTGCTGGACGTTGATCGATTTCACAGACTTAGTCTGGTCTGGTCTGCTGGAAGAGTCAACTCACCGCGATGCCCGTCTGAATTGGATCTGCGCAACACCTGTGGTGGCCGAGGTGACCTTTGACTGGGAAACTTGCCCCACCAGCTTGGCCGCCAGGTCGGCGCCCAGCTTCTCGTCGCCGGAGAGTCTTTCGACCGCCATGATCTTTCCCGCGCTGTCGATGGAGAGGCGCAGGCGCAGGGGATTGGCCATCTGTGCGGCGGTGCAGGGCGCTGTGCGCGGCCCACGTTGAATGACCGCGACCGCTGCGCGCAGGTCACCGACTTCGCGGTCGCTCTCGGGTTTTGCCTCAAGCCTGCATGTCGTCTTGCTTCCCGCACTCTGTCCGCTTCTTCCTTTGTCGCGTCCGCGTGGCCTGTGGTCGGGCTCTTCTTCGGGCAGGCCGCCCAGCGGGTCGGGTGGGATTTGCCGACGGTCGCTGATCAAGCCCGCGGGCCGCGCGCCTATCGCGTGGTCGGGCGCGGCGGCCAGGGCGTGGCGGAAGATAGGTGATCCTCCCGTGCAAACAAACGTAGCAAGGCAGAGTGCAGCCTTCTTCGACGAGTGCGCGCGTCGCATGGCGGGCCTCCTGCCCCCGGGCTGGTGGCGGCTCGACCGGGGGACCTAGGCCTTTGAACGCGCGGCCCAGAAAGAAGATCTACGCCCCGGGTTTTACTCGCTGGCGCAGGTCTTCGATCTCAGCATCGATTCGTGCCACGCGCCGCCCGACCAGAAGGACGTAGGTAAGCACGGCACCCCAGATGAAACCGTAGGCCAGGGCAACGTAGGTCATGGTGACTTCTCCTCCGCATCCTCGATGGCGATGGTCAACTCCAGCAGGCGCGACTGGGCGCGCTCGACGCGCATACGCAAGGTCAACAGCACGCCCCACAGGCCGCTGAAAATGGCCAGCGACAGGAAGAAGGGCAACCGCATCCCCGGGGCCAACGAGGAAACCACCCTGGTCGTCGGGTGCAGGGTGCGCCACACGTTGACGCTGAGGTAGACCAGGGGCACGTCGGTCGCCGCGAAGAGAGCCATGGCCGCCGCCAGCCGACGGCCACCAGCGCCGCCATAGCGGCGTGCCAGGCCATAGGCGACCAGCATCAGCCAGAGCAGCAGCGAAGAGGTGAGGCGCACGTCCCAGGTCCAGAACACGCCCCACGCGGCTCGCGCCCACAGCGGCCCGGTCACCAGCACACACAGACCAAACAGCACACCCAACTCGGCACTGCACAGGGCTAGACGATCACCGCGTTCTGATCCGCGAAACAGGTAGGCCAGACTGCCAGCCGCGCACACGAAGGTGGACAGCATGAGCAGCCAGGCGCAAGGCACGTGAAAGTAGAAGATCTTCTGCACGATGCCCATGGTTTTCTCCTGCGGCGCGTTCGCGACCAGCAGGGTCACGACAAAAAACCCGTGGAGAACCAGCAATAGGCCGACGACGAAGGCGGTGTTGGACTTTCGGGCCGAGGGCATACTCGAAAGCATAGCTCACTCTCCCATGACGACGGGTTCGAAGGACCACAGCCCGACCACGACGAAAACTACGTCCAGGGCAGCCAGAAAACGCGTCCAGAAGAACGCCGGATCGAGATCCGGGACCGTGGGGTCGAGCAGGGTGGCTGTCGCGCGGCTGGCTGCCAGCAGCACCGGGATCACGATGGGGAAAAGCAGGGCACCCAGAAGGGCGTCGCGGCTGCGGGAGCGCAGGAGCGCGGCCGAAAAGATCACGCCCACCGAGGCGAAGCCGACGGTTCCCAACAGAAGCAGCAGGCCCAGCCAAAGCGCGTGCGGCCAGATAGCAGCCGAAAATAGCGCCGCGAGCAAAGGCAGCAGCAGCAATTCCACCAACAACATGATGGCCGCGGTGGCCGCCAGCTTGCCCGCATAGATGGCCGAGCGCGGGACCGGGGATAGCAGAAGCGAACGGATGGCCTCGTTCTCGCGTTCGCGGTCGAAGGTGCGCGACAAGGCCACGGTGCCCGAGAACAACACCGCCACCCACAGGATGCCGGCGATCGCGTCGGGCCCAACCGTGACTTCTTGCCCTGAAATGAAGGCAAAAGAGAACACCAACACCACCAGCGCGGCCATGAAGCCCATGGTGTAGACCACCTCGCGGCTGCGTCCCTCGATGTGTAGATCCTTCCACGCGATGCGCGCGGCCTGAGAGACCCAACTAGGTCTTGCCACCGGTTGCCTCCTCATAGATCGCGCGAACCTCGTCGGCAGAGAAACCCGCGCACGTCTCGTCGCGTGCCACGCGGCCACGGCGCAGGACCACCACATGCGTGGCCACGGAAGCGGCGGCTGCGAGATCATGGGTCACCAGCATCACCAGCCGGCCAGCCTCGCGCTCACGCCGCAACTCGCTCGCCAGCCAGGCCGCGCCGGCAGGGTCGAGAGCGGAGCCGGGCTCGTCGAAGAGCAGGATTTCCGGCTCGTGCAGCAGGGCGCGCGCCAGGGCCAGCCGCTGCAGCATCCCGCGCGAGAAGGTTCGTGCCGCGGCTTCGCGCCGGCCGCCATCCAGGCCCACGCGGGCCAACATCTCGTCGATGCGGCGCTCGGCGTTTGCGATTCCGTAGAGCGAGGCAAACAGACGCAAGTTGTGCCGGGCCGAGAGATCTCCGTACACGCCCGGCTCGTGACCCACGTACCCGATGCTGGCGCGCAAGGGGCTGCGGCGCGACAGTTGTTCATCGCCCAGCGTGATGCGGCCCTGCGACGGTTGCGACAGCGTCGCCAGCAGGCTGAGCAGGGTGGACTTGCCGGCGCCGTTGGGGCCCAGAACCGCCGCCACCTCACCAGGGAGGAACGCCAGCGACACGTCAGCCAGTGCCCGTTGCCGACCGAAGGTCTTGCCGACATTCATCAGGCGCAACGCACGCTCGCTCATGGGTTCACGCAGGCTTGTCGGCAGGGCTTGCGTTGTCAGCCGCCTCGATCGCCGCCACCAGCTCGGCCCGTCGCTGGGTGAGCGGCGCATCGCCGGCTCCAGCGGCCCGCCGCGCGCGCTCCACTTCGACCAGCTCAGCAAAGAGTCCATCACGTCGGTCGCGGGATTTCTCTGGCCGTTTGTCGGCCCGGGGGCGGCGCCAGCCCAAGACTACCGCGAACACCAGAGCCGCCACCAGTACTGCCGCGATGGTCTTGCCCAGAGCACCGCGCGTGGGCAGGCCCGACACCGTGATGCTGAGAACGCCGTTGCGAGGCACGCTGGCGAGTTGGAAGACCTGGATTCGCGCCCCTCGATCGTCGGTCTGGGAAGCCATGGCTTGCAGGCCCGGCGCCGCCAGCGTCAGGTGAACACTTTCCGGCACCATGACCACCGGGGTTTCGATTCCCAGGGGCATGGGCTGGCGGAGTATGACGCTGCTTTCGCCGGCGGTGGAAACAAAGAAGCCGAAGCGTGCCTGCACCGGCGGCGTGTGCGAACTTGCGGGTGGAATCGCTTCCCGCAAGAACAGGGTCGAACCTTGCTCCAGTTGCATTCGCGCGCCGCCTTCGATGGCTTCCACCTCGTGGGCCCCTGCTGGGAGTGGAATGGCGATGCCTCCATGGTCAGAGCGGAAGCTCCGATCGGATGTGTTCTCCAGCACCAGGTTTTCCATGACGGCCAAGGCATCTTCACGCAGATCAATCAGCAGCTTGGACGAGCTGGACACACGCACGACCGACGGATCGCTGGTGCCTTCGCCAGCGTCGCCGGCACTCCCGGTCGGGTTGCCGCCATGACTGTGCGCCCCTGCATGCGGATTCGCGGGCGTGGGTGCCGCTTGGTCTTCGCCGGCCTCTTGGTCCTGTTGGGAGAGCAGCATAAGACGCGCGCCTCCCTCGGCCGGGATGGCGAACGACGCGGTTTGCAGCCGCTGGCCGTCGACCAGGGCTTGGGCTTGAAACTCGGCGCCCACAGGGAGATCGGCGAAGGTTGCGCGACCATCCGCCTTGGTCTTCTCGGTTCGCACAGTGGCCTTGCCAGCCGGAGCTGTCACTGAGGCCACGACATCGACCCCGACGGCCGCGTTGGACAGCGAGCCGCGACCCACCCGCACGGTCACGGTGCCCACCGGCAAGTCACCCACCATCAGAGGACGCGCTGCCATGGCCTGAGCATCGCCCTCTTGCGCCGGCGGTTGCGCAAGGGCGGTCCCGGCAAGAAGCAGGAGAGCCGCCAGCGACCACTTCTTCATTCTGTCGTCTCCGCGGCGGACTGAAGCCGCGCCTGTAGTTCTTCTTCGATGAAGGCGCGGCGTTCTGTGCTGGTGGTGGTTTCCTGCCGCAGCAGCGGATCCAGCACGCGGTACCAGGCCAGCGCGGTCAGGCCAAGAATGAGTCCGCCCACACTGAGTATCGCCAGCGGCGCGCCCCAGGGCAGGCGCGCGACCACGACGCCGAAGACCAAAGCTGCGGCCGCACCCAGAAGCGTGATGGTTACGCCACTGAACGAAAGGCGCGTGTGCGGCACGGCGCTCGCCCATCGGCCGCCGGGAAGGAGCACGAGAGTAGTGGCTGCGGCCATGAGCAGAAAGCCTAGCCACATCCAGTCGACCAGCGGGTTGCTGACCAGCTTGAGAGCAGCCGTGCCCTGGTCGAGGTCGTGTTTGCCCATGGTGACGTAGAGATCCTCGACCAGGCCGCGCAAGATGGCGACCTGGGTGGCCGGCTCGTCGGGCCGCTTGTGGTACACCCAGCGCGCGGGCAGAAGCTGGCCCGCGGGCTTGCCGTCGATGAGAACGGTGAGCTCGGCGGTGACCATCTGTTTCTGAAGGTCTTCGGTCTGGGAGAATCCGTCAAATCGGATGCCGTACTTGCCAAAAGCGCGCGTCTGGCCCACTGACAGGACCACCGCCTCCTCGCGCTGAAAGGCCTGGCCAGCGAATCCCACGAACATGAGGGCCATGCCGAGATGGACCAGATAGCCGGCGTAGGGGCGGCGGACGCGGAAGATGAGCGCGCCGAGCGCTGCCAGTGCGCCCTGGCCGGTACTGCGTTTGCGGCCGACCACGCCCCGGGCGATCTCCTGGATCACCGCTGCGGCGATGAAGCCCGACAAGCCAAGGCAGAGCAGCGCACCCTTGGACGAGCCCAAACCGCCGGCGACGCACACGCCAGCGACCACGATTCCCGCGACCACTGGCGCGATCAGTCGCCGACGCAGCTCCGGCGGTGCGGTCCGGCGCCATGCCAGGATCGAGCAGAGCCCGGTGAGCAGCAGCAACGCAATTCCGATGGGCACCATCCAGCGGTTGAAGAAGGGAGCACCCACGCTGATGCGCTCGCGGCCGATGGCTTCGGTCAAGGTGGGGAACATGGTGGCGAACATCAGCACCAACGCCGCCAGCACGAACAGCCAGTTGGTTGCCACCGTCGCCGCTTCACGCGAGAGCCAGGAATCCAGCGCCCGTGACGCCCGCAAGACTGACAGGCGCGCGAAGAAGAACCCGAAACTGACCAGCAGCACCAGGCCCATGAAGATGGTGAAGATCCACGCCAGCCGCGTGTCCTTGCCAAAGGCGTGGACCGATTGCACGATGCCCGAACGGGTCATGAAGGTGCCAAAGATGGTGAGGAAGAAAGTCAGGATGACCAGTACGAAGGTCCAGCGGCGCAGCAGTCCCCGCCGCTCTTGCACCTTCATGGAGTGCAGCATCGCCGTCGCGGTCAACCAGGGTAGCAGCCCGGCATTCTCCACCGGATCCCATGCCCAGAACCCGCCCCAGCCCAGCACCTCGTAGGCCCAGATCATGCCGAGCACCAGGCCGAGGGTGAGCAGAAACCACGAGGCGAGAGCCCAGCGGCGAATCGATGCCAGCCAGGCGTCGTCTAGCTGGCCCGATATCAGCGCCGCCATGGCAAAGGCGTAGGGGATGGTCAGACCCACGAATCCGCCGTAGAGCGCGGGCGGGTGGGTCACCATGTACGGATTCTGCAAGAGCGGATTCAGCCCCTGGCCCGAGGCTGGAATCTCCACCAGGAAGGTGTCGAAGGGGTTCTTCTCGAAGATGATGAGGTAGAGGAAGAAGTCCGCGACCGCGGCCATCACCGCGATGGCGTAGGGCAGGATTTCTCGCTGGCGGTGCCGGTTGGCGTGGACCGCGAGGGTCGCGAACACGGCCAGCAGGGCCACCCAGAACAGCATGGATCCGTCCAGCCCGCCCCAGTACGCCGAGATCTTGTAGGCCAGCGGGGCTTGCGCATCGGAGTAGTGCTGGACGTACTTGATGCTGTAATCGCCCGACACGAAGGCCTGCACCATGGCCACGCTGGCCAGCCCGAGCACGGCGGTCAAGGCATACACCGCGGCCCGCCCGGATTCGAGCAGACGCGCACTCCCGCGCCGGGCGCCCAGCAGCGATGCCGCGCCGGCGTAGGTCGCCAGCACCAAAGCGATGAGGACACAAATGGCGCCGAAGTCAGCCATTCGACCTGTTCCCTTCAGATGCCACCGCTGCCGGCCGGGTTACTCAAGTCGCCATGGTTGCCAGCTTGGCACGAACGATCATCTTGAAGTCCGCGGCGCCCGTGCCAGCCAGCGGAATGTCGAGCCACAGCTGCGAGGGGCTGCCGTGGGCCGCCTTCTGGGCGCGTTGGCCAACCGGCGACAGGGCCTGCCAATCCACCGCCGCGCTGGCTGCAGCTTCCAGGGACACGATGGCCACCGGGAGATCGCTGTGCAGGAGCAGGGCACACAGAGGCTTGCCGCCGACTAGGTAGCGCAAGGCCCATCCGGTCGAGGGACCGTAGAAGCAGACGTCCTCGACGACTTCTTTCTGCTTGAGGAGAAAAGTGCGCGCCGCCTCGAAGCGCCTGCCCAGGGCCAATGGCAGCCGAGCCGTGAAGGCCGCTGGTGTGGGCGGCTGGTTCTTCTTGGGGAACGCGACCCGCGGCGGTGGTGGCACTCGGGCCAGCCGTGGCGCGGCTGGCGCCGGCTGGGTCTTGTGTGCAGCGGTCTTTTTTTCAGGCGGCGTTCTTGGCATTTTTTCGGTTGGCCAGGTAGTTCTTGGCGTAGGCGATGATACCAGGCAGGAGCGAAAGGAAGATGATCAGGATGATCAGCTTCTCGATGTGTTTGGTCACCCCGGGCCAGGTGGTCGCCAGACCGTAGCCGATGAGGGTCATGCTCAGCACCCAGCCGATACCGCCGAAGACGTTGTAGCTGACGAAGCGGCGGTAGTTCATGCTGCCCACGCCCGCCACCACCGGGGCAAAGGTGCGGATGATGGGTATGAAGCGCGCCAGGATGATGGTCTTGCCGCCGTGGCGCTCGTAGAACTCGTGGGTGCGGATGAGGTGCTTCTTGTTGAAGAGAAGCGAGCTCTCGCGCTTGAAGATCTTGGGCCCGGTCTTGCGGCCAATGTAGAAGCCCACCTGGTCGCCCGCCACGGCTGCGATGCAAACCGCTAGGTTCAGCCACACGATGTCGAGCAGCGGCTTGCCGGTGGGGTTGGCCGAGGTGCAGAAGATGCCTGCGGTGACCAGCAGCGAGTCGCCTGGCAGAAAGAAACCGACCAGAAGCCCCGTTTCGGAGAAGATCACCGCCACCAGAGCGGCCATGCCGCCCCATTGGATGATGCCCTGGACGTTGTAGATCTTGTGAAACAGGTCCATCAATGATTGCAAGACAGCGGCTTCCTTCCGTACGGGGTGGGAAAGCCGCTACCCTGCCTTGCCTTGTCGGCAAGAGCAAGTCCCGCGCTTTGCCGCGCCTTCGCCGGGCTGCTGGCAAGGAGGGCCGACTGGCGCCTCCACGCGCAGAGCGGCCCGCGCGGGCGTGAGCGGTCGCGGTAGCGTGAGCGACCAGCGGAAAGCGGCTTGCGTGGGCGACTCGCGCGATGGGCGCGCGAAGCGCGGGGCGGGTGGGGTGGGCTGTCCGTCCCGAAGCCCCCTTGTGGGGCGCGCGGCACGCGGCACGCCTTCCGCCGCCCACGCACCTCACACGAACTCGCTCACCCTCACGCCCTTGCCCACGCGACCCGCGGGCCGTCCCTTCGGGCGGCCGGCAATTTCTCGACAAGCTCTAGCTAGATCCGCTGCCAGCCCATGAAAGTGATGGACAGGCAGTGGTACTCCAGATCCGATGACAGCGTCACCCGGGCGGTAAGACGGTCGAAGCTCTGATGCTCCTGCAACCAGGCGGTGGCCACCTCGTCCAGGCGGTCTCGGTCCTTGCGCTTGGTGGCGCTAAAAACCTTGACCTCGACCAGACGAAAGCCAGATATGGCTTCGTCGAAGTCTTCGACGGCCAAGGCTGAAGTGGGCCACGATTGAGATTCCATTGCTTCTAAGGCTACCCCATCTGTGGTTTCGGTCACAGGCAATATCACCTATTTGTCGGAAAAGGCCAACTGGTTCAGTCCGGCCGCGATATAGATTATGATGCCATCCCAGTCCATCGGGTTTCGCGGCAGAGCACCATTCTCCGGCCATGGCCCACACACTTCACATCGTACTGGTTTCTGTCCACGTCCAGCCTCACCTGGTCGAGACCTTTCGCGCGGCCACGCTGACCAATGCCAGCGAGAGCGTCAAGGAGCCGGGCGTGGCGCGCTTCGATGTCGTGCAGGATCTCGACGATCCCACGCGTTTCGTCTTGATTGAGGCGTACCACGGACCCGAGGGTGCGGCTGCGCACAAGGAGACCGCTCACTATCGGAAATGGCGCGATACCGTGGCATCCATGATGGCCGAGCCGCGCACGAGCAAGAAGTACTTCAACGTCACCGAGGACGCCACGTGGTGAGCTTCGAATTCGCGACTGCCTCGCGCTTGCTGTTTGGTCCCGGCAAGCTGGCGGAGGTGCCGGCTGCTCTGCGCGCGCAGGGCGTGCGTCGCACCTTGGTCTCAACTAATCTGCCCGGCCCAGGCGCCGAGCGCTTGCGATCCCTGCTGACCGCGGCTGGTATCGAGTCGGTGGCGTGGCTCGTGGATCAGGAACCCACGGTGGAATCGGTGTCGGCTGGTTTGGCACGGAGCCGACGCGAGGGTTGTGACGGCGTGATCGGGCTGGGCGGTGGCAGCGCCATGGACACGGGCAAGGCCGTGGCCGCGCTGTCCACCAACCGAGGTGTCCTGCTCGACTATCTAGAGGTGGTGGGCCGTGGGCAGCCCTTGCAGTCGCGGCCGCTGCCCTATGTGGCCATCCCCACCACGGCTGGCAGCGGCGCTGAGGTGACCCGCAACGCGGTCATCGGTGTGCCAGCGGCCAAGGTCAAAGTCAGCCTGCGCAGTCCGCATTTGCTGCCTATTCTGACGGTGCTCGATCCGGATCTGCTCGGCGGTCTACCCAAGTCGGTGGTGGCCTCCAGCGGCCTCGACGCCCTGTCGCACCTGGTGGAGGCGCTGGTTTCAGGCCGGGCCAATCCTTTGACCGATGCGCTGGGCGCCGAGGGGCTGCGGCATTCGGCGCGGGCTTTGCGGCGGGCCTACACCTCGGGACTGCAAGCGGACACGCGCGAGGACCTGATGCTGGCGAGCCTGTGCGGCGGTCTGTGCTTGGCCAATGGAGGTCTGGGCGCTGTGCATGGCTTCGCAGCGCCCCTGGGAGGGATGGTGCACGCACCCCATGGGGCGTTGTGCGCGGCTTTGATGGCGCCCGTGATGGAAGCCAACCTGCGGGCCTTGGCCGAGCGCGCGCCCGAGCATCCCGCCCGCAGTCGCTATCGTAGGATCGCCGAGATCGTGACGGGACGGCAGGGCGCCGAAGCCGACGACGGTGTGGCCTGGGTGCGCGAGATCTGCCAGGCCCTCGAGGTGCGTGGCCTCGGTCATCACGGTTTGGCGATCAGCGAAATCCCGGCACTGGTGGCCAAGGCCAAGGCCGCCAGCAGCATGAGCGGCAACCCCGTGCAACTTTCCGACGAGGAACTAGGCGATATTGTCAGGGGTGCCCTATGATGCTTGATTCTTCAGCCCTGGAGGTTGAATAGCTCTTATGTGGTCAGACGAGCGAGTCGATACGCCTGTCGGGAACTCTATGGCTCCGCTTCCATTGCCCCGCGCGGTTCCCAAGCCTCGCCAGGGAAAAGAAACTGTTGCGCCGGACGCCCAGCTCGTCCTGGGCCAGTGGGCGGAGATCTTCGCGAACGGCTCCCTGACGCCGCTCCATGGATTCGTCTTCAGCTTGCGGCCCGGCGAGGTGCTTTTTACCTTTCCCGACCTGCTCGCGGCCCCGGATGGTCTTGAGGCGGGGCATGATGTGGTGGTTCGCTACGCGAGCGGCCCAGGTCGCCACACCGGCCATGCGGCTATTCTGCGCGTGTCTGGCGGTCCACCAGTCACGGCGGCCCTGAAGCGACTTGTGAGGGTTGAGACCGAGCAGCGCCGACGATTTTCACGCCTCAGCGTGCGGCTGCCAGCGACGCTGGCCGCAGGGGAGGAGTCCCCGCAAGCGGCTGGCGAGCAAAGTGATGTGCGGGCCAGTGTCCGCAATCTGGGTGCGGGCGGTGTGTCGGTAGAAACTTCGTTGCCACTCGCGGCCGGCGATGGCGTGAATCTGACTGTGCCTGAGAAGGCCAGGGCTGTGGCCAAGAACGCACGTCAAGTCGCTGGGAAAGTCCTGCGCGTGGAGAAGAGCGGCAAACGCAAGCGCGCGGCGCGGGTGGCCAGTGTGGAGTTCTCGTTCACATCGGACGACGAGCGCAATGCCTGGGCCCAGCTGGTCCTGGCCCTGCGGCGCAAGCGCAAATAGCACTGCGATGGACAGCGAGCGACGCCTCGGGCTGAGTAGCGCCACAGCCCTGGTGGTGGCGAACATGGTGGGCACGGGTGTGTTCACCACGAGCGGTCTCCTGATCGCTGATCTGGGTTCGGCCTGGCTGGTGTTGCTGGTCTGGGTTTTGGGGGGCGCGGTCGCCTTGCTCGGCGCCTTGTGCTACGGCGCACTGGCTCGCCACATTCCCGAATCGGGCGGAGAGTATGTGTTCCTGTCGCGAACTTTGCACCCGGCGCTCGGCTACTTGGCCGGCTGGGTTTCGCTGCTGGTGGGGTTTGCTGTTCCCTTGGGCGCGCTGGCCTTTGCCTTCGGGCAGTACATGTCCGCACTGGGCGGCGTTGCTTCGGCGTCCCCGCGGCTGACTGGGACGGTGATCATCTTGTTTGCGGCAGCCGTGCACGCGGTGTCTCTGACGGCCGGGGCGCGGGCGCAAGCGATCGCTGTGGCCGTCGAGCTGGTCGTGATCGCGCTGTTCACCGGGTTCGGCATGGGGCAGTTGGTGCACGAAGGACTGCACAACGTGGCGGCTCCGGGCCGAGTGGCGGGCTTGGGCGTGGCCCTGGTGATTGTCTCCTACAGCTACCAGGGCTGGAACGCGGCTGTGTATGTGGGCGGCGAGGTGGCGCAGCCGAAGAGGAATCTGCCGCGGGCCTTGGTGCTGGGGACTGTGCTCGTGACCGTGCTCTACCTCGGGCTGAATGCCGTGTTCGTGTTGGGCGCGCCGGCGTCCTTGCTGGCGGGAAAGGTCGACGTGGGCCGCATCGCCGCCCTGGTGTTGGGCGGGCCGCGCCTGGCCAAGTTGGTCTCGGGCCTGATCGCCTTCGTGCTCGCGATCTGCGTCTCGTCCCTCGCCATGGCCGGGCCCCAGGTCGCGGCGCGCATGGCCGCCGACGGCTTTCTGCCGCGGGCGTTGGCCGTACGGCCGGGCCGGCCCCCGCGCGTCGCGCTCCTCGCGCAGACGGTGATCGCTATCGTGGCTTTGTGGACGGCAGCCTTTGCCAGTCTGCTCACCTATGTCGGCTTCACCCTGAGCCTGATGACTGCGGCCACCGTGCTGGGACTGGTGTGGGAGCGGCATAAGCGAGGCCCGGCCCTGGAGGTTCCGGGCTGGCCCTGGGTGCCGGCCCTGTTCTTGGTTTTCGTGATCGGCGCCACAGGCTTCACCGTGGCCGAGCGGCCGCGGGAGAGCCTGGTGGGTTTGGCCACGCTGGCGGTTGGCCTGTTGGCGTATTGGCTGCAAAGACGCAAGTAGCTTCCATGGTTGTCCGTGGAGAGCATAGGCGGAACATATGGCAGGTTGGAATCGATTCGCGCTCATGACATCTATCTCGGGAGGCTGGCTCGAAGGGGGATATCCCAGCGGACGGGTGCCGCATGCCCGCCTGATCGAGGAGCAGTAGCCCGGCTCTGCCTTGCTTCTTGCGCGGTTGGCTGTCCCCTTCGTTGGGGGGGTGAGTGAAATGGCGGCTTACTTTCGCGCCCTTCCCGGGCGAAGTGCACCCGGGAAGGGGCGCGGGGTGGCAGCCCTTGCCAGCTATAGACTGCGCCCGTTGATCGTGTTGTCGGGCTCGATGTCGACGATCTTGCCGCCCTCAACGCAGCCGTTGATGGTGTTCTGCGACGCGATCCTGAGGAGCCCGTTGGGCGACACCAGGGTGCCCGGGAATGTGGGCAGCTGCTGTGGCTCAACGTCGATCGATGTGTTGCTGTACCAGGTGATGCTCGCAGGAGCGGTCGCCGCATAGGTGATCTGGCTCTTGAAGACCAACGCGCCCTGGACGTTGATGGTGATGGGACCGCCGGCCGTGTTCAGCGTCAGCTGTGCGTAGGACTCGATGTCGAGCGATGCGAAGTTGTAGGTCCCAGCCGTCAGGGTGACGTTGGCGCGACTTGAAATGGTCATGTTGCCAAAGTTTCCTGGCGCCAGTACCTTGGTGGCGTTCGCCGCGATCGACACGCTCCCCGTGCCGACAGTGAAGGTCTTGCTCGGCAAGGTCGGCGCAATGACGCTGGCAGGATTGACCAGCGCGCCGATCACCACGTCTGAGGTCCGGCTGAGCGCTCCGGCCACCCGCAACGTTCCAGTCACCGTGGCGCGGCTCCGCAGATCGGCATTGCCCGAGGCCTTGGCGTCGCCCGCGATTCGTCCGTCGGCGCCGATGTACAGCTTGCCGGCCGCAACCGCCCCGCCGTTGATATGCGTGCGATCGTTGATGTCCAGTTCCTGTCCGCCAAACACGCAGGTTAGGCAAGCTCCCGTCACCGTCTGGGTTGCTTTCGCGGTATTGCCGGCGCCGTCCTTCGCCGTCCAGGTCACCACGGTCGACCCGTCGGAGAACACCGCCGGGGCGTTGTTCGTGATAGTCACTGGCCCGACCTTGTCCGTGGCGGTCGCTTGGCCAAGGTTGGCGGTCGAACAGTTTGAAATGGTCACAGACGGAGGCACGAAGGCGAACACCGGGGGTGTTGTGTCAACGACCGTGACAGTGAACGAACCCGAGGCGCTGGCCCCGGCGTGGTCGGTCACCTTGCAGGTTACCGTCGTCGCGCCGAGCGCGAAGGTCGCGCCCGATGCTGGCGTGCACACGGGCGCGATCGTCCCATCCTCGGGATCGCTGCCGGTGGCCACAAACGTGACCACTGCGCCCGCCGGTCCCGCGGCTTCGACTGTCATGTTGGCAGGAACCTTCACGGTCGGTGGCTTGTTGACCGCACGCACCGTGACCTGGAAAGTGCCGCTCGCATGGTTGCCGGCCGCATCTGCGGCGTCGCACGACACGGTCGTTGCGCCGACCACAAAGCGACTGCCCGAGGCAGGCGTACACACCGGCTTCACCGACCCCGAAACTATGTCGGTTGCTGTCACAGTGAAGCTGACCGTCGCGCCGCCAGTCCCGTCCTCATCCACGGCGATCGGCGCTGGCAGGACAAGCGTCGGGGGCGTCGTGTCGACAACCGCGACCGAGAATGCCGCCGAACCCTTGGCGCCCTGGTGGTCGGCTGCTGTGCAAGTCACCGTTGAGGCGCTGATCGGGAAGATGGTGCCTGAGGCTGGCGAGCAGGTCGCAGGCAACGGACCATCCTCGGCATCGTTCGCGCTCGCCGCAAAGACCACAGTCGCGCCGGCGGGTCCGGTCGCCTCCACGACGATGCCACTCGGAACCAACACAACCGGCGGCGTGTTCGGCTTGCGCACAGTCACTGGGAAGCTGCCGCTCGCCTTATTGTTGGCGGCATCCTTCGCTGTGCAGGTGACAGTGGTGGGGCCGATCGGGAATGCGCTGCCCGACGCTGGCGAGCAAATCGGTGTAATTGAGGCAGTCACGGCGTCCGTGGCAGTTACGACAAAGGTGACCACCACCACGCCGCTGGCGTCGGCGTCGACGGTAATGGGATCCGGCAACTTCAGCACCGGCGCGGTGGTGTCGCGCACCGTGATCTTGAACGATGCCGTGCCCTTTGCGCCCTTGCTGTCAGTGGCGGTGCAGGTCACCGTGATGACGTCAAGTGGGAAGGTCGCGCCCGAAGCTGGCGTGCACACCGGGGTCAGCGGGCCATCCTCGGCGTCATTCGCGCTGGCGACGAAACTTACGACAGCGCCAGTCGGCCCAGTGGCCTCGGCAACCTGATCGGCCGGCACGGTCACGACCGGAGATGCGTTGGTCTGTGACGCCAGGGTTGTGCCGTCGATGGGTCCGCCAAGGGTGGGGCCATTGCCCGCGAGATCCTTCGACGAGACCGTGATGTGGTACGTGGTGGCCGGGTTGAGGCTCGCCAGCACCACCTCGTGCGAGGTGACCAGGGTGGCGTCGCTGACCACAAAGTAGGTCGTGCCGTCATTGTAGGACACGCCGCTGGTCGCTGCCTCGTCCGTGGTCCAGACCACTTTCAAGGTCGTGTCGGTCGTGTCGGTCACCTTGGGACCGGTGAGAATCAAAGGCGGCGTGGTGTCGGGGATGGCCGCAGTGGTGAACGTGGCCTGGGCGCTCGAGGTCGGGCCGTTGCCGTCGGGATCGGTCGACGCGACGACATAGAAATAGGTTGTCCCCGGAGTCAGATTGGAAAGTGTCGTCTGGTGGGCCACTGTGAACCCGGCGACTGTGGCATCGGTGCCAAGGCCGCCGCTGGTTCCATAGTGAACCACGGTGGAGGCTGGCTCGTCGGTGCTCCAAATGACAATGGCTGTGGTCTGCCCAATGCTGGTCACGGTCGGGCCCGCGGTGATCACCGGAGCCGTGATGTCCCCAGGCGGATCTTCGGTTCGGAAGGTGAGGATCGCCGAGGTGGTCGGGCCGTTGCCACTGCCGTCAGTGGAACTGACGCGGTACTGGTACACGGTGGAGACGGCCAGCCCGGTCAGGGTCACCTCGTGCTTGATGACAAGGTTCGCCGACGAGGCAGACAATGTCAGCCCGCCAATTCCATAGTCGACCAGCGAATTGGCCGGTTCATTGGTCTCCCAATTGATTGAAACCGAGGTATCGCTCAGGTGAACCACAGTCGGCCCAGCCACAATGATGGGCGGCGAAAGATCCGGGCTTTCGAGGATGATGGTCTGGCTGAAGTCGGCCGAAACCGCGACGTTCGAAAGAACGGTGATCGAGAAACCGCTGGCTGGCGGCGGGGTCACGGCAAAGGTGAGGTTCGTCCCGGTGAAGACCAGGAGTTCATAGTGGCCGCTGGCATCGGTCTTTGCGCTGGCGTTGAAGGAGGCGCTCCCCGACACTGGGTAACTGTTCCCATTCGCCGCGACTGAAACACCGGGCACCGGGGCGCCGTTCGCGTCGGTCACCGCCCCTTGAACCCTGGCCACCGGAAGGTTGAAGTCGAGCGTCGTGCTGTTGCTGATGGTTTGATTGTATAGATCCTCGGACCAGGAGCCATTGGGCGCACCCGCGGGCGGCGGGTAGGGTGTCTGGACCTGAAACATGTAGGTCCCGGGCCCGAGGCTCAGCTGGTATTGCCCCTGGTCGTCTGTCGTTGTCGAGGTAACCCATGTCCAGCTCGGCGTGTACACATACACAGTCGCCGCCGCTATCGCTACCCCACCATAGCCACGCACGTGCCCCGCGACCATTCCCCCTTCGGCGATAAGGACAATGTCGTCCCGCTTGTCGGCGTCGGCGATCACGACGTTCTGTACGGTTTGTACGTCATATCCGCTGCCGGCCGGCGGGGTCAGCCGCAGATCGTAGGTCCCAGGCGGCAGCGAGAGCGAGTAGCCGCCGCTGGCGTCGGTCGTGCTCGATACGACCACGGTGGTGGTACCGTCGGTCAGGGCCTCGACCAGCGTACCTGGCATGGCGGTGCCGCCGCCGAACACCGTTCCCGTGAGCAGGTGAGGACCAACATCGAGCGCCTTTTGCGTTGAGCCCACCGGCCCCCCGGGCCCGGCCCCAGGCCCGGGTTCGGCCCTGCGGCAGGCGGAACTGCCGAGCGGCCCGACCAGCGTTGCCAGCGCGGCCACCGCTATGCCCTTTGAAAGCCGATCCGCAAGACTGCTGACCTTGCTACCACTCGTCCGTCCCTCATCGTTTCTGTTCACTGGAGCCTCCATAGGTTGAACGCAACGTTGATCCCACAACAACGGTTGTCTTCTATCGAGGCAAATTCCGTCCCGTCAAGAAGAATTATCTTCTGCGTCACCTGACCAAGGAGCGGGCTGGACTATCGCTGTGATCGAATGTGACAGCGGCACAGCCGAACCAAAGGAGAGCCGTTCATGAGCATCTTTGGCTTTTGCCCAGGCCAAGGAGACACGCCATGACCCAACCGAACGATGTCCAGAGTTCCCTCGATAGAATGAAGATCGAGCGCATCAAGGTCACGCCCATCGAGCTGGTTCAGGTAGCCAAACCAGTTGCCCTTATGCTCTGTAGCGCGGCCGAGCTCATCGATCGGCGGCAACCATCAGTTCAAGATCCAGCGCGCCACAAAGATGATCGTTGCCGCACCGCCAGTGGCCATTGAAGCGAGCCAGATCTTGCGGCTTTCTAGCAACGCCCCGATTGCGGACAATCCGATGGACACCTGAAGCAAGGTTACGGTGAGCGCGAACCACTCATGCTTGGCGAGATCGTCGCGCGATTCGGCCTCCAGGTGTTGAGCCTCGGCGCGAATCTCGTCTTGCTCGTGCGCGTGTTTCTGGATGTCACGGCGAATGATCTCGAGTCGTTCGGGGGCCGCGTGCAGCTCGGTGAGAATCTCCAATTCCGAAACCTTCGTCGCCGCCTTGTTTCCCTTTGCCTGATAGTAGGCCCACTGATCAGTGGCCCGAGATTGCTTGAGCAACGCCTCGTTCGCGCATTGCCCGGATTTCAATGAGGCCACGGCTGCCACAACCGCCAGGCATGCCGTCGAGACTGCCAGCCCGCGCAGCCAGGGCGCCCGATGCCTTTCTTCCCGGGCCTTCTCGTGCGCTGCCTCCGCCTGCTTGTCGACGCTGACTTCCCCGATTTCTGTCTCTTCCATGGTGTCTCCTTGCGCCCTGACCTTCTAGCCTGATTGGGCTGCAACCAAAACATCGCCGTCGGGGTCGGGGCGAGTGATGCTGCCCAGGCCGGCTTCTGCCATCCAGCTGCGGTATTGGCCTTCGGTATAGGTGTTTCCGTGTTCGGTGCCCACGAGCATGTTGAGGGCAAAAAGCGCTGCAAACGGGGGCGCGGCGCGATTTTCCTCGAGGATGAATTCGCGGATCACGAGATGACCTCCTGGTACCAAAGCCCGGGCGCAGCGCTGGATGAGCGCGCGGTTCTCGTCCTCGCCGAACATGTGGCAGACGGCGGAGAGCAATATCAGGTCGTATTCTTGGCCAAGTTCCGCCGTGCGCATGTCCCCGGGTCGGACGCGGACACGGTCCTGCAGTCCCGCCTCGCGAATGTAGCGCTCGCCCAGAAGAACCACCGGTCCCAGATCCAGAATTTCCGCGCGCAGTTCGGGACAAGCCTGGGCAAAGGCGATGGAGAAGGCGCCCGATCCGCCGCCCACGTCGAGCATTCGCTTCGCATGGTGGATGCCCGAGACGCGCACGGTTTCTTTGGCGCTGTCCTGAGCCCGCGCGTGCATGGCGGCAATGAAGTCGCGCGTGCGCTCTTCGGGGAAGCCCTCGGGGCCGCGCGACTGGACCGCCCTGCCCACCTTCACGCATTCGGTGAGGGTGGACCACGTGTTCCACAAATGGACCGTGTGCAACAGGCCTGGCCGCGCAGGCCCCAGAGCCTTCGACTCGGCGGTACAGCGAAAGACGGTATCGCGCTTCAGAAGCGCGCCCAGCGCCACGAGTGCGTTCAGCAGCATCTCGGTGGCGCGCGACTCAGTGCCCAGGCGCTGGGCGACATCTGCGGCCGTGGCGCCGCCTTCCCCGACCGTCGAGAACACGTCCAATTCCAGGGCCGTGAGCAGCACTCGACTTTCTTGGAAGGCTCGGGCCGACTGGATCAAATTGGCTAGGCTGCGCGTCTTTTCCATGGGGACCTCAACAAATCATCGTGGCGGGTAGACTTTCTCCGAACATCCCACACTACCCAGTGAGGTGGGCGTGGGCTTTGGCCAGCATCTCGATGATAGGGATGTTCTGTGGGCACTTGGGCTCGCAATCGGCGCATTCGGTGCATTGGTCGGCGCCGGCGCCGGCTTTGACCAGGAAGGCATCGTAGGTAAAGCGTGGTCCAGCCTGATTGTCGAACATCGAGGCCGTGTTGTAGGTGGACAGCACTTCGGGGATGAAAACCCCGGCCGGGCAAGGCAGACAGTAGCCACAGGTGGTGCAGGCCACGGGCATGCGCGCGTGGAAGAAGCGCGCCACCTCGTCGGCCAACGCGCGGTCGTCGGAGTTGAGCGCTATGGGATGGCTCGCCACGCGCAGGTTCTCTTCGAGTTGGCTGGCGGCGTTCATCCCCGAGATGACGCTCACCACGCCCGGTAGATTCCACACCCAGCGCAAAGCCCATTCTGCCGGCGACCAGGGCCGCGGCGAGCGCGCCCAGATGCTCTCCACCGCGGGCGGCACCCTGGCCAAGGCCCCGCCGCGCAGGGCCTCCATGACCACCACGCCCACCCTGCGGCTTTCGGCGTAGCGCAGGCCTTGCAGGCCAGCCTGGTACTGCTGGTCCAGGTAGTTGAGCTGGATGAGGCAGAATTCCCAGTCGAACGCGTCGATGATGGCGCGGAAGTCGTCAGGTGAGCCATGAAACGAAAAGCCGATGTGCCCGATGCGGCCGTCAGCCTTGGCGCGTTCCAGGGCAGCCAGGCCGCGCAAATTCTTGACCTTGTCCCAGGACTCGGCCGCCAAGCCGTGCAGCATGTAGAAATCGATTCGGTCGGTTCCCAGCCGGACCAGCTGCTGGTCGATGAAACGCTCCCAGTCGCTCTCCTTTTCGACCCCCCACACCGGCAGCTTGGTTGCCAACTGCACCTGGTGGCGCCGTCCCGCAACCGCGCGTCCCAGGAAAGGTTCGCTCTGCTGGCCATGATAGGGCCACGCTGTGTCGAAGTAGTTCACGCCCGCGTCGATAGCCCGGTGCACGAGGCGCGCAGCCGCTTCTTCGTCGATGCGCGCCGGATCACCGCTGACGGTGGGCAGACGCATGCATCCGAACCCCAGCGCCGAGATGGGGAGGCCGGGGATCTTGGGGAACGAGCAGTACCGCATGACCGGTAGTTTGCCGGCTTCCGCGAGCCCTGGCCACCCTTGGTGTCCGGAAAGTCGTCGCCGAAATGCTGGCACGAATTCGCGGAGATACGCAGCCTGAAAACGGCATGCGCGAACCGGCATGGTGATGCCCGATGCTCCCGGAGACGCTCCAATTTGTCATCGCGATGATCGCGTGCGCGATCAACGAGCGAATGCAGCGCACGCTGGCCTACTATGAAACGCGGGCAAGACGTCCGTTTGTCCAAGCGCCCGACTTCGTGATACGTACAGTCAGAGGCATATGCGAAACCACTCTCAATTCGGGCCGCTAGCGCCAGATCGAGAGGCGAAGTTGCCAGCGGTCGTAGCAAGTACCGAGCTAGCCTCCGCGGTCGATGCCCGGGCGCTGCGCGAGAAGCGGCTGCGCTGGCTGCTGTTCTTGCTTTGGTGTGCGGTCGTGGTTTTGGGCACGCTCCGCCACGAGTTCTGGCGCGACGAGGTTCGGGCTCTCAGCCTGGTACGAGGCGCGAAGTCGCTGCCCGATCTGTTCGCGTTGCTCAAGGACGAAGGGCACCCGGCGCTTTGGTATCTCCTGCTCCATGCCGGCTACGTCGTCACGTCGTCAAAGTTGGTTCTGCCGATCCTCAGCTTGGCCGTCGCGATGGCCGCAGTCGCTGTCTTGATCTTCCGCTCGCCGCTCCCCCTTTGGCTCAAGGCTCTATTCGTCTTCGGGCGCATGCCGCTCTATGAATGCTCGGTCGTTGCCAGGAACTACGGGATCTCCATGCTCTTGCTGTTCACCTTTGCCTGGCTCTACCGTCAGCACCGGCGACGGTCGGTGTGGATGGGCGTGGTACTTGCCTGTCTCGCCAACACCAACATCCACTCGCTTCTCCTTGCCGGGTTGCTCATGGCCTTCTGGCTTTGGGACGAATTTGGCAACCGGCGGACAGCTTTCGCAAGCCGCACGGCCGGCGGGCTCTACCTCGCGACCGCGCTTCTGGCTGCAGGTGCCGTCGTGGCTGTCCTCACCGTATTGCCCTCGGATCAGATCGTCTCGTCAGAACCCACGCGCTACAACGCTTGGAACGTGCTTTATGCCATCGGGTCGGCGTTGCTTGATCCCGCGCAACAATTCGGCTCGGTGGCTCCGCGCCTGCCTGGTCTCGTCGCGGTGCTCATCAATCTGGTCTTCATCGGATCCACATTCGGGCTGTTGCGGCGACCGGCGCTGTTCGCGGTGGCGTGGGCAGCCATCTTCGCGCTGAGCGTGCTGTTCGCCGTAGTGTATCCGGGCGGCTACCGACACCAGGGCTTGTTCATTGTCTTCTTGCTCACCCTCACCTGGATGGCCGTCGATGCTGGACCTGCGCCGCCCCAAGCACGCGTTACCATGGTGCTTGCGCGTGTTGGCTTCTATGGCTGTCTGCCGATCTTGCTGGTGATTTCCCTTGCGAGCGGGATCTACAAGCTTGCAATGGATATCGTCTACGACATGAGCGCAAGCCGGGACTTTGGCGCCTATCTAGCTGCACACGCGGAGCACCAAGGCGCGATCCTTATCGCCGAACCCGACTTCTATATCGAATCGATGCCCTACTACGCGCAAAACCCCATCTACATCGTTCGCGAGCAGCGCTTCGGCGACATCGTGAGGTTCACTCGCCGATCGAAACTGCACCTCAGTCTCGGGGAACTTCTGCGTGAGGCATTGCGAGTCCACGCCGAGCAGAAGCGCGAGGTTCTCATCGCGCTCGGTCACCTAAAAGGGAGCGATCCATTCGGCGATTCTGGCAGCGCCCGGTCGCTTAACTATGGCTTCGGCCGAACCTTCTCGTGGTCGCCCGAGGAGCTGCGGGCGTGGAGGGCTAGCACCGAGGTCGTCGCGCGCTTTGCCGACCATGTCACGGGCGACGAGCGCTATACGATCTACAAGCTGGTCGCGTCCCCGAGTCGCTAAAGTTCCTCCCTCAACCCTCCGAACCTTCGGATTCCGGAACAAGTCCGAACCTGCTGGGGCTCGCCCCTGCCGACCTATGACCAGACTCCGTAGCCGATCGAGTCCCATGACCGGCGACAAGAACATGAACTGGCTGGTGGCTGTATTGCCCATCATGCTCTTGGGCCTCGCCGACTGCGCGACGACCGGCAGCGAAACCGGCGCGCCCGGCCAGGGGCCTGTGGCCATCGTGGATCCGCCAGCGCGAGCGGGCGCTCCCACGCTCCTCATCGCCATTCCCACCTCACCCAACTTCCTGGAAGTGCGGAGGAGCCTGGTATCAGAGGTGCAGAATAACTTCAACGTCAACACCTTCGCAGTCGGACCGGAAACCAAAGCCGCCGATCTGGCCGCAGCCATCCAAACCGCGAAACCGGTATGCCTGGTGTTGATGAACAACGCAACCATCAGCCTCTATCGCCAGCTCCAGATGGCCAGTCCGACCACGGCAACTCTCCCTGCGGTGCTGCTGATGGCCTCTTTTGTAGAAGAAGTGCAGCCCCAGATCCGGCGGGCCACGGGCATAGCCTACGAGGTTCCCGGCATCACTGCGTTCGTGCACCTACGCTCTGTAATCACCACCCCGATCAACCGCGTGGGGGTCATCTATCGCCCCGCATTCCGAAAGTTCATAGAGCGGCAGAAAGCGCTAGCAGCCAAGGAACACGTCGAGCTTGTTCCCGCCTCTGTAGCCAACGACGCAACCGCCGCAGGATTGCGCGGCGCGCTTCACGACCTTGCCAAGGGCAAGAAAGTTGACGCCATCTGGATGCTCAACGACAACGCCCTGGTGCGGGACGAGGAGTTCGTTGACGAAGCGTGGCGCGCAGAGACGGCTGATGCAAGACTTCCGCTCATTGTGGGCGTGTCCAATTTCGTAGAGCCTAGTTCGCCCCTCGGGACCTTGGCTGTCGTGCCTGACTACGAAGCCCTCGGATTGCAGGCAGCGAATCTCATATTCGACCTATCGGAGAACGACTGGCAGGTTGAAAGACATCCCGTCGAGCTGCCCCTCTCGGTGAAGACGGTGGTGGACGTCAACCTGGTGCGGGCCAACTTCGGCCTTCAACCCGACGCCCTGAAGCACATCGACAAGGCATTGGAGTAGCTCATCGGGACGTCGGCGACCCTGCCGATGGTGGCCGGATCCACCAAAGGTTCGACCGGGAAGGTTGGCGGTAGGGGCTCGCCAGATGCGTGCTGCAATCTGGGTCGCGCCATCCCTGGTGCTTGCGGGCACGGGCGGTGACGGGTGCACCACTGCCCTAATCGCGTGGTGCGCCCGGCGGTGACGTGCTTGGACTCGCTGCAGGGTGGTGAGGCACATCTCCTCACGGCGGTCCAACCCGATTTCTGGACGCCGTTTCAGTTCGCGGTAACGATCTTTCCGTCGAGGACTTTCCAGAAAGCCGCCATACCCAGTTCCCGTTCGCCCGTGTTCTCGAGAAGGATGGGGCCCGATAGGCCGCTGTAGTAGGTGGTCATGCCAGCGCGGACGAAACCCAGCGCCATCGCTGTCTGATCCCACTGGGTGACGACGCCACGAGTCTGAGCCACCGCGCGGAGGTCGTCGCGCAACACCTCGAATGCAGGAGTCTGCGCGCCGGTTGCGACCCAAGCTTGCTCGACGGCGAGCGCCATCAACGTGAGCGCATCGTAGTAATAGTAGGCGCCGTCGGAAGGAACGTCACCGTTCCAGGCCGTCGCGAAGTCGCCGTTGAACCTGTCGGTCGCAGCGAAGATGTCGGGAGCGACGCCAATGCCGCCCTCGATCTTCTCGGGAAGCGCGTTGCTCACGAACTCCCCGGTCTTTAGAGAGGGTGGGAAATACCATTGCCGCGCTTGCGTTGGATTGACGACGGACAAATCATTCGCGATCCGTGCACCGGAGATCGGATCGGCAGCGAGCACGACTACCCTGAGGATCGACGGCGAGATTTGTACCAGCGACGCGGAGTAGTCACTGTATCCCACCGGGAGTGGGATCGCGGCCGACACCGTGCCGCCGAGTTGCCTCAGCATATCGGCCGTTGCGTCCGCAAAACTCGAGTTGTACTCGTCGCTGGTGTAGAGAATCGTCGCGGCGGTCGCCCCATCAGCAATCATGCGCTTGGCAAGAGCCTGCCCGAACGCGATGGGCGTCGGCTCCAGACGAAACCAGGGGTAGTCCGCGTCGGCGATGGAGTTGTCGATCGAGTCGGTGCCATAGGGTGAAACCAGGACGATCCTCTGTTCCTTGAGGACTGGGAGGATCGCGAGCGCCGCAACTGTGCTCGCGGGCCCCACGACGGCGACCACACCTTGGTTCAGGATTCGGGTCAGGGATTCGAGGGCTCGGGGGCCGTCCGAATGCGTGTCCCCGACGATGAGCCGCAGGGGCCTCCCCGTCAGTCCGCCGTTCGCGTTTACGTTGTCGGCCACCATCATAGCGGCCTCTTCCAGGTTGTTACCCATCGCCGCATCCCCACCCGTGAAGGGAAGCAGCAGTCCCACGTTTAGGGTGTCGCCCGTTGGTTTGCCTCCGCACGCTGGCGATCCGCACAGACACCCGATGGTCACGAGGATCCTGGCCCGGCTGTGGGCAATGGGTGAGCTGAGCGAACCAGCCCGTCGCGCCCGAGTGATTTGCGTCTCGTTTGTGGTGTCCAGCTGCATAGATCTACCATTCTTGGATGAGGTCGAGCACCACGGTACGGCCGAGCTGCGGGTAGTCCACGCCGGCGAAGCCCGGATCGAAAATCTGCGTGCCAAACAGATTGCGAACGATCAGGCGGATCACGGTCGCCCGATTGGGCAACAACCGGAGCCCGACTGTCTGCAGGTTGCCGCCGACGACGACATAGGGCCTATATTCATAGAGTGCCCCGTGTTCCAGAATGTCGGAGGAGCTCGCCCGGCGCGCCGATACCAAGGAACCTTCGACGCCAAGCCGCAGGGGGAGCTGCGCCAGCCTGGCACTGATCCCAGCGTTGGCGATGAACGTTGGGTACGCCAGATTGCCATAGTTCGTCAGAGCCGCAACGTAGTCCCGATCATCAGTGTGCCGAATTGTGTGATTGAAGGCCGTGTTGACATACGCGGCCACCAGCTTCCGATAGTTGATTTGCAGCACGGTCTCCCAGGACAGCGATAGCGTCCGGGCGAGGTTGTGCGCCACCTGGTTGTCGCCCTGCTGGGTGAACTCGGCCTGATCCAGAAGGTAGTTGCCGGCCAGCCCGGTGCTCAAGAAGAAGTACTTGCCGTAGCGGTACGAGATCTGGGCCTCAATCGTGTGAACGGCGCTCGGTTTCAGTTGCGGGTTGCCCATGATGTCGCCCGAGGTGAGCGGGAACCCGTACAGGAGCTGGGGCGCAGGGGCCTTGAAGGCATTGCCATACAGGAGCTTGACGTGCAGCCGTTTGGAAAGGTTGAGCACGCCGGCCAGGCGAGCGCTCAGGCGATCCCCGTAGATGTTGTGGTGGTCGTAGCGCGCGCCTGCCGTGACACTGAGTCTCGACTTCTCGGGGGACCAGATCACCTGCGCGTGCGCCGCCGGATTGGTGAAATTGACGTGGTCGAGAGCCCCGGAGCGGGACGTGCTGATGCCACCGGCAGGAATCGGGGGGATCGTGGTCTTGAGGATGTCATTCGCCACAGTGAGCTGTTCGGAATCGAGGATGTAGCCCGTCCCGAACAGGACCGCCACAGTCCGATGCGGACGCCAGCTCACCTCGGCCCCGAGATCCATGCCCCGGTAGCCGAAGTCGCGCTTGACGTAGTAGATGTCGCTGCCGACCTCGATGCGATCGCGCGAGGTGGGACCACCGGCGAAGAGGAGCCCGTCGACGGTCAGGTCGAGATTCGGCGACAGGGCGAGTTCAGCCCGGGCATCGATCATCCCTTGGCGGAGGGAGATGTTCGTTCCGCTGGCGTGGCCATTGGCATCAAGGCCATGGGTGAGTTGCGCCCAGTCGGCAAACTCCGCCCCACGGTCGAGTTGCGAGTAGGAACCGAGCAGGGAGATCCGGGCCGTCGGCGTGGCCTGCCCTGATGCCTTCAGGAAGACCACGTTCGACCCCTGGGTGAGGTCGCGGGCCCTCAAATCTGGAGACGCGGTGCTGGCCAGCTTGGGAGCGGGCGACAGAGGCGAGAGCTGCAGCCCGGAATGGTCTTCCGTGTGCATCCGGTAGGCGGCGAGCAGCTTAAACTTGCCGATCTCGGTGCCCAGGCTGGCGTCCTGCCCCGAGGCGAGGGCGCTCCCCGCGTAGTTGCCGTTGACGCCGATCTCACCGCCGTTCATCTTTTCGGGGTGGCGGGTGACGACATTGATGACTCCCAAGAAGGCATCTGCGCCGTAGAGAGCGGAGGCCGGTCCCCGGATCACCTCGATCTGTTGCACCGCCGACAGAGGGATCAACTCAGGTCCAAGCCAGTTACCGCCGGTGGAACGAAATGCGACGGAGTGACCGTCTATCATGACCTTGACCAGGCCACTTTCAGAGCGAAGGCCTCCGGAAACCCCACGGACGCCGATATTGGGAATGCTCTGGTCATCGATCATGTATATGCCAGCGACGTGCGTGAGGGCTTCTTGAACCGAGCGGTAGCCCCAACGCAGGATCTCGTCCCGGCTGATGACCGTCGCGATGGCGGGCGCCTCGTCCTCCTTGACCTCTGATTTGGTCGCAGTGACGATGGTCGTCTGCATGAGCGTTTCCAGATCCAACTCGGACATATCCCGCCAGGTTTCGCCCGCAAAGGGGTCGAGCGGGTTGGTTGGTTCGCTGCTCTCGGGTTCGACTGCGATCGCAGCCGTGTCGAGCGCGGCCGGAGCTTCCGCGTCCGGAAAGATCGCGGGGATCCCTGCATCCGGGGCCGCGTCCCCCGCAGGCCGTGGTGGCGATTCGGCTGCGTGGAGTGCGTTCCTCTCCGCGGCAAGCGACACCAGGAGCGCGGCAACGGTCACTGCCGGCCGCCACAGTGGGGCCTGACGGCGCCGGAAGTTCCGCCCTCCCACCGCCACGACAAGCCGCCGGCCGCGAGCAGTCTTCTGGGTCGCGGTCGACTGCCGCCGTGGTTGTGCCATGTTCCCGTGTCGTCCATCGTCAGGATAGGGGCAGACTTTAGCGGGCTGCCACCCACCAAGGACGCTGGGTTTCACCGGCGGCGGTCTGCGCAGGACAAGGGGGCAAGCAAGACCGCTCAAGCTACTGCAGGGGAGAACCGAGTACTAGGGGCGGAAGCCATCGTCCGCGCCCAGCTGCGCGGCATGAATTGGGCGACCTTCAGAAGACGAGGGCGGGAATCAACGAAAGGATCATATGTCACGCCGATCTACTCACGCGACGATGCTGTCGTTGGCACTGTTTTCCGGAGCCATTGCTTGTGGTTCTAATGGCAGTCAAGCAGGGCCGAACAGCCAGGATAGCGGCTCAGGTACGACGGTGATCGAAATGTTCTCTTGGTGGACGGCACCGGGTGAGGCCCAGGCGCTTCAGGCACTTGTGTCACTCGACGAAGAGACGCACCTGGGGGACATCATCTACAATGCGGCGCTCACGAGCGGGGCCGACAGTCGCGCCACGCTCCAACAGCGGCTCGCAGGCGGGAATCCTCCCGATCTGTTCCAGGACACTGCCGCCACCCTTGGGGCATTTCTCACGGCCAATCCTGGGGCCCTTCAGCCCCTGGATGCATTTCTGGCCACCCAAAACCTAACCAGCGTCATCTTCCCACAGGTCCTCAAGGACGTCAGCGTGGGTGGCCATGTCCAGTCAATGCCCAACAACATCCACCGAGAGAACGCCTTCTTCTACAACAAGAACGTGTTTGCCAGCCAAGGTCTTGCCCCGCCGACGACACTTGCGGAGTTCTTGGCGGTTTGCCAGGCGTTGAAAGCGGCTGGCATCCCGCCCGTGGCGATCGCGTACCAGGGCTGGGTTATGCGAATTCTCTTCAACGATCTTGCGATGGCCTCCATGGGGACGGCCGCATTCTACGACTACATGACAGGGGGACCGCGCGACGATGTCGCTCTGAAAGCCGCCATTGACCTGTTCGGCACGGTGGTTGCGAACTATGTAGACTCCACTGGAGCGTCTGACTCGACGAATTTCGGCTGGGATGATGCAGCGGCGGCCATGCAGTCTGGAAAGGCAGCCATGTTCCTTCACGGCGATTGGGCGAAGGGGTACTTTCAAACGCTTGGTTGGACGCCAGGCATGGACTTTGGCGTCAGCGGGATGCCAGGCGCGTCCGACCTGTTCTGGTATGGGGTGGACACCTTCTCCCTCCCTGTCGGCGCAAAACACCCTAACGGCACCTATGACTTCTTCCAGACAATAGGCAGCATTGACGCCCAAGTTGCCTTCAACAGCTACAAAGGATCTACGCCCATTCGTATGGATGTTCCCCTAAGCAGGCTCGACTCAGAAGCGCAGGTGACCTACGCGGACTTCAAGAACGCGAGCTACAGCATGCTGACGGTGAGCAAAGACGTTTGGGATACCGCCATGCTTGCCTTTGCCCAAAATGGAGACAAGGCCGCGTTGTTCCAGGTTTTCGTGGATACTCCTCCGGTCCCATAACTGGAACAGGCTAGCAACGTGCGTGACGGACGCGGGTTTCATTGGTTGCACCAATGACGAACGTCACCTTGTCGAGTTGGCCCAACACTGGAAGCGGCTCACGCCGGCCCGTCTAGCACTACTGATTGAATTTCNNAATTTCAATCAGTAGTGCTAGAAGCCCTGTGCGCGGAATCAACCGGCAGGTGGCCCAACCCTACATCCAGGGTCTGACTGCCAACAACATGGGCTACATCGTTCTCGAGCGCCAGCAACCCCGCCGCGCGCTGGTGGCCTTCAAAGCAGCGCGGGCCATACGGCAGGATCTGGGCAGCAAGGCGTATGAGATGATGGATGTATCCGGCATGGCCCGCGACTACCTCGGCTTGAACCGAATTGAGGATGCCAGACGCTGGTCACGTCTGGCGCTCGATGGCCTTCGCGCGGTGGACGCGGTGGAGGACATGGAGCATTCGTTCTGCTGCAAGAACGGAAGGCTGCGCGCGGGTCGTAGGGTCGGCGCCCGCTGAGCTTTGCTAGGCGCGCGTTCTGGGTTAGTTTCTGGGCCATGTTTCGCTCGATACTTCCCCTGTCGTTGCTGTGTGCCACGCTAGGCACTACGGCTTGCCGCGATTCCGGGCCGTCGCAGCCGCCGCGCCGCAAGCCTACTTCGCAGCGGCTCAAGGTCTCGCCTCC
This sequence comes from Myxococcales bacterium, assembly GCA_003158735.1. Taxonomy (GTDB): domain Bacteria; phylum Myxococcota_A; class Polyangia; order Fen-1088; family Fen-1088; genus Fen-1137. Next base: position 46,512 of record PMLB01000194.1, on the reverse strand, counting down.
GGTGCCGTCCCCTCCGGCCACCCCCGCGGTTGAGCTGCATCGGCGTTGGGAGATCACGGTCAAGGCCGGTTCGCGCGCCCGCGAAGCAGTCACAGTCAGCGCCCTTCTGCCGGCAACACCGCCGGCTAAGTCCGTGCGGGTGCGAGCACCCAAAGGGGCACTTGTGTCCTCGCAGATGCCGGGGGACGGGCAGGTGGTGTTCAAGATCAACCCCATGAAGGCGGGTGCGCAGGCGATCTTTTTGGCGGAAGAAGGCGAATCTCCAGCCGCATCCGAAAAAGCGGGCGTGCTGGCCGTGCAGGATCCTGAGGGTGTCAAGCTAACCATCGACGGCAAGCCTATCCTCACCTATCAGACCCAGCGCCCGGCTGGGGGCAAGGACATCGCGCCCGAATACGGACGCAACGGCTATCTTCATCCTGTCTACTCGCCGGCGGGCGTGCTGGTCACGGATGACTATCCCCCGGACAAGCCCTATCAACACGGCATTTGGACGGGCTGGCAGAAGGTGGAATCGGGAGGCAGCCATCCAGATTTTTGGGACACCAGCCTCAAGAAAGGTCGTGTGGCCATGGAATCGGTCGCGCCCTTGTGGGGCGGACCGCTGCGGGGCGGGTTCGGCTCGCATCAGATTTTCGCCGACATGGACAGCCGGGCGGGCGCCATCATCCTGCGCGAAGGCTGGTCGGTGGCGGCGTTCCGCGATGCAAGTCGGGCGTCCTATTTTCTGGTCGACCTGGAGTCAACCCAGGCCGTCCTGAAGGGTCAGACCACGCTGGCCGAGAATTCGTTTGGCGGGATCATCATGCGCGGCAACCGCGATTGGCAGGGAGCAGGCCAGTCGATCTTCCTGACGTCGGAAGGCCAATCGCGCAGCAAGGCCCAGGGTGCACCTGCGCATTGGTGCTATCTGGGCGGCAAGAGTGGCGGCAAGCTGGCCGGCGTGGCCATCCTGTCCAACCCGCAGAATTCCGCGAAGCCCGAGGCGGTGTTCATCGATCCGGAAGCTCCCGTCATGGGTTTTGCCCCCAGCAAGAACGGATCGATCACGGTGCGCCCTGGGAAGCCGCTCAAGTTGAGATACCGGTTTGTCGTGCTCGACGGCAAGCCGGACAAGAAGCTGCTGGATCATCTGTGGGATGATTTCACCAATCCGCCGGCGGTCGACGTGCGCCTGCTGGCAAGCCAGTAGTCCACTTACCGCAGGCTGGGATCGTCGTGTATCCTAGTACTGCCGCATGTCACCCGGACCTCCCCCGAAGCCGCCCCAGGGAGGCGGACGAGCTGGATCGGGTGTGCCGACGTCAGGCGCACCACCCGCCCGGACGCCTGCACTAGGCTCACCAGTCGGTTCGCCGGGAACGGTTCCTTTTTCGTCCACGGCCCCGGCGGGAAGACCTTCGCAGACCGGGGGCGTCGCCCGCTCGGTGCAGACACCAGCTCCGCGTTCCAATGCGGCGGCGTCGGCTGCGGTGCGGGCCCTTGCTGCTGCGTTGAAGTTGCCAACGGCTGACGACGCCGCGGCATCGGGGGGCAGCGCCGGCGCGGCTTCAACCGCAACGCCACCCGCTTCGGGCGCCGGCGCAGGGCCGCCCCCGCCAGTGGTCCCCGTATCCCGCAAGCCTCCCACTTCAGGTGGAGATCCCAGCGCCCGTGGCGGCGGCATGCTGCCCCCATCATCGGCCGCGCGTCGGCTGTCAGGCAGTGAACTGGCGCAGGACGCAGGGGTGGCAGGATCCCGTCCGCTCGTGCAACCCAGCGTGGCTGGTCAGGTGAAACGACCCGGGGCCGTCCCGCTTAGCACTCCGGCAGCCCCAGCAAGGCCCGTGCTGACCCCAGCGCCTCGTGCCGGCGTCGCGACTCCATCTCCCGGCACGATGAAGAAACCGGGATCGCCTGCGGAAAGGCCCAGCGGAGAACTCGCAAGCGTAGCGCCCGCGCGCGCCTCGGCGCCGCCGGCCCCGGCCGCCCGCGCTCCCGCGGCCCTTCCCGATTCGCCACGGCCCGCTCCACCGATCCGACCGCGAGCCCGCCTCGCCCTGATGGTGGGTGTGACAGCGGGCTCGTTGCTTATGGCCGGGGCCGCGTTTCTGCTGGTCTACCGATCCGTTGAATCCTGGCGACAGGAAGCCATGGGGACAGACCCGCTTGGCCGCGTCCGGACACGCAAGTCGGGATCCACCACGCTCGGGATCGAGTACCACACGGACGGGAATGCCTTGCGCGACAGCCTGCTGGTGGGTGATCGCATTCTTGCCCTTGGCAGCGCGGGAAACCTGCTGGTGTTCGACCACGCCAGTTTCAGCCTGCTGGGCGAGCGGCACGCCCGACGGAGCTTCGTTTGCATCGGTCCCGGCGACGAGGCGGGCGTCTATGCGGGCCTGTCCAACGGTGCGATCGTCGGGGTCAACCCGGCCGACCTGTCGCTGACTGAGGTGGGTGAGGTGGCTGGGCGACCGGAATGGATCGGCCGCCGAAAGGCTGGCGTGTTGGTGGCCATCAGCAATCCCAGTCGCGCCTCCTACGGGGCGAGCGCGGGCCGCGGATTCGCGCACAAGCTCAGGGATCTGGGCACCGGGCGCGAATACCCCCTCGACGCGCCGACGACATTCTTTCTCGACAGCGGGGACCGTCTTTGGGTGGGCAGCGATCGCGATGACCACGGGTCCAGGCTGCAGGTTGTCGATCTTGCGGCGGGCACCATCAAGGAGATCCCGGCCAAGGGCGGATGGGACGGGCTGCAGGGCATCAGCGAGATAGGCGACGGGCAAATCTGGGCCTTTGGCGGCAGCACCCGGCCCGAGGGTCCTGCCAGTTTCATCGTCCGGGTCGATGCCAGCGGGAAAGCTGTCACGCTGTGGTCCGCGGGCGCTGACCGGGCGAAGATGCCGTCGGGGGCGCCGGACACGCCCATCACGCAAATCCTGTTCGCGCCCGGCCGCGCGGGTGCCATCGTGGTGTCGGCCCATGACGTGGTGGAGGTCGATGCCAAGGTCAAAGAATGGAAGCCCATGGGGTCCGTGGGCTTCAAGGTCCAGCACGGCGGGCGTGCCGACTTGCGCGCGGTGGGAAGGGCCCATCTCGACGGCGAGCGGGTCATCCTGACTCTGGCCAGCGGCGGTCTTATGGACATCACCGCCGACAGCACGCATCGCCACCTGCTCGACGGACAGGATTCCGTCTCGCTCCCCACCGAGATCGAGCGCATGGGCGATGGCCTGGCCTTTTACGGACCGGGCGGCCCCCTGCTGTATTCGCGCGAGGGCTGGCGTGCGGTGCCCGAGACCGTAGCGCCGCCGCGCGATCTGATGGGCGTGGCACGGAACCCAGGCGAGGAGCGCCTGTGGGCCGCCCTGGTCAGCATCCCGCTCGACGACAAAACCAATGTCATCGTGGCCAAGGCGGGGTCGCGCCGATACTACAACGGCCACATGCACGGGCTGAAGGACACCTTTGTCACCGGGCAGTGGAGGGACGGCAGCTTCAAGGTGATGAGTCAGGAGGACATCGCGCTTGAGCCCGACGACACCTTCGCCACGCCTGACAAGCAGCTGTGGAATGTGGACAACCAGGGGCTGTGGAATTTTTCGGCCGGCAAGTGGCGCATGGTGATGAGCCTGCCATCTTCCAGTCACGGCGCCTTGGCAGACGCGGGGAGCGCGTTCGACTGGCAAGCGGGCCAGCGAGTTCTGTCGGTCAAGTCAGCGGTGGGTGAGCCGCTGCGCTTCGTGGCGGGCGTGGGCCCGCCTTGGATCGGCTTGCCGTTTGGCGCCCTTGCCTGGGCCATGGCCCGTCTTGATCTCAACGAGGCGGGGGGCATCCCGCTCATCGACGCTGTGCCGGTCGCCATTGATGGCGTGCGCGTCCAGATTCGCGATGCGCTGGCCTGGAGCAAGGGCCGGCTGCTGCTCGCCACCAACCAGGGGCTGTGCCTGTACGACCTGCGCTGGGGCAACTGCAAGGCGCTTGCACCCAGTGGGCTGGACGACGAGGTGGGCGTCATCATGCGGGATCGATCGAAGCGCGTGTGGTTGGCGGGGCGTGGGCTGTGGCTACTGGAAAGCGAGAGCGTGGCGCGGCCGCTTCACCCGGCGGTGCCGGCCTTGGCCGAGGCCGACGTGGTGTCCATGGCCGAGGCGCCCGACGGACGGCTGGCCCTCGGGCTGGTCGGCCGCGGGGCGGTGATCCTAGACGTGCCGTCCAAGTGGGTGCAGCGGGCGCCCAAAACGCCGGCGCAACTTGAGTCCTGGGAAGCGCCCCGGGCGTTCGAAGGTCACTTTTCGGATCAAGCAGTTGTCATACGGATCTGCCGGTCGCCCACCGAGCGCGGGGCAGCCGACAGTCGAGAACTGGCCTTTGAAGGACTGAAGACGCAACTGGCAGTCACCGTGCTGGAAGCGAACCCACGCGTGCATCTGGGCGAGGAATGTGCGCTTGACCGGCGCCCCGACATCGGGATCTACGGGACCGACGCTGACAGCCTGGAGGCGTCGGTGCTGGCGATGCTGCGCAAGAGCCCACTTTGGCCCGAGTTGGGTGTCGCCAAACGCTACGGCCCGCCCGGCAGCCGTACCATCGACGTGAAGACCTGCGAACCGGGTGGCAACAAGAAGTAGAACCGGGCGGCGTGTCCAGTCAAAATGAATGACCATCTCATTCAAATCGAAGGAGATGCGCGCGGCTCGCCGAGCATCGGGAGCCTCGCGGTTGTCGATCACCAGACCGGAGCTGCGGCGGTTTCGTGGTATATGCGTCCGACCTGGGCTAGCGACTAGACATGGCCCAAGCCTTGCAATTCCCGAAGGGTCTTTCTTTTTGCGTCTAGGGATCGGGGCAGGCCATGCAGTTGCTGTTGATCAATCCATCAAATCCGCTTGTCAGCATCGTCAACCTTGGCGAGAGCCGCTGGAACCAGTATCGCGTCTGGCAGCCGCTCAGCCTCATGGCGCTGGCCGGTCTGACACCCCCGGATTGGGAAGTCACTATCGTGGACGAGAACCTGGGTGTGCCGGACTATTCGGCCATGCCACGGCCGGACCTGGTGGGTATCACCGCGTTCACCTCTCAGGCGGGCCGAGCGTACATGGTGGCGGCCCACTTTCGCCGACTGGGCGTTCCCGTGGTCATGGGCGGCATCCACGCCACCATGTGCCTTGACGAAGTGATCGACCGGGTGGACTCGGTCGTCACGGGCGAAGCGGAGGGCATCTGGGCTCAGGTTCTCGAGGACGTTCGGCAAGGGCGCCTACAACGCCGCTATGAGGGCGGGCTGGCTTGCATCGAAGAGATGCGCCCGGCGCGACACAATCTGCTCCCGCCGCGCTACGCGTTCGGCGCCATTCAGACCACGCGTGGCTGCCCCTTGAACTGCAGCTTCTGCAGCGTGACCTTGTTCAACGGCGCCTCATATCGACAGCGCCCCGTCGCGGATGTCGTGCGCGAGTTCCAGCTCATCCCGCAGAAGCGGGTTCTGTTGGTCGACGACAATCTGGTCGGGACGCGCAGTGACCACATGGCTCGGGCCAAGGATCTGTTTCGCGCCATGGCTGCGGCGAACCTGGGCAAGCAGTGGATTGGCCAGGCCACCATCAATTTTGCCGACGACGAGGAGTTGCTCACATTGGCCGCCCGGTCCGGGTGCAAGGGCGTGTTCATCGGCTTCGAGACCCCGAGTGCCGAGGGACTGCGTGAGCTGGGCAAGNNGTGGGTTCTTTCATCATCGGACTGGACGCGGACCAACCGGGCATCGGCGGGCGCATCGCCGAAACGGCGACCCGCTACGGCGTCGACAACATCAATGCGCTCTTTCTCACGCCTCTGCCTGGAACGCAGCTGTGGGACAAGATGGCTGGGGAAAAGCGCTTGGCGGTCGATGATTTTCCCCAGGACTGGCAGTACTACACTCTGACCTATCCGGTGGCGCGCTATCTCCACCTGTCGCTCGACCAGGTCATCGCCGAAATGGATAGCTGCGGCCGAAAGTTCTACTCGATTCCCCGCATCCTCCGTCGCGCGGGCATCAGTCTGTGGCAGCGTCGCGGTTTCCTCATCAGCCTGGTCGCCAGTCTTTCCTACCGGAGCAACTTGCGCGTCGAACGCCACGCCTACGCCGAGTTCAAACGTGTGCGAGGCAGTCGCTACGAGGGCAGTCCGGCAAACCTTGGGCGCCGCCTCACCACCCCAGTTTCCGTCGACAACGAAGCGGGCGAGGGCGTGCTTTCTGCCGCCATGCTGGGCCAGGACGGCGAAGAAGCGCGAACCCAGAGCGAGCCCAGCTAGGATTGGGCGCCAGTCCGACCTTCCCCTCGACCGTACTCAGGACCTACGGAGCAAATCCAGTTACCAACGTGGGCCTTGCGATGTCTCCTCCGCTGGAGCCATATCCGAGCTGCCCGAAGTCGTTGTTGCCCCAGCAATAGACCTGGCCGCCACTGACCACGGCGCAAGTGTGAATGTCGCCGCAGCTCAGGCCCACAACCTGGGAAAGCCCTTTGACGGTCCCCGGCACGGGGCTGGGTTGGTCGCTGGTGGAACCGCTGCCCAGTTGCCCGTCGGTATTGTCACCCCAGCATTGGACCGTTCCGTCAACCAGCACGGCACACGAGTGACTATAGCCAAGCGCAATTGCGGCGGCCTTTGCCGAGGTCTTCGCGTTGACCGGCGTCAGGCTGTCGTAGGTCGTGTTGCCATCGCCAAGTTGACCGCTAGAGCCACTGCCCCAGCACTGGACGCTGTATGGACTTCCTGCCGTCAAGACCGCGCAGCTGTGGTAGTAACCTACGCCAACAGAGACCGCCAATATGCTTCCGGCCCTGACTGCGACAGCGGGGCCGTTGCTGTCAGAAACGCCATTGCCGAGCTGACCCCAGGCATCGTAACCCCAACAATAGATGGCTCCGGTGGATTGAATGGCGCAGGTATGGTTCTGGGTCGCCGCCAACACGGTCACGTTGGTCAGAGCGGTCGGTGTCGACGAGCCGGTCAAGACGGACGCCGGTGTCTCTCTTTGCGCGACGTCGCCGGTGGCTAGCTGGTGACTGTCGTTGCGCCCCCAACAACTGACGGTGCTATCAGACAACATGGCGCAGGTGTGGTTTTCGCCCGCCACAACCGACAAGGCATTGGATAACTGACTAACAGAAGTGGGAACGGCGCTGAAGACACCCGTTCCGGAGAGACCGTTGCCCAATTGACCACGGTAATTCCAGCCCCAACATTGCACGGTTCCGCCTTTGATGACCGCGCATGTGTGATAGTCCCCGGTGGCAACCGCCACGGCCTGTGTAACGCCTTGGACTTGGACTGGAACCTTGGAAACAACGTTGGTAGTGCCATCGACACTTTTGTCTCCATTGCCAAGCTGTCCATACTGGTTCCAGCCCCAACACCAGATCGTACCGTCCTTGATCAGAGCACAAGAATGCCCCCAGCCGGCGGCCACCGCCGTTGCCACCAGTATTGTGGTGCCACCCGTGCTCGTGGTGCCGCCTGTGCTCGTCGTGCCGCCGGAGCTAGTGGTCCCCCCCGCGGTCGTCGTGCCGCCCGAGCTGATCGTGCCGCCATTGGACTTCGATCCGGCCGTGCTGGACTGGCCCCCCGAGCTCGTGGTGCCACCGGTTGGGGCCATGCCACCGGAGTTTGATAGTCCCCCGGAAACGGTCACGCCGCCGCTGCTCATGGTTCCGCCGGCGGTGGTCGCGCCCCCTGTGCCTCCAGAGCTTCCTGCTGTGCTGGGCGGAGCGTCGATGTTCGAGCCGGCATCGAAACCGGTTGCGCCGCCGCCTGCGTCTGGAGTACCGCCGGTTGCGCCACCTGTGCTCATGGTTCCGCCGGCAGTGGTCACGCCGCCGGCGGTGGTTGTTCCACCGGACGTGATTGTGCCGCCGCTGCCTCCCGAGGCTCCGCCTGTGCCTGTGGGAGCGTCGCCGCTGGTCGCGACGTCAAACCCAGGTGCTCCGCCGGTGTCGCTGGGACTGGCGTCAGCGGGGATCCCGGCGTCTGCAGGAAGAATGGACAGCTTAACGGGGCAGTCAAGCACCTTGCCAGCCGCGGCCGAACAGGTGACTCTCCCGCTCGCCACCGGGGTGCCGTCGGCCGTCAACCCGACCACGACGACGTCCTTGTCGCCAGGGCTGGTCTCGATGCCGAGGGTACCGGGCAGTCCCTTGGACACATCAAAGGTCTTCGTGGTTCCGTTTGCCGTCACGGAAAGCGATGTGATGGCCGGGGATTTCGGCACGGTGGTGTCGGTGTCGACCGTCAACAAGATTCCAGCTTTGTTGGACTGGCCGCACGACGCCCATCCGCCAATGAGCGACAGTGCAAAAAGGGCAGGAAGGCCGAAGCGTCTGAGGTTCGTCATGACTAGAATTCCTGCGTGCCGAACTTGGCGTTCATGTTCACGTTGTTGCTCGGACGAGTGAGCACGATGGTCAGCACGACCGCGCCGGCCACGACGGCGCCCACCGCCGTCCAAAACGGCCAACCCTTGTAGAAGGGTGTCGGGGGCGGTGCTTCCGGCGCCACGGGAGCCGCGACCAGGTTGCTGGGCGTCTCGGTGGTGGAGGGCGCGGGTGTTGGCACGGGTGCGGGGCTGGGCGTTTCTGTCGGCGGCGCCGCACCTGGAGCCGCCACCGGGGGCTCTGGCGTCGGCACTGGGGCCAGGGCTGCGGAAGCGGGCTCTGCCGCGGGTACCGGGGCAGAGCCCGGAGGTGGCGCGGAATGCTGGCGCTCGAGTTCGCGGATCTTGCTTTCCGCGAGCTGACGCTGCTCGCTTTCCGGAGCGGATCGAATGAAGGAACGATAGGCTGTGATCGCCTTGTCGCGCTCGCCCGCAAGCCGGTAGGCCTGACCAATATTGAAGAGCAGGTTCGCGTCGAGAGTTTGCTCGTAGGCCGCTTCGTACTCCTTGGCGGCCTCGGGGTACTTGCCGAGATTGTACGCAGCCGTGGCCTTGCGCACATGGGCTGTGGCCACGCCACTTGGCTGCTCGGCAGCCCGCACGCCCGGCACCATCAAGAGCGAGAGGAACACGACAAGTAGAGAGCGCAAGATGGCGAAAACGGTATCATGAACCCCTGGGCGATTCCAGGCAGGCAAGCGGGCCAGTTCTCGACGCAGATTTCTAGACCGGCGAGGAAGCCGCGAGTTGGAACTATTAGAACCTTCCGCCCAGGCCAAGGAAGGCGCCGCCGCTGGTCACACCAAAGAGCGGCGTGACGCTGGCACTGGTGTGATTGGCGGCAGGGGGCTCGGGCTTCGGTCCTGCCGTCGCACCGCCTTCCGTGGCTTCGTAGAGATCCCAGGTTCTCTCGACGGGCGAACGATCCACGCCGATGAGGAGGGCGCCCAACCCAAAAACGGCGGCGTCGGTGAGGAGCACATAGTCGGGGGCACGCTGGCGTCCATGATGCTGGCCGAGCCCGACACCTCCGAGAACCGCCTCGGCCACCCCCAACCCAAGCGCGATGCCGCGGCCGATGTTGCGCATGTGGCGCCTGCGTTCAGCCAGACGGTGGAATTTGTCGCGCATCTCCAGCACGGCGCGGCCGCGGCTTTCTTCGGTGGAGAGATCCTTGCTGTCGAAATCGGCAAGCAGCTTTTCGGAATCGGTGCAAAAGAACGAACGCAGCAGCAGCACACCACCAAACATCGCGGGGACTATGGCGGTCGAGATGACGAGGTCCCTTTGGTCCTAGTACTTCATGTTGCTCTTTGCAAGCGCGGTGCCGAGGATATCTGCTCCCACCAGGGTAGCCAGTGCCGTGCCCCAGCCCACCATGAAAAAGTGGTCTTGATCGAGCTTGAGAGTCATCTCCAAGTGCGAGCGCAACTGGTCGGCGTCACGCCGAGTGATGCCGAAATAGGCAGGATTCATGTCCTTGGGCGCGGCTTGCGCAACAGCAAAGGCCCGCGCACCAAAGGGACTGGCAAAGAGAGCCGCGAAAACCGGGGCTTCCCCGCGTCCGTTCAGGTCCGGCTCAGCTCGCGGCAACTCGTCGAGCATGGCGACTGGCCCAGCCGAGCCGTCGAAGTTGCGCACGCTGACCAGCGGCCGCTCTCTTCCGGGCGTCTGTTCGTAGATCGCGACGTGCTCGGTTGGCAGGCTCAGGGTGACCGGCGTGCCATCTTCTTTGTTGAGGTCGACCAGGCGCGTTCCCTGGGCATCGCGCAGGGTGAGCCGGCGAGCGCCTGCTGCTTCGATTTTGAGAGCACGCGTAGACGTGTTTCGGGTCAACAGCACCTGGCTGTTGTCGTGGGCCGGCCCGCGCGCGAAGACCTTGGGGCGATACAGATCGTTGCGGATGTCCTGATTGGCTGCCTCGACAAAGGCCGCCAACTCGGCGTAGCTGACCTGGCCGTTGCCGTCGACATCAGCGGCGCCACGCAATCCGGAGCGAAGTTCGTAGCTGAAGATACCGGACTGCAGTTCGCTCCATTCGTAGGTCACAGCCTCGGCGCTGGTGGAAATGATGGCGCCCAGGTTGGGGTACTTGTCGAGCACGCCGGCCACGTCGTGGTTGGTTTCCCAGCGCTTGCCACCCGGCTTGCGCGGATTGAGCATGAAGTACGAGTTGCAGCTATCGAGGATTAGGTGCACTCGGTCGGCTTTCAGGCGGGCCAGCACGCTCTCGTCGAGATCGCGTGCGGTCAGGCGCTGGTCCGCCAGATCGAGGTAGCCCTGGCCACGATCGACATCGCCGTGACCGGCAAAAACCAGGTAGAGCTGGACGGACGCGCCGTCCGCCTGCGCGCGGGCGATGTCACTGGCCAAGCGGGCCACGGCGCTGTCGAGATTGGCGCGGGTTGGCGCCAAGGCCCGGCTGCTCCACTCGGGATACAGGCGGCGACTGGCCACATCGAACTCGGCGAGCAGCGTGACCTGTCCAGCGCCCAGCTCGTCGGAGAACAGGTCGGCGTACTTGGCGCCGTCGTCGTCAGCGTACTGCAAATCGGGGCGCGACGAAGTCAGGCTGCGGTTGTTGGTGACTACCAAGGCAAAGCCGACCGAGGGCCGGGCGACTGGCGCGGCCAATGCCGGCGTGGTCAATGCAAGACTGATGGCAATGGGGATTGATGCTGGCAACATGTGATTCAATCCGTTGTTGAGGCTACTTGATGACGTCGATGATTTGCGTTTGCTGGGCGAGTACCGGCAGGCGTTGAGCAATCGCACTGAGCGCGGCTCCGGCGACCACCTTTTCCACTTCAGAGACGCGAACCGGGCGCGCCAAGAACAGCGCGACGACCGACAGTCGACCAGGCGCCAGTCCCTCCGGCGTCACACCCTGGGACAGCGGCATGATGGCTGGAGTCGCGGGCACGCGGATGGCCTGCGGCTCAGTCGCGGCGTCGGTGTACGACGGGTAGAACCAGTGCACGGCCTGGGCGTTGTCGATGGCGAAAAGGCAGAGGTAAACATCGCGACCCAATCGGTTGCTGACCACGAAGCTGAATCCGTCGCCGTTCTCAATTCGCTCACCACCCCGCATAGCCACTCGGTTCCTTTCGCGGCTTTGCTGATGGACAAAGACCTCAACCCCGAGGTGAGTCGCTGGTTCGGCCGGTCCGGGCCTTGCGCTACCGCGCGCGACAAACTCACCGTCATGATGATGCAAGGATGCGCTCAAGAAGACTGCGAACGCAGCGGCTGCCGGCAAGGCCAAGGCCACCAGCCAGCGGCCAGGGTGGCGCCGATGGCCAGCCGGAAGTCGCTCCAGTACCTGGCTTACGAAATGGGGATCGTCGTCGGCGCGGGCGCGCCGCAATTGCCCGGCTATCTCGCGCAGGCGCTCGAAGGCTTGGCGACAAGCAGCGCAGTCGGCCAGATGGACCTGCAGCTCGCCGGCCGCGTTGGTCGACAGCTCACCCTCCATGAACGCCGCCAGGGTTTGTTCGTCTGGGCACTTCATTGAACCGACTCCTTGGGCAGCAGCTCGGCCAGCCGCCTCAACCCATAGAAAATCCGCGAGCGGGCGGTCGATGGCGCGCGGCCGATGACAGCAGCGATCTCGTCGTAGGAGAGATCGTTGAAGTAGCGGAGCACCAGCGCATCGCGAAGTCTCTCATCGAGCTGCGACAGGGCCAGGCGCAAGTGGCGGGCGCTCTCGTCCTGCTCGTGCAGGCTGTGCGGGCTGGCGAGGGCGCGCGTATTGGCGGTCGCATTGCTGTCGTCGTCGAATCCGAGAATATGCGCCAAAGCCTGGCGCCGGCGTTGCGAACGGCACAGGTTGCGGGCGATGTTGCGGGCGATGGTGTACAGGTACTGGCGAAACTTGCCCTTGGGACGATAGCGAAGGCGCGTGGCCCACAGGCGCAGGAAGACGTCCTGCGCGGCATCCCACGTCTGGGTCTCGTGATGCAAGATGGCCCCGCAGTAGCTGCGCACGTGCCTCTCGTAGCGCGCCACCAGCTTTGCGAAAGCCGCCCGGTCCCCTTGGGCGGCGGCGATCATGAGCAGATCGTCAGCCTGGGCGCGCGCCTCGGAGTATTCGCCGGCGTCCGAATCGGGCGCCGGCTTTCCCACCAGCTTGAGGTGTGGCATCTCGTCCATGAAAGCGTCTCTCATCCACCATAACGCTCATCCCGGCGTTTTGTTGATGACGAAAGACGGAAAGCGCGGTGATCGGTCGAGGTGGCGGGCGGCCTATGAGAGAGGCTTGCGCGCGCGACGCCGTGGCGCCGTTCGCCTTGGACGGGGCGAGGACAGGGCTTGCAGCATGGCCACGTCGCGCAGGTCCTTGTCTCGGCCGCTGGCGCGCTTGTTGGCGATGAGTTCCCTGCGCCCGATGACGAACAGCGGACGGGGCATGAATTCCGCCTCGACACGCCCTCCCCATGCCCGCGCGAACGTCACGCCGCTGATCTGGGTCAGCACGTCGATCCGCCAGGGCTTGCGGCCCAGCATCCAGATCTTGCCGGGCACTGCCAACTCACGCACCGAAGGCAAGCTGGCGCCGAATCCAAACGCCAGCAAAGCCTCACGAAGGCGACCGGCGTTTGCCCGCGCCGGATCTACGAATACGTCGAGGTCCTCCGTCAGCCTGGGCTCGCCGTGGGCCGCGACGGCGTGGCCTCCCACGAGCAGAAACCGAACGCGCTTCGAGATCAGAAGCGACAAGAACTCGTTCCAGTCGGGACTTAGCTGGATCTTCACCGAACCAGATCCTCCTCAGCTTCTCTACCGCGGAGATACGTTCCTCGAGACTCAAGCGCGCGAGATCGCGCCGGTCGAATTCTTCGACCCCCCGAAAATTCGCTGCCGTACGCAGAATTCGCTCGAACACGGTCAGATTGTCCCACCTGTCCCACGACGAGGCAAGGCGGCTGCGCGCTCCTGTGGATCGCTCACTTCTCCACCTCTCGCTCCAGCAATGCCAGCGCCTTTGGCAGATCCGGGCGCAGCTGCAACACTGGCACCAGCGGATCTTCGTGTAGTCGCTTCATGCGCGCTGGCGCGGTTTTGATGGTGAAGGCCGCGGGATCCAGGCGGGCGTTCACTTCGGACCAGCGCAGGGGCATGGACACGCGAGCGCCAGGGACTGCGCGCGCGCTGAAAGGGCCGGCGATGGTCTTGCCGTGCCCGTTTTGCAGACAATCCAGATACACGCGGCCGGCGCGCTGGGCGACAGCGCGGGTCAGGGTGGCGAGGTCGGGATGATCGCGAACCATGATCTGGCCGAGCAATTGCGCAAGAGTTCGCGACTCGGCGTGGGTGAGCTGGCCGGCGAGGGGAACAAGAACGTGCAGTCCACTGGCGCCGCTGGTCTTGGCAAAGCAGGGCAGATCGATGCGCTGGCACAGTTGGTGGATGGCGCGGGCCAATTGCACCACATGGGCAAAGGGCGCGTCTTTGGGATCGAGATCCAGGATGCACCAATCCGGCCGTTCCAAAGAGCCGACCCGGCTGGCCCACACATGCAGTGGAATCGTGCCTAGGTTGGCCAGGTACAGGATCGATTCCACGTCGTCGCACAGGAAATACTCCAGCTCGGCCTGGCGCTCGTCGCTCCAGATGCGCACCCGGCGCACCCATTCGGGCGACCAGGCGGGCGCGTCCTTTTGAAAGAACGACGGCCCGGCGATGCCCTCGGGATAGCGGGTCAGCACCAGGGGCCGGTCGCGCAGGTAGGGCAGCAGCCAGGGCGCAATGGCGCGGTAGTAGTCAATCAGATCGCCCTTGGTGAATTTCTCGGTAGGCCAGAAGATCTTTGTCAAATTGGTAAAGGCGATCCGTTTCTCGACCTCTGGCTCGGCAAGCGGCGGCTCGGCCTGCGTCTGCGGGTGGGCGCATTCCTCGGGCCGCTTGTCCGTGCGCCAGCGCAAGAAGATCGGCTGGCGCAGAAGTCCGTCGCTGGTGATCTCCTTGTAGCGCACCTCGCACACCAGGCGCGGCTTCACCCAGGTGTGCTCACGTCCATGCGGCACTGGCCCGTTGCACGGCGGCTCGGGCTGCTCGTCGTCGAGCAGCTCTTTCGGCAGGCTCGCGAGATCCTTTTCGCCCAGGCCGCTGCCCACGCGTCCCATGTACACCAGCGCGCCCGACTCCTGCGCTGCCAAGTGCAGGGCGCCGAGCCCACTGCGCAGGCCGCGAGGAGCGGTGTAGCCCACCACCGCGAAATCCGCGCTGCGATCGCGCCGAATCTTCAGCCAGTCAGGCGAGCGGCCGGCGTGATAGGCCGACTCGGCCCGCTTGGCCATCACGCCTTCCAAACCCAGGCGCGCGATCTCCTCGAACATCTCTTGCCCGCGGGTTTCGATGTGGTCCACGTAGTGCAACGGTCCCAGTGTCGGCAGCAACCGGCTGAGCAGCGCCTTGCGTTTGGAGAGCGGCAGCGAGCGCAAGTCGCGATCTTCGAAGCCAAGCAAGTCGAACACGAACAGGCTGGCAGGCAGGCTCAGGGCCGCGTGTTCAATGTCGGGCTGTCGGGTTAGCAGGGCCCGTCGCTGCAGGCGCTCGAAACTGGGCCGGCCCTGCTCGTCGCAGACTGTGATCTCGCCGTCTAGCACCACATCCGCCGGCAGCGCAGCCAGCGCTATGGCCAGGTCAGGATAGAGCGCGGTGGCGTCGCTGCCATGCCGGTAGAGCAGCTTGCCTCGTCCACCTTCGTGCGCGGCCAGGGCGCGGAAGCCGTCGTACTTGATCTCAAAGAGCCAGCCTGGCTCGGAAAAGGGCTGCGGCCGTGTCTCCGCCAGCATCAACTGCACCTGATCGGCCCGCAGAGGGGAGGGCGGCAGCTTCTCGACCTGCGCGCGCACCTCGGCCCAGCGGGGCGAGCCGTCGCGCAGCTCCTCGATAGTCAGGCCCGACAGCACCGAAGCCTCGGGCAAGTTGCTCTCGCCGCCGCGGACCACGTAGGCATCGCGTTCTTTGATGAGCAGCCAGTCCTTCTGACTTTTCGCCAGGCGCACCAGTGACCAGGCCCCACGCAATTTGTAGCCGGCAAAGGTGAAACGCAGCTTGCCCTTGACCAGTCCCTGCTCGACATCGTCAAGCGGCGTCCATGTGCCGCGATCCCAGACGATGGTGGGACCGGCGCCGTAGTTGCCGGCCGGAATCACGCCTTCGAACGATCCGTACTCGATGGGGTGGTCTTCCACTTGTACGGCCAGGCGCTTTTCAGCGGGGTCAAAGCTGGGCACTTTGGGCACGGCCCACGAGCGCAGCACGCCCTCCATTTCCAGGCGCAGATCGTAGTGCAACCTGCGCGCGGCGTGTTTGTGGACGACAAACAACCTGCCCGGACCAGAACCGCCGCCAAACGGCTCATTGGTTCGGCCTGGCGACCGCTTGGCGCGATAATCCTGGAGAGGCAAGACAACCTTTTTGCGCAAACGCTGCGCGTGCGCTGCTGCAAGCGTGCGCTATGGTTAAATCATGGCGCGGGCAATGGCGGGTGCAACCATCTCGTTCGGGTTGGTGTCGATCCCAGTGAAGCTGTATCCGGCGACACAGCCGTCTGCTGGAATTGCGTTTCACTTGCTACACAGCAAAGACGGCTCGCGGCTGCATCAGCAATACTTGTGCGCCAAAGACGGCCAAGTGGTGCCGCGCGAGGAAATGGTCAAGGGCTACGAATTCGCCAAGGACCAGTACGTGACCTTTACCAACGAAGAGATCAAGGCATTGGAGGAGAAGGCGACGCAGGCCATTGCCATTGCGCAGTTCGTGCCCGCGGACAAGGTCGATCCCATCTACTTCGACCGGCCCTACTACCTGGCGCCCGACAAGGGCGGCGAGAAGGCCTACCGCCTGCTGGTCGAGGTGATGCGCCAGAGTGGCCGCGCCGCCATAGCTCGCTACGCCGCGCACGACCGGCTGTACCTGGTGATGTTGCGACCGGTTGCGGGCGTGCAGCCGGAAACCAGCGGGCTGGTCATGCAGCAACTGCTGTACGCCGACGAGGTGCGCCCCTTGGCCGAGGTGCCGATACCCGAGGGTCAGGCGAGCGAGGCCGAACTGAAGCTGGCCAGTCAGGTGGTGGAGCAGATCGCATCCGACAGCTTCGATCCGGCGGCATATCGCAACGACGTGCGCGATCGTATGCAGGCCGAGATCGAGCGCAAGGTGGCGGGTCACGAGGTTTCTGTTTCGGCCGCGCCGGAGCAGCCCGCACAGATCATCGATTTGATGGAGGCGCTCAAGGCCAGCCTGGCGGCGCGCGGCCAGCCGGCACCGTCGGGCACCGCCGAGATTGAACGAAAGCCGGCCCGAGCCGCACCTTCACACGGCGCGCGGCCCAAGGCACACGCCTCACGGGGCTAGAAGGTAGGGCGGCGATGCGGGTGTGGGTCGGGACAAGCGGTTTCAGTTACCCGCCCTGGCGTGGGTCGTTCTATCCGGAAAAACTTCCCGCGGCTGACATGCTGGGCTTCTACGCGCAGCAACTCCCGACGGTGGAAATCAACAACACCTTCTACCGCATGCCCAGCGCGAGCTTGCTCGAACACTGGTCTGCCGCCACGCCAGTCGATTTCGTTTTCGCCCTCAAGTGCAACCGACGCATTACCCACGAGCTGCGACTGCACGATGCAGAGAGCGCGGTTGAGCGTTTCGCCAAAGGGGCCGTGTCCCTGGGAAGCAAGTTGGGCCCGGTGCTGTTCCAATTGCCGCCGTGGCTGCACAAGGATCTGGAGCGGCTGCAGACCTTCCTGGCGGTGTTGGCACAAGTTGGGCAAGGAATCCGCCCGGCCTTCGAGTTTCGTCACGCCTCGTGGTTCAGCGACGATGTCTATGCCAGCCTGCGGGCTGCCGGGGCCGCACTGTGCATCGCCGAAGCGGAAAAGCTGGAGACCCCGCTGCAAGCGACGACCTCTTGGGGCTACCTGCGCCTGCGCCGCGAAGACTACACGTCGGCGACGCTCGACGCCTGGGCCAGTCGCATCGCCCAGCAGCCCTGGAACGAGGCCTACGTCTTCGTCAAACATGAAACCGCCGAGGCACCAGCCCTGGCTCGCCGGCTGCTCGATGCATTCGCTGTTTCCTCATTGACCTAACCCAGGGGTGGATGTTCCGATGCTCATACAGGTCTTCTTCGGATGCCCGGGAATTCCGCTGCCCCGCCAGTTTCGCGGCTTCTAATACGGGAAAGGAATCCATCTTACTCACACTACAAAGGTCGCATTGGGCACGGTGAAGAAGATGCCTGGTTTGACGACGACCAGCGCGTCCGCTCAGGCGCGACCAGAGATGGGAGAGTACGACCCAGAAGGCGCGGTCACTCTTGCGCAGGCGAGGGCGGCAGCTCTGTCAGTGGGCGCGCGGCAAGAATGACTGGATCGCCGCGTACCAGACTTGTCCCAGAATGACGTAGCCCGCGGGGTTGGGGTGAACTTCGTCTGAGAGCAACGCGGTCTTGTAGTTCGGGTTGCTGACAAACGGGGTGAACATGTCGACCATGGCTACGTGCTTGCCGGCGGCGACGCGCGCCTGCACCACGGCCGGGATTCCGTCGTTGTACGCCTTGATGAGAGCGGTTCTGGCGTCGTCGTTGCTGGGGCCAATTTGGGCCACGACGACCAGTGCCTTGGGCGCGTCGGTAGTAATCTGGTCGATGAGGTTGCCCAACCGCGTGGGCTCGTTGGCAAGATCGTAATTCCACGGGATGTCGTTGGTGCCAATCATCAGAAGGACAATGTGCGGGATGGACTTGGCGATTGCCGCGTCGGTCACTGACGAGATGCCCTGCCGTTGGGGAATGGTGTCGATCACGAAACCGGAGTGACCTTCGTGGCTTTTGGGGAAGGGTTTGCCACTCACGGTTGCGGGACCGGACGACAAGGTGCCCACGAATGTGATCGATTGTGAATTGGCCACAGCCTGTTTGAACAGCTCGACGCGATAGCCGCCGCCGTCCGACGAGCCGGTTCCCGCCGTGATTGAATCTCCGAGCGGCAAGATAGCGCAAGCTCCGGTCGAGGGACATGGGTTGTAGGGGCTGCCACTTGAGCCACCCGCGCCACCGTCGAGCCGACCGCCGCTGCTGCTACTGCCGTCACTGCCGCTATTGGCGCCGCCGCTGCTACTGCCGTCACTGCCGCCATTGGCGCCGCCGCTGCCAGCCGCGTCCACAACCACACCGCCCGTGGAAACGCCCGCGTCCAGTCCCGCGGTTCCAACGCCTGCGTCGTTTCCGGACGTGCTTCCTCCGGCCGCAGACGATCCACCGGTCGCCGGTTGGCCGCCGCTGCCGGTGCTGCCGCCAGCAGGATTGCCGCCTCCCGCGGTGCCGGTGGTGTCTCCGCCGGTCCCTCGCTCGCCCGCGTGCGCGATGGTGTCCCGCCCGCCGCTGCCAGCGCCCGAATCGCCGCCGATGGCCATGCCTCCGACGCCTGTCGAGCCGCCGGTTGCAAGCAGGCCGCCTGCAGCGATCTGCCCGCCGCTTGTCGGCTGTCCCCCGGTCGTCGTTGTCTGGCCGCCGCTGCTGACGGTTGTCGCGGCACCGCCATTGCAGCCACTCGCGCATGACACGAGCCAAAGAGAAACGGTCAATGCCGCGACATTGAAACGTTCTATTTCCGAAAACGAAGCCATTGCTACTTATCCGCCTTCTCGCAATCGCTGGTCAAGCGCCGCGCCTCTGCGCCGTCGCCCAGCGGCACAAGCCGGAAACGGCGGACACAGCCAAGGGGCGTCCTGCTCACCACCGCGCCGGTCCCCGACCCAATATCACCGACGAGAGGCGAGGATCCCCATCGTGTGGAGAAGGCGCGCTTTCTGGCCGCGACGTTCGCTAGCGCCATTGATTCCCTGGGACGGATTCACATCGCCTACCAACTTCCGCAAACATTGCTCACCGAGATCCACCACCTCGTGCTGTTCCCCGGTTAGAAGGGCCCGGCCGGGCTGGGTAGAGGGATGGTTTTGTGGTGTAGGCGTGTGTAGTTTGCCCAGCCGCGATTCAAGACATTTGGGAGTTTTCTGGGTGCATCTGTGCTCGGCCATCCCCGCGCTGACTGCCCGGGCTCGGGCGGAAACAGGCACCATCCACCCAGGATCGACCGCCCGACGGGCCCCGGGCGATAGGGTGACGAGGGACAGGCGAGGCAATGCGCTGGAGGATCGGGTGACGATCGACTATCCTTTTCCTTGGGTCGAGCGGAGCGCCGCCGTGTGGCGGGGTCAGAGAGCGGCCAAGATGCGAGGAGCGTGTGGCGCGGCGCTCGGGCGACGGACCCGGATCGGCATACCGAGAGGAGCCATCAATGCGAACGACAACCAGCCATCAGCAGGCAGACGCCCCGTCGTTGAGCGGCCACGATCGCTGGAGAGACGTGATCTGCTCACTAGCCGTCGTCCTGGCCGCCGCCTGCACGAGCTCCAACGGGCAGCCCGGCCCCACGGGAAGCGGCGGAAGCGGTAGCGCATCCAGTCCACTCGCCTCGGGCGGCGCGAGTGCGGCGTCGAGCGGCGGTGCAAACGCGGGGTCCAGCGGAGGGGCAAGCGCAGCGTTGCCTGGCGGCGCAAGCTCGCTGTCCGGCGGTGGTTCAAGTGCATTGTCGAGTGGCGGAGCAACCTCGCCGCCCGTCAACACCGGCGGTTCGAGCTCGATGCCTGGCACGGGTGGCTCTGCGGGCGCTGTCGGGGGAGGGGGATCGAGCGGTGTTTCATCGGGGAGCAGCAGCGACGGAGCAGCTGGTGGCAAGGGCGGCAGCGCCAGTGGCAGTGGAGGCGCCGGAGGATCCAGTGGTGGCTCATTGAGCGGCGGCAGTGGGGCAGTTGGTGGCAAGGGCGGCGGTGCCAGTGGCGGAGGCGGTACCAGTGGCAGTGGAGGCGTCGGCGCTACTGGAGGAACGACCAGTACCGCGCTCGTCATCCCTCCCGTTCGCGATACCGCATCGAAGGTTCCCATCTCGAGCCCCCCCGCCGGATTCACTGTGGAGGGTAACTACGCCTATGGGCCGCTGACCTCGCAACGTATCGACGTGCTCTACCCGGTGGGCGGCGGCCCCAAGGCCACCCAGGTGCTCCCTATAGTCGTTATGTTTCACGGCGGAGCCTGGATTCACTCGTATACGAATAACTATCCGTCCGGAAAAGACCACATGTCGACGTTCTTCGACCGCTTCCTGAGCCACGGATTCATCGTGTGCAACGCCGAGTACCGGGTCAACGACGGCACCGTCGACGGCGCTCCTGCCCCCGCTGCTGTTCAGGACGCGCTCCTTGCCGCCAAGTGGTGCTGGGACTACATGGACTATTTCCACGGCGACAGAACCCGCTACGTCGTAACCGGGGCCTCAGCAGGCGGGCACCTGGCGTTGATGGTAGGCATGACCACCGCCGATGCAGGGCTTGGGCCCACGTCCCCCACGGATTTCAAGATCGCCGGCATCGTGGACGGATATGGACCGGCCGACATCGAGGCCGAGATCGATGGCGTGGCCAAGGGCTGGCTTCCGGCCAGCCTGCCCAATCGGTTGGCGATAGCCAAGCAAGTGAACCCCATGACCTATGTCCGTGGGGACATTCCCCCGCTCATCGTGGTTCAAGGATCGAACGACTCTACGGCACCGATCGCTGACAGCCTTCGTTTGGTAGCCAATCTGAAGACAGCGGGCGCGGACGTCACCATGCACGAGGTAGTTGGCGCATCTCACGGGTTTACTGACGCCACCTGGCCGGACGCAGAAGCAGCCATGTTCGGCTGGCTCACCGCCAGGGGTATGGGGAAGTAGTTCAGGGCCAGCGCCGGCCAGCCGTGCCGCTATTTCGCCAGCCGCATCACCTCGCGATCGGGACTGCGCCTCAGCACCCTCCGCCGGCACCCCGATCCGCCTCGCGGAGGAGGACGACGATGCCCTTTCGAAGCCTGGCGTGGTCCGCTCCATCTGCGACCCCACCGCCGGCAGGGTGGCATGCTGAGCGTCGCGGGCGAACACCTCGGTGCCCACAATCCCAAGGCCCGGCTGGTGATGTACGGGCAAGAGCTGAACGCCGAGTCCTACGCCATTTGCAAGGGCGACATGCTCATTCTGCTGAAAGAAAAGCGCCAGGCCGTCATCTCCCACGCCGTCACCAAAGGCCTGAACCCTCGCGCCCCCATGAAACCCTCCGGCATCGAATGGCTCGGCGACGTGCCGGAGCATTGGGAGGTTGCGCCTGTGTCTTCCCGATATAGCGTTCAGTTGGGAAAAATGCTCGATTCTGACAAGATCGCTGGCCTATCTTCGGGTGTTCGATGTTCAGTGGGGCGAAGTAGACACTGATGAACTTCCACTGATGGACTTTGATGAGGATGACCGAGGCAACGTTTTCGGGATTCGGCTTGGTCAATATGACCGCGGTAGAGGATGATGCGCTCGACTGATGCGCGCTTCATCAAACACGAGACCGCCGAGGCGCCTGGCCTAGCTCGCCGTTTGCTCGATGCCTCCCCAGTTTCCTCAATCGCCCATGGCGGAGCGAAAGTGCAGACCGCCGAAGCCTCCGTCGGAAGACACGGCGCCCTCTAGACCGAGGGCCAGGCGCGGGGTGAAGAAGATCTCGATGCCGGCGCCCGGAGCGACGTTGAAGAAATCGAGGCGGGCGCCGGGAAAATTGTACGCCCCGAGGAAGACGCGCACGAGCACGTCGTCTGGGTGTTCAATCTTCTGCCCGCGCGGCGCTGCGATCGAAACCCCGGCATGCCCAGATTGATAGCCAAGAAAAGACATGCGGTCCAGGTAGCCGACGTCGGCGCCGAACCTGGGGTGTCCGAGGCGCAAATGGAATCCGGGAGAAAAGGAGGCGTTGTTCCCGGGAGAATACCCGGCCAAGCCGCCAAACCCCAGCGCGATGCCGGGGCGTTCTAGTTCGGCCCAGAGCTGAGTGTAGTAGGACGTCCGGCCGCCGTCCTCGGAGCTCGTGGGATACGACGAGCCACCCGTTGTGACCGTGGTCAGCTCTCTTTCTCCGACCACGCCGGCTCGACCTCCAAGCCAGAGGACACTATGGTCCGAGAAGGGAATCTCGCGTTCCACCTCGCCCCAGCCGCCAATGGCCTTGCGGTCGTGTGAAGTGGTCGTGGTCGTCCCTGAACAAGAATCATCCGAACTCGAACTCGAATTGCTCGTGGTCGTGGTCGAGGAGTACTTGGCCGCTCCGCCCGCAATGCCGCCGCCCACCCAGGTTCGGCCGCGGGACAGGCGCGCTGGCGGCTGGACCGGTGGCTGGTTCGCGTCTGGTGCATGAGGAATTCCCAGCACATCCTCGCGTTGCTTGATCGCTGCAGGCGCTGTGTCTTGGTTCCCCACCCGGATGACCACGCCGCGCCGGCGGTCGACATCGTAGAGCCACCGTCGCTTGGGCTCGCCCGCGCGCATGTCCAGTGTGGCCTGCGCCGAGTCTTCTGCGCGGTCCACGTCGGCGTGGGCGCGGGTTTCCAAGCGAAGGCCTAGCGCCAGCAAGAGCAGAGTCGCAAACCCGTAACCAGCGTAGGGCCGGACACGCAGACTCAAGGCGAAGCAATCGGGCAAGGTCAAGGCGGGAATGCAAAAGGCCAGCGCCACCAGCAGAACTCGGTGCAGGAAGACCGTCTGGGCGGAGTTGCTGAACCATCCCACCAGGCACAAGCCGATATAGACCCACCAAAGCGTCAGCGGGTTTGACTCGACTGAAACTATGGCGACCGCCGGCCTGGCCGGAGCAGCCGCTCGCGCGCGTCGTTCGAAGAGCAGCCCCAGAAGCAGTGCTCCCGACGCACATGCCAGCAAGGCCCACTGAAACATGTTGAACCCAAGCCACTGCCCCAGCACGGACCACCACACGTTGATCATGGCGCGCTTGCCGTCGATGAAACCGCGCAGCCCTAGATCGAAGGCCACGGTGAAGGCCAGCAACGCGGCCTCGGAACGCAGACGCCGGAGCAGCAGGAATCCCACCGGCAGCCAAAGCAAGAGCCCAGCGCTTTCATAGAGAGGATAGGGGTGGACGCCGAGCGCGTGGCTGGCGTTGGGCGGCAGTAAACCCAACGCTTGGTGCAAGAAATAGGCGGTGCTGCTGGAGTCGTAGTGCACGGCCCAGGGCAGGTCGGTCAAGCTTCCGAAGCAGCAGCCATTGAGCAAGCAGCCCCATCGCCCGATGGTGATGAGACCGGCCAGCCCCAGCGCGAGTGCCGCCGTGGGCGGTCGGCGCAGTCCCAGCGCCCTCTGAGCGAGAAGCCACAGGGCGATTCCGCCGGCAGCAGCGCCCAGAACGCTGGGCAGAAACGCGGTTCCAAGCGACAACCCGGCCACGAAGGCCCCGGTCACCAGGACCGACGAGCGCGACGGCCAGCCGCGCCGCCTTCCGGCCCAGTACAGAACCGCCACCAAGATCAGAAACGGCACCTGGCCGACCAAGGTCCACGTCCGCACATCCCAGACAAACACGTGCAGGTGGTGAATCGGCATGGCTAGGATTCCGATCTCATGGCTGGGTTACTCTCCATGGACCTAGCAAGCGAAGGGCCAGATCCGCAGCGGCCCTGTTTCGGCGCTGCTGCGGCCTTGGCGGGCCAATATTCTGGTGAAGTCCTGACGGTGTCTGTGGGATCTTCACCACCGGTTCGGGCTGACGGGCGCACTCGGAATATGGTCGACATCGCAGTCGGGCGTGACCTGCACCGTCTGGTGTGGCAACTTGCGCCCATGCCTGCTCCGACCAGCCCACGCAAACAATCGCTCATGCCTTCCACGCCCCTGCGCCGCCAGCTGCGCGGCCACGGCCATGCCTTGCAGGCCATCGTTCAGATCGGCAAGAGCGGAACCAACGAAGCGGTCATTGCCCAGGTCACGCGGGCGCTCTTCGACCACGAGCTGATCAAGGTCAAGCTGGGGCAGGAATGTCCAGAAACGCGCTTCGCGGTGGCCGAGAGCCTGGGCGAAGAACCCGGCGTCAACGTGGTGCAGATCCTGGGGCGCACCATCCTCCTCTACAAGCGTCACCCCCAAAAGCCGCGTTTCGAGGGCGAAGGCAGGTAGTCGCTTGACTACTGCATCCCTTCCCACATGAGCAAGAACGAACCGATTCCATGCTGGTCGTTCGATGCGGTCGGGTGGCTGAAATAGTCCGTCACGGCGGCCGAGGCGTTGAGGCCCGTGCAAATCTTGGCAATGGTGGTCGTGTTGGTTGCGCTCTTGGTCACCATTTGCATGACGCCATTGAAACCTTTCGTGGCCACGGCGGCGTAGCTCGCATCCAGCAGCCCATGTTGATAGGCCCACCAGATTGCGTAGCTGTACATGCTGGAGCAGGACGTCTCGACCCAGTCCTGTGCATTCGTTCCCATGTCGACAACCTGGAACCACCGTCCGGTAGTCGCATCCTGGTACTTGGCCACCGCGGTGAGGAGATCTTTGAGAATCGTCTCTATCTGGGCTCGACCTGGATCGGTGGCAGGCAGCATTTCCAGGGTCATCACGCTTGCCAGTGAGAACCATCCCATGGCTCGGCCCCAGCTTATTTGGTTGGACTTGGTCGTTGGCTGTGCCCAAGTCGCGACGCCACTTTCATCGTAGGCGTGCCAGAAGAGACCGGTGGCCGAATTCTTCAGGTGCGTCGCCGTGACGCTCAGGTTGGTGACAGCTATCGGGTACACGGTTGGATCGTTGAAAACCGTGGCGTAGCGAGTGAGGAACGAGAGAGACATGAAAACCCCGTCCCCCCAAAGTTGGTGGTCGCGAGTTCCATTGTTGGCGTGCCAGAAGGCGCCGTCGCTGGTCTTGGGGTAGGTATCGAAGATTTTGCGGGTCGCATCGGCAGGAGCTTTGTAGCTGGCAGTCTGGGTGAATTCATATGTGTCACACAGTGCCGCCATGTGCATGATGTTGTCCAGGCTGGTGCCGTCGGCAACGCCCCATTTGCCCACTGATGTCGTCAGGAACGTGAGATAGGTTGGATTCTTGAGTCGCTTGTAGGCCTTAGACATCCCGTGCAGGATCAGTCCCTCGGGATAGGTGGAGCCAAAAGAGGTCTTGCCAGCAATCGTTGAGTCGATCACCAATTTGCCCCAGTCGACGCCACTCTGGGTAATCAACTGAGCCGCCGGACCAGGGCCGCCGATGAGGGTGCTGCCACCTGTCGTGCTCGTGCCGCCGCTTCCCGCGGTGCCGGATGTCCCTCCGCCTGCTGTTGTGCCACCTGTGGTACTGCTTCCCGAGGTGCCGCCGGTCTTTGCGCCGCCGGTGGCCGCGCCACCTGTGGCGCTGCTGCCTGCCGTGCCGCCGGTCTTTCCGCCTGTGGTCGCGCCTCCTGGGGCGCTGCTGCTCACTGCCGTGCCGCCGATGGCGCCGCCTGTGGCTGCTCCACCGGTGTTGCCTGTTGCGCCGGCGATTGCGCCGCCAGTGGCCGCGCCACCCGTGTTGCTTACCGTGCCTCCGGTTGCTGCGCTCGTGGCCGCGCCACCGGTTGCGCCGCCCGTGGCCGCGGCACCCGTAGCCGTCTTCGTGCCGCCCGCTACCACACTTCCGCCAGCGCTGCTCGATGTCGTGGCGCCGCCCGTATTGGCGAAGGTGCTTGAAGCCCCGCCAGCGCCGCCTGGCCCCGCGGCTCCTCCGGTGTTTGGTCCAGCACCGCCAGTTGCAGCGGGAGTACCGCCTGTCGTCCCCGGGCTACCATTTCCCGATGAGCAGCCAGCAGCAGCTCCCAGCGCCAAGAGAAGTGCGAAATGCGCGACGACACAAGATCGTTGGATGGTCCTGCTAAACATCTTCCGATTGTAACACTTCAACCAGAGTATTGGACGAGCCGCTTGCGCGGCAGCTTGGCGCGCCGTGTGACTTGGCGCGGGGCAACGTCGGTGGCCCGTCCGCCGCCCAGTTGGGAGGCTCTTCGACCGTACCGGTCGAACTCACTCTGGCTGGCCCGGTTCGGACTAGTGCCTCCGGTCAGAAGAGCGGTCATGTTTCGGTGGACGAGACGCCCGGACGGCAAGGCGCGACGAGGGCGCATACTCGACGTATGTAACCGAGGAGCAACGCAGCCGGCCGGGATGGATCGGCCGCCCAAACGTGGCCGAAATTCTGACCGGAGGCACTAGCTTCGCTTGCGTCCCACCGACAGGTTCGCCTTTCGCCTCATGCTTTGGCGTTCCTCACCGAATGTCTCGATCAGCTTGGCCAGGATACACGCGTCGAAAAAGGCCCATTTCGTCGGTCCGAGGCTCTGGCGTAGCAAGGCGATCGGGGCGGTTGCGCGCACCATCCACGCCCATCCCTCACGCGTCGTCATCGCCGGCAGCGCGTGTACGAGCTCGTGAACCTCGACGTTCGCAAATCCCGCTGCCGTGATCTCGCGACGGCAGTCATCGACGTTGCCCAAGGGAGGTGCTGAACCGCCGAGCGGCAAGTTGGGCAGGTGCTCTCGAACCGCGCCCCAGATCAGGTTGCGCCAGCTGTCTCCGTCCTCGAACGCCCAGCTCGACACCACCGCCACACCGCCCGGCACCAGCACGCGCAGCAGTTCGCGAAAACCGAGGATTCGGTCGGGGAAGAACATCAAGCCGAACATCGAGAACGCCTGATCGAAGGATGCCTCTGCGAAGGGCAACGCCTGCCCGTCGCCGACTTGCGATTCGACTGCCACCGACTCGGAGGACGCGCGTTCGCGCAGTTTCTCGATCATTGCGGGCGAGAAATCGATCGCCGTCACGTGAGCGCCGGCCCGCGCCGCCAGAAATGACAGTGTCCCGGGCCCAGCGGCCACATCAAGCACTCGCGCAGCCGGGGCGAGACGCGCGAGATCGATCGCCTTCTGGGCAAACCAGGCAAAAATGGGAGCGACCTCGGCGGCGTAGTCGGATGCGACGAGGTTCCAGGGTACAGGATTGGAAAGTGGGCTAGACGAAGTCATGGCGCGGGAACTTTACACGAACTTCAAAGCGTCGTTCTCTCGCGGCGACGATTCTCGTTCCCAGAAACCACGGCGCAGTTGTTCGACCAAGGAGGCCATTGCGCTTGCGTCGAGGATGGTTCTTTGACGCGACAAACTATTCGCTGCTTTCATTTGAAGCTTTGGGCCTCTCGCCGCCCCTATCCTACCAACGCCAAGCTGACTGCCGTGCCAACACTTGAAGCAAGAGGTTCCATGAACAATTGCGTAGGGAAGATACTCCTGGGTCTATTTGCGATGCTGCCTGTGCTCGCCGCCGGAGCATGCGCTTCGTCCACGTCACCATCAACGGCGCATTCAGGCGGAACCAGTGGCGGGCATCTCGCGACCGGCGGCGCGCCAGGAGCGGCAGGTAACACAGGTGGCTCGTCCTTGGGAACAGGTGGCGCGAATCCCGCAACCGGCGGCACGCCGGGAAGGGCAGGCAACACGGGGGCCGCGGGCGTTTCCGGTGGTGCCAGCTCAGAGGGCGGGATCGGCGCAGGTGGCGTGAGCACCTCCGGTGGTGTCACGACCGAGGGTGGCGCGGCTGACTCCGGTGGCGTGACGGAATCTGGCGGCAAGACCGGCACAGGCGGCGCGACAGGCAGCTCGGGTGGCGTGAAGACCTCCGGCGGCGCGACGACCTCCGGTGGGGTCACGGGTTCCGCCGGTGCGGGTGGCAAGAGCGCAGGAGGGACGGCCGCGGGTGGCACCGCGCCAACCGGCGGTAGCAAGCCAGCCGGCGGCACGACGTCGGTCGGAGGCACGCCAGGAACTGGAAACACAGGGTCCGCGCCGTCAGGGACGCCCGTTAGCGTGCATGGACAGCTCAAAGTCGTGGGGAACCAGATCGTCGATCAGAACGGCAAAGTCATCGCGCTGCATGGAATGTCCATGTACGCCTGGAATACTCAGGGAACGCAATTCTACAATGCGTCCGCGGTTGGCCACCTGGCCAAGGACCTGGACTGCGCCATTTTGCGCATTCCCATTCTTCCCAACAGCCTAAGTACGCAGACGCCGTTGCTCCAGGCGGTGGTCGATGCCTGCATCGCCAATGGCATCTACGCAATCATCGATTGGCATTCAGGGGCCGGTGCCGATGCAAGTGCGGCGTCGACCTTCTTTGCCAGCATGGCCACGGCCTATGGCAACACCCCCAACGTGATGTACGAGATCTGGAACGAACCGTCGGGCGTGACCTGGCCCACCATCAAGACCTACCATGAGACGGTAGTGGCGAAGATCCGTGCTATCGACCCCGACAACATCATACTGCTTGGCACCCCGAATTGGGACCAGCAGCCCAATCTGGCCGCCGCCGATCCTGTCACCACTTCGACCAACCTGGCCTACACGTTCCATTTCTACGCGTACACCCACCATTTCACCAGCTTCGGCCCGAATGTGACCAAAGCGCTGGCCGCAGGCATTGCCATCTTCGTGACCGAGTACGGTGGATGTGCATCGACTGGGAACGGTACCTTCGATGCGACGGAATTGCAGACCTGGTGGGACTTCCTTGATACCAACAATATCGGTTGCACCAACTGGTCGGTCGAAACCAATGGCGAGACGTCCGCCATCTTCAAGACCACGGCAAGCAAGACCGGCCCCTGGACCACTGCCGATATCACCGACCCGGATGGCACAACGGTTCTCAACTACATACAAAGCAAGTACGCCGCGACTGTAGCACCCTGAGCGGCGTTTCTAGCTCACTCCGGCTCGGTCGCGAGTCTGCGCGCGAGACTCTCGAGCAACCCAAGACGGGCGTCCGCGGCCGGCACCATTCGCGGCAACCACCGGCGTAGATACGCCAGATCGATGCGCCCAGCTTGCACGGCAAACAGTCGTTCGAGATCCTGCACGTCCTTGGGTCGCGCGTAGAGCAGTTTGGCCAGAGCCGTATCTTCTGGCGAAAGAAACCATCGCGGATGCCCGTCAGGTGTCGGCAGCGCAACACGCCGGCGCTGCATCTCGGCGTGCCAGGGGTGATGGGCAATGAATAGATCGATGCGCGTCCTGCCGAAGAATGCGACAAAGAAGCCGGTGCGCGCGACCGAGCGGTGGGCTTCCGCCCGCTCCACCATGGCGCCTGCTCGCTCCACGCTATCGAGCAAGCGGTCGAGTTCTCTCTCGCTCACGAAGACCGACACGTCCACGTCCGACGTCGTTCGCGGCACGCCCCACGCACCCAGCGCCAGAGCGCCGCCCAGCGCATAGGCCAGTCCATCCTCGTCAAAACGATCGGCCAGTCGCGCGGCAACTTCGGTCGGCGCTGCCTCCGGCGTCGTCACTTGCTGTCACCCTCCTGCTTCAGCCGCTCAAGAATTGCCAGTGTGCTCGCCGGCATGGGGTCAGGTGCCTCAGCGCGCGCGCGTACGTCCTCAGGCCAGAGCGAACGGAACCATGGCACCAGGGCGCACAGACGCCAGGTCTCGGCCACCCGTTCCGTCGGCGTGGCGTCTCGCCAGGGCGCGGCCTCGCGGCGAAGATGCTCGTCCCCAGACAGCGCCCGCACTTGCTCGGCCAGGCGTAGGTTCTCCGCCTGCAAATTCGCCTCGGGCGTGCCGGTGCCAGCCATGACCATATTCTACTCCAGCCGTGGGCAGCACAAAGGCCTTCCAGCCAGTGACCAGCCTGCTGCCGACATTCAAGCTCGGCGATGCCGAGACCACCAGGCAGGTCCAGGTGAAGCACCTGGTCTGCGCCTGTACCGGACTACCGCATCCACCGCGGCAAAGTCAGGGCCGCGTCAGATGGCGGCGGTTACTGAAGTCTGATGCTTCTGCGCGTCCACAAGCTGGGCGCGAAGGAGATCTATTTCCAGGCGAAGCAGACTGACCTCGATCATGTTGTGAACGCGGATCAACACCTCCGGTAGATCGAGCGGCTTGCTGACGAAGTCCCTCGCGCCGGCTTTCAACGCCCGCAGCTTTTGCCCTGGCTCGGCGGTGATGACGAGGACCGGAGAGTCCTCGTGCGTGTCGACCTCTTTCAGGCCTTCCATGACCTGGAATCCGTCCATGCCTGGCATCTTGAGATCGAGCAAAATCGCGGCGTAGCGATTCTTGCGGTGGAGCTCGCAGACCGCACTCGGCTCCATCGTTGACTCAATGGAAGTATATCCAGCTCCGCGCAGCATTCGCTCGAGCAAGAGGACATGGGATTCCTGATCGTCGACGATCAGAACTCTAGCGTTGAGAATCTCGAAAGTTCTGACCATCCTGTGTCTCCCGTTTCCATTGTGCTAGCGCAGTTTTGCTTCTCGAAATTTGAGTGCCGCGCTCAGGGTATCCGTGAATTCTTTGATCTTGATGGGTTTGGTTAGATAGCGAAAGAAGCCTTTCGCCAAACCTATCTCGATGTCCCGGGGATTTGCATTGGCGCTGAGAGCCACGACCGGGATGTGCGCCGTGGCCGGGTCTTCACGCAAGATCTCCATGGCAGCGACACCGCTGATGCCGGGCAGGTTGATGTCCATTAGGATCACTGTCGGTTGTTCCTTGCGCGCGAGCTCGATGCCAAGCAGTCCATTGATTGCGGTCAGCAAGCGAAGATCGGGCCGCCGCGCGATGATTTGCTCCACCAACCTCATGTTCGCTTGGTTGTCCTCGACATAGAGCAGGGTGTGTACCGGCATGCCGATAGGCATGGGCGTTTTGTCGCGAGCCGCGGCTTCCGACATTTCAGCCTCAAGTTGCAGCGCGGCGCTCGAGACCAACTCGAACCAGAACACGCTCCCGGTGCCGACGGTACTTTCGACTCCAAGTTCGCCCCCCATGAGTTCGACCAGTCTCTTGGTTACCACCAGGCCGATGCCCGTGCCTGCCACCCCAGCCACCGACTCCTGTCCGAGGCGATTGAAAGGCTGGTAGAGCTGGGCCAGCTTCTCCGCAGTCAACCCCATACCAGTGTCGGCGATGCTGATGCGCGTGCGTCCCGTGGTTCTCGTATCGTACGCCACAACGACCGTTCCCGACTGCTTGTTGTATTTGATCGCGTTGGACAGCAGGTTGATGACGACTTGCTTAAGTCGGGTCCGGTCGGCGCTGACAAAGATCGGATCGTCGAAGCAGGGAAAGGTCATGCTGATTCCGCGCTGTTGCGCCTCGGGCTCTAGCATGGCCTGGCATTCGGCCATGACGTCGGCCAAGGATACTGGTTCAGTCGAGAGCAACACTCTCCCGGCCTCGATGACCGCGAGGTCGAGAATTTCATTGATCAGGTTCAGCAGATGCCATCCCGCCTGCAGGATCTGGGCAATGCTTTCCTTCTGTGAGTCCGTCGGCGATGGAGAGGCCGACTCCATCAGTTGGGCGAAGCCGAGGATTGCATTGAGCGGACTGCGAAGCTCATGGCTCATACTGGAAAGAAAATCCGATTTGGCGAGGTTGGCTTTCTCCGCCACCAACTTGGCGCGCTGCAGCTCGACGTTGGTCTTCTGAAGCGCCTGCTGGATGAGTTGGCGCTCGGTGACGTCGCGCGCGGCGGCGAACACGCCCTGGAGAACCCGGTCGCGGTTGTAGAAGGTGGTGGCGTTGTAGGACACATTCGTTGTCTTGCCGTTGCGGTTGTGCGCGGTGAGTTCATAGTCGGTGATTCGCTTTTCTCGCAGCACCAGCTTGACGGCGGCTTGGGCCCGCTCCGGATCGGTGAAATAGTCCCTAAACTGCGCGCCGATCAACTCGTCGTGTGTGCAGCCAGTAAGCGCCTCCATCTGCTTGTTCGCGTCGGTGATAGTGCCCAGCGGATCCGTGAGCACCAGCGCATCCATGTGAGACTCGATGAGAGAGCGTGTGTAGAATTGGTAATCGCGCAGGCGCTGATCGAGCTTCTGTTGCTCTGCCTCCACCCGTTTGCGAGCCGTGTTGTCGGTGCCGATCAACAGATATCCGATGATGGCATCGTGATCGTCGCGCAGGGCCGTGACCGACACGACCGCTGGCAAACGGCTGCCGTCCTTGCGAATATAGGTCAATTCGTAGATATCTTCGATCTCGTGCGAGGCCTTGAACACCAGCGCCTCGAAGCCCGGAGCAATCGTGGTTCCCAGCTCCTGGCTCAACGCCTTGGCGCGCACGATGATTTCCACCGGATCGGAAATCCCCGCTGGCGTAAGCTTGTTCACGACCTCAGCGGCCGCGTAGCCCAGCATGCGCTCTGCGCCCACGTTGAAGATCTGAATGACGCCCTTCGCATCGGTGGCGATACTCGAGAAATTAGCGCTGTTGAAGATCGCGCTCTGCAGGACCCCCGCCTTGAGCAGCACCTCTTCCCGTCGAACCTCGGTGACGACAGTCAGGGGCCGTGCGTCGTCGTCGGCAATGCTGGAATCGTATTTCTTAGCGGGCATACTCCCCCACCTTCATTTTTCGACAGCCGAATGTGCCGTCCCGCCCGTCGCTGTGCCTTGGACCTGCCATACAGCTCCGTTTCGTGGCAAGTCGCACGAGGTGGGTCAATGGCACCCAAGGCACGCAGTTTTCGCGCCGCATATGTTTTCAGGGAGATGCAGTAGGACGGCAGCGAAAGTGGATAGCAAATGGCATCAATATGAAGTATTGGTCCTTCGGTTTGATGGCCGCGCGCCCGGTGCTACCCCTTCACCTCCGGCGATAAGGCGGCACGCCCAGCTCGACTATTTCCAACCGCAATACCTGTCCACGAACGCGGCGATGTGCGAGTGGCGGGTGATGGGTTCGTCGTCCATTTTGTCGAGCTTGCCGGTGGCCGCGTCGACGATGAAATCGGGCCGGTTGCGCTGCAGGTCCGCCATCAGATTGTCCCAGCCTTCCGTCGGCGCGTTTTCGCGATCGGGATGCGCGGGCACGTGCTCTACCCCAAGCTCGAGCTGGGCGCGGCCTACGACCAGGCCATGCGGCCCCGGGTCTTCGAACCCCTGGGCACGAGGGCCACCACCTTCGACTACGGCAGTGCGCTCAAGGGTAACCACGCCATAAAGAACCCGGACGGCACGATCTCCTTCATCACCATGGTACCGGGCATCTCCGGCTTCGAGTTCGTTGTGGGCGCCGGGGCCAAGCGTACGCTCATCGTGCGCGACGCCCAGCACGAGTACGTGTTCACCGAGCAGGGGCCCCGGGCGTTGGCGGGTGCCGCCAGCGATCCCAGCGCGGATCCTAACGGTTGACTTCAGGCAGCAGCGCACGCGACGCAAAGGATCTGCCGGTGGCGATGAAGAGCTCACCCAAATGACACCCGCCCAAGTGGTGGACACCATCGCGTCGCGAAAGCCATCTTCCGAACTCGGCAGTCCGGAGCCTGAACGGCAGTCACGCTCACTCGCGAGGGTCGTCAAGCAGAAGCCCGACAGCTACGCGGCAGCCGCAGAAGATCTGAAGCGGCTGGATCCAACCTATCTCCGGGCTGCGCTCAACGGGCTTGCGGCGGCCGTCCGCGCTGGGCGCGTTTTCGACTGGAAGCCTGTAGTCGATATGTGCGTCTGGGTCGCGTCTCGTCCTCGGCAGATCCCCGGCCGGAAGGAAACGCCTTTCGATTTGGATGCTCACTACGACAACCAGGTGAGAAAGGTCGCGGAGACGACCATCAGCCGTCTGGCCCGGAAAGGCTATACCGAGTTTCTGGATCTCCGGTGAACAGCCGCATCGCGTCTGCCACCTACGCCAACAACGCCATCAAATCTTCTCTGGTCAGCGAAGCTGCCGCGCCGCCGTCGCCTAGGGCGGCTTCGCCCAAAGCGCGCTTCTTCTCCTGCAAGTCCAGAATGCGCTCCTCGACCGTGTCCACGGCGATCAGTCGGTAGATCGTCACCGGGCGATCCTGCCCAATTCTATGGGCGCGGTCGGCAGCTTGGTCTTCCACTGCGGGGTTCCACCAGG
This sequence comes from Myxococcales bacterium, assembly GCA_003158735.1. Lineage (GTDB taxonomy): Bacteria > Myxococcota_A > Polyangia > Fen-1088 > Fen-1088 > Fen-1137. The sequence goes on along the minus strand of PMLB01000194.1, from coordinate 12,315 downwards.
GGTCGCACAGAAACACGTGGTCGGCGGCAGTCAGATTAAGGCCAGTGCCGCCGGCCTTCAGTGAAATGAGCATGACTGGAGGGCCATCCTCGGACTGAAAGCGTTCCACTACCTCGCCGCGGTCGCGGGTGGAGCCGTCGAGGCGTGTGTAGGGAATACCGGCATTGTTCAGTGCTGGCTCAATGAGGTCGAGCAATGAGGTCCATTGTGAAAAGACGAGCGCTTTGTGGCCGTCGGCGGCTGCGGTTTCCAGGGATTCGAGCAGGGCTTCGACTTTGCCAGAGGTGTCGGCCTTCTGTCCGGGCAAGAGCCCGCGGTGACAGGCGGCCTGGCGCAAGCGCAGCAGGGCCTCCAGGGCCTTCATTACACTGAAGCCTTTTTCGTCAGTCCCGCTCATCGAGGCGACCAACTCGGCCTGGGTCGCGGCGCGGACTGCGTCGTACACCGCACGCTCGCGCTCGTCGAGCACGACCTTGAGCGTGGCCTCGGTACGCGGGGGCAGCTCGGGCGCCACCTCGGCCTTGCGCCGGCGCATGACAAAGGGACGGATGCGCTGGCGCAGATTCGCGGCGGCGCCGGGAATGCCGTCAGCCACCGGGCGGGCAAACTCGGCGTCGAATTCGCGCCGGCCGCCGAGCAGGCCGCGGTTCGCAAAGTGCATGAGGCTCCACAATTCGTCGAGTCGATTCTCGACGGGCGTGCCGGTCATGGCGATGCGGAACTCGGCGGAAAGAGCGTACGCGGCGCGGGCCACCTGGCTGTCGGGATTCTTGATGGCTTGCGCCTCGTCGATCACCACCAGGTCGAAGTGTTTTGCAGACAACTCCGCGCTGTCGAGGCGCAAGATTGCGTAGGTCGTGAGAGTGACGTCGGCGCTCTCGTCGAGCTTGCGGGTCGGGCCGTGGTACACGCTGACCCGCAGCGAGGGACGGAAGCGCGCCAGCTCGGACTGCCAATTGGGGAGCACGCTCGTCGGAGCAACGACCAAACACTTTTTCTCAAACAGGCACATGGCCTCAATGGTTTTCCCGAGGCCCATGTCGTCGGCGAGGAGGCCGCCCAGACCCACGCTGCGCAAAAAGGCCAGCCAGTTGACTGCGACTTTCTGGTAGGGCCGCAGGGTGGCGCGCAGATCCGCGGGCAGAGTCGCCTCGGGCAGACGTTCGAAGCTTTCCGCGAGCGGCGCCAGGCGATCCAGCCCGGCGGGCGGCGGCTGGTCGAGATCGTCGCATAGACTGCCCAGCGCGAGCAGGGCGTGGTTGGCAAGCCGGCCGTCGGCCGCGCGGGCCGCGAGCAGGCGCGCCAGAACTCCGCCGTGCTGGTCGAGCCAAGCTTGCGGCAGGGGCGCGAATCCCCCCCCAACCAGTGGAACCAGACCCAGGCCGTCCTCCCAGGCGCGAATCACCGTGGCTGCGTCGACAGAATGCGGCCCCGGGCCGAGCGCGCGCTGCTCGGCCTCGGTCTCGCCCACCACAGTGAAGGTGAAATCGAAGCCCGCCTGCGGAATGCCGTTTCCCGACGCAGGCAGATCGCGCACGCGCATGTTGGGTTCCAGGCGCACGCGCGCGCCGAGCAGGCGCGCTCCGTCGCCAGCCAGATCGCCGTGCCAGCGTTTGACCTTTTCCACGAAGCGCGCGGTGTCCGCGCCCTCGAAGGTCGAGCGTCGGCCCGGCATCAGATCGAGATCGGAGCGCAGTTTCTCAACCAGGCGGCGCTCCGCCGGCTCGTCGCGCACCGGCACCGGGCCAGACAGATGCACCATGCGACCGTCGTCGATGCGCACGCAGGGCGGGTTGCCGTAGACCAGCTTGGGCAGCACTGCCAGCGACGAGCCCAACTGGGTCATGTCCAGCACCAGGCGCGGGGCCAGGCCGCGCACGATCTTGGGCAAGCGCTTGGAGCGCACCTCGACGGCCATGCGGCGCGAGAGCTCGGGCAGCACACGGGTCGCCAGCTCGGCCAGCTGGCCAGGCGCGTAGCGTTGGACCATGGGCAGGTGCTGTAGCCAGGCGCCGCACAGTTCGATCTCGCCGTGGCGGGTGAGGGCGTCGCCGGCCAGCACCAGGCCGGCGCTGAGCACCGAGGTGATGCGCGGATCGCGATGGATGGTGACGACGACCTCGTCGCCGCGATCTTCGACCAGCGCGCTGGGCAGGAGTTCCTCCTCGGACATGGCCACTTCGCGGCCGTCGAGAAAGACCAGGCGCGCGCCGACCAGCGTGCGCACCAGGGCGTCCACTTTGGGCGGCGGCAACGTGCCGTGGCTGCCGAATTCCAGGATGCGATCCGCTTGCAGATCGTGTTGCTCGACCTGCAGATTGCGGGCTTGGTCCGGCCGGGAGAGCAGGGCGGACAGTGTGCCTTGCAAAGGCGTCTCGCTGCCGTCGGCGCGCACCACGAAGCGCCGCAATTGCAGCCCGCCGGGAATTTGCGAAAAGCGGTACACGATGCGCGCCCATGTGTCTTCGGCCTTGGGCAGTGGCTTGGCTTCCGCATCGCCCGCGCTCGCGGCCTCGCCCTGGCCAAGCGCAATGGCCGCGGCGGCCAAGTGCTCGCACGGGCGCACCCGACCAGGACAGTCGCAGTCCCACTCGTTCTCGCCGGGATACAGAACCACCGTGGGCGCCACGGCCCGGCCCGGGCTGCGCACGCGCAGGACGATCTCCTCGTCGTTGCGGGATTCAACCGCCACGGCCCCGGCGCGCACCAGGTTCACACCGCTGGACCAGAGACCGCTCTTGCACGAACGGCGCAGGGAGGCCAGCAGCTTGGTCAAGGAGTCAGGCATTCACCCTAGACTACTCACAAGAAAGCCGGAGTGAGCTAGCTGTTTCACCACAGAAAGCACAGAGAACACAGAGGTCGGAAAGGAAGAAGGGGTTCGGATCGGACAGAACCCAACCCCTTCCTTTCCTGTCACTTTCCTTTCCGGTCCGGCTCTGTGACCTCTGTGCTCTCTGTGGTGAAAAAAAAGCTAACTCCTTCACATGTTTGCGATGATGCGCGTGCCGAATTCGGAGCACGAAATCTCTTTCGCGCCGTCGGTGAGGCGGGCAAAGTCGTAGGTCACGGTCTTTTGCGCGATGGTCTTCTCCATGGCGCGCACGATGCGCTCGCCGGCTGCAGTCCAGCCCAGGTGTTCCAGCATCATGATGCCCGAAAGGATCACGGAGCCGGGGTTCACCTTGTCGAGGTTGGCGTATTTGGGCGCGGTGCCGTGGGTGGCTTCGAAGATGGCATGACCGGTGAGATAGTTGATGTTGCCCCCAGGCGCGATGCCGATGCCTCCGACTTGCGCTGCCAGCGCGTCGGAGAGGTAGTCGCCGTTCAGGTTCAGGGTCGCAATGACGTCGAATTCGTCAGGACGGGTGAGCACCTGTTGCAGGGTGATGTCCGCAATGGAGTCTTTTAGCAGAATCTGGCCGGCGGGCGGCTTGCCGCCACAGTCATCCCAGCCAATCACGCGGCCAGCGTATTCGCGCTTGGCCAGGGCATAGCCCCAGTCGCGGAACGCGCCCTCGGTGAACTTCATGATGTTGCCCTTGTGGACCATGTTCACGCTCTTGCGCTGGTGGCGAATGGCGTAGTCAAAGGCCGCGCGCAACAGGCGTTCGGAGCCTTCGCGCGACACCGGCTTGATGCCAATGGCCGAGCTGCCAGGAAAGCGAATCTTGCTCACGCCCATTTCCGTCTGCAGGAAGGCAATCAGCTTCTTGGCCTCGGACGATTCGGCCGCCCATTCGATGCCGGCGTAGATGTCTTCCGTGTTCTCGCGGAAGATCACCATGTTCACTTTTTCGGGGCGCTTGACCGGCGAAGGCACGCCCGCGAAGTAGCGCACCGGCCGCAGGCACACGTAGAGATCCAGGATCTGTCGTATGGCCACATTGAGCGAGCGGATGCCGCCGCCTATCGGTGTGGTGAGCGGGCCCTTGATGCCCACCAGGTAGGTCTTGAACGCCTCGATGGTTTCGTCGGGCAGCCAGGTGCCGAAAAGGTTTTTTGCCTTCTCGCCAGCGTAGACCTCGGCCCAGGCGATCTTCTTCTTGCCGCCGAATTCCTTTTCCACCGCAGCGTCGAGCACACGCACCGAGGCACGCCAGATGTCGGGGCCGGTGCCGTCGCCTTCGATGAACGGGATGATGGGGCGATCCGGCACCGTGAGCGCGCCGCTCGACGACACGGTGATAGGTTCGCCGCCCACAGGAATGCTTGGCTTCGCTGATGCCATGCCCGTGGCCTAACACGGCCATGGTCGATAGTCGAACCAGGCTAGCTGTTTCCCCTGCGGGGGCTTCGGGACGGACAGCCCACTCCGCCCGCCCCGCGCGCTTCGCGCNNCACAGAGGTCGGAAAGGAAGAAGGGGTTCGGACCGGAAAGAACCCGACCCTTTTCCCTTTCCGATCCGGCTCTGTGACCTCTGTGCCCTCTGTGGTGAAAAGAGCTAACTAATCCCCTACGTCGCCTTGGCCCCCGGAGGCACTTCGCGATCGAAGACACACAGGGCAAGGACGTTGTCTGCGCTGCCGGCCAGGATCATGCCCTGGGACATGACGCCGCGGATCTTGGTTGGTTTCAAATTGGCCAGGTAGAGCACGGTACGGCCGACGAGATCAGCCGGGGCATAGGCGCCGGCGATGCCCGAGATCACCGTGCGCTGCTCGCCACCAAGATCGAGCGTCAGTTTGAGCAGTTTCTCCGTCTTGGGCACCGCTTCGGCTTGCAGAACCTTGGCGGCGCGCAGATCCATCTTCTTGAATTCCTCGATGGTGATTTCGGCCACGGGCTGGCCGGGAGCGCTGGCTCCGACCGCGACCTTGACCGGCGGAGTCTGATCGAGCCAGGTGGCGATCAGTTCTTTCTGCCGGTCCGGCTCCAGGCGGGGAAAGATGGGCTTGGGTTCGCACAGCTTGCCGCCTGGCCAGCCGCCCCAGTCCTCGAAGGGCCACAGTCCCACATCCTGCTCGCGGCCAATCTGGCGCAAGATCTCGCGGGCCGCTGCCGGCATGGCCGGCGCGACCATGATGGCCGCGCGGCGGATCACTTCGCAGGTGTTGGCCAAGACGTCACGCAGCTCGGCGGTCTGGCCTGCCTTCTTCAGTTTCCAGGGCGCCGTGCGATCGAGGTACACATTGCCGGCGCGGATCATGGACCAGGTCGCTTCCAGAGCCCGCGAGGGCTGGAAGTCGTCCCACGCCTTGGTCGCGGCCAGGGTGGCCTCGCGCGCGACGTTGCGGAGTACCAGTTCCTCCTCGGAAAACGGATCTCCGGCTGAATACCCCGAGCGGTGGGCCGCATCGAGACCGTCGCCGCTGAGCGTACGGGCCATGGAAATCGTGCGATTGACCAGGTTCCCCAGGTCGTTGCCCAGGTCGGACTCGTGGCGCTGAAACAGCGCCTCGTAGGTGAAGTCGCCATCGCCACCCAAGGAATACTCGCGCAGCACGAAGTAGCGCAGGGTATCGGCCCCCAGCGCACCGGCGATCAGGTTGGGGTCCACGCGCGTGGCCGGGATGGACTTGGAAATTTTTTGTCCCTTGACCGTGATGTAGCCGTGGCAGAACACGCCCTTGGGCGGCGGCAGCCCGGCCGACATCAGAAAGGCCGGCCAGTACACGGCGTGGAAACGCAAAATGTCCTTGGCGATGAGATGGGTGCACGCGCCCCACAGCGCCTGGCTGTGCGGGTCGGTGAGCACCCGATCTGGCCCGCCCAGAGCCGACACGTAGTTGGTCAAGGCGTCGAGCCACACGTACACCACGTGCTTGGGATCGTTGGGCACGGGGATGCCCCATTTCACCGAGGTGCGCGAGATGGAAAGGTCGCGTAGCCCGCTCTTCACAAACTCGGTGACTTCGTTTTTGCGCGACTCGGGCCGGATGAACCCGGGCTGCCCATAGAGCGCGAGTAGTTTGTCCGCGTATTTGGACAGACGGAAGAAGTAATTCTGCTCGCGCACGCGCTCCACCGGCTTGCGGTGCAATGGGCACAGCTTGTTGCCATCCTCGACCACCACTTCCTCCTCGGTTTTCCAGCCTTCGCAGCCCACGCAGTACATGGCATCGTAGTCGGCCAGGTAGATGTCGCCGTTGGCGGAAATGCGCTGCCACATGGCTTCCACGGCGGCGTGGTGGTCGGCGTCGGTGGTGCGGATGAAGCGGTCGTAACTGATCCCCATGCGCTCCCAGGTTTCTTTGAACTTGGCCACGATGCCATCGCAGTAGGCCTTGGGACTGATGCCCATCTCCTGCGCAAGGCGTTCGATCTTCTGCCCGTGCTCGTCGGTGCCGGTGAGGAAGTAGGTCTCGTGCCGGCGCGCCCGGTGGTAGCGCGCCAACGCGTCGGCCACCGTGGTGGTGTAGAAGGTGCCCAGGTGGGGCACGGCATTGACGTAGTAGATGGGCGTGGTGACGTAGAAGTGGTCGGCCATGGCGCCTAGGCTACCACTTCTGGAGCGTTTCACCGATCGCGTCTGATACTTGCCTGTTGCTCTTGCAGGGCCGCTTTTGTGATAGAAGCACGCCCTCGATGCCTCTCCTGAGGACGGACGGCGCGCTACTCGATCGATTCCGTGCCGGTGTGCCGGAAGCCCTTGCTGCGGTCTACTGGAGATTTGTTCGCAAGGTCGAGCGCCTGTTGAGCGCGGGGTTCGAAGTGCGCGGCCGGGGGACGTGGGTCGGCGGTGCGTGCCGCCAGCCAGACGATTTGGCCGATTTGGTGCAGGAGGTATTTGTGCGGGCTTTCTCGGAAAAGGGTCGGCGGGCCTACGACGGGCTTCGCGACTACGGGCCGTATCTCTACGCCATCGCCCGCAATGTTTTGGTGGACTGGGCGCGCGTGCGGGGACGCGAGATCCCGTCGTCGTGGGCGGAGCTTGAGGCGGCGATCGAGATGGCACCGGTGCCCGAGGACCGGGCGCCATGGGAGGCACCCGTGACCATGCGGGTGGTCGAGGAATACCTGGCCGCGCTTCCGCAAGACTTGCGCGAAGTGCACAGACTGCGCCACGAGGAGGGCCTTTCACAGGAACAGGCAGCCGAGAAGCTGGGCGTGGGCCGCCAGACGCTGCGCAGGCTCGATCGGCACTTGCGGGACGGGCTGGCAGCCGCCCTTGACGCCGCGGGAATCAGCACGTGCCGCCAACCAGAATTCACCCCAGTCCGAAGTGAAAAGGGGTGAGTGTGCCCGCATGAACCCGCCACGGACCAATGAGGAACTCGATTCTCTGCTCGGACGCGGAGGCATAGGCGCCGCTCGACGCGATGCCATCCTGCAGACGGTTCTGGCACGCGTGAAGGCCGAGTCCCCCGCGCGGACGCGCTGGCGGTGGTCTCTCGCGGGATTCGGCACTGCGGCGGTCGCTGCCACGGCGTTGTTTCTCCTCGTGCCCTGGTTTTCACCGCCCGCCTCGTCGCCGTTTCGCGCGAAAGGAACCGCGGCGAAGGCGTCGGCGACGCCGTCTGCAGAGATCGAGTGTTTGGGCGCGGCGCTGGACGCATGTCCGACCGGATCGCTCCTGGTCGTGCGCGTGGCCGGTGTGCACGGCTTCGTGTCTGCATGGGCCGAGCCGGCCCAAGGGGGCGAAAGAATCTGGTACTTTTCGGCCGAGACTTTCTCTCCGCTGGTTGACGCCGTCACAACCACTCCGGCCGCTACCACTCGCGCCATCAAGATTGGCCCCGAGCACGCCGCCGGAGCCTATGTCGTAAAGGTCCGCGTGACCGAGCGAGCGATGGGGCGCGACGATCTTCTACGCCTGCCCGAAAGCGCGGCGCTGGCTAAGGGACAGGCTCTTCTCACTGTCACCTCGCCATGAGACGCGCAGCCTTGCTGGTTCTGACACTCGGGCTGACCGCGCCCAGGGCCTACGCTGCCACGGCGCTGTTCTCCCTGGCCATCGGCCACAACGGGCTTCCCCCCGGGCCACGCGGCTCGGGCGTCGGCGTGCTGAGCTTCGCCGACGACGACGCCCTGGCCGTGCACGAGCTGGCCCGCACGGTGGCGCGCCGGTCGGTGGTCTTGGCCCTTCCGGATCGCGCAACCCAAGCCCGCTATCCGACAAGCGCCGAAGCCCGACCGCCATCCCTGGCCGAACTCCGCCGAGCCCTAGCCGAATTGGGCGCTGACATCGAACGCGCCACGCGCGCCGGTGACGAGGTGGCGGTTTGGTTCTTCTACAGCGGCCACGGCTGGCTAGACGATGACGGCCGGGCCAATCTGACCCTTGCCGACGGGGCGCTGTCGCAGGACATGCTCTACAACGAGGTGCTTCCGGCGCTGCCTGGCCGCACCGTGCACCTGATGATCGACGCCTGCCATGCCGAAGCCCTGATCCGTCCGCGCGATGTCACCGCCGAGACAGTGGAGGTGTCCGCGGCGGAAGTCGCTTCCGCCTCGCTGCGCAGCCGGCTGGCCCAGCTTCCCAACGTCGGCGCCATCATGGCCAGCGCCAGCAATACCCAGGCCCATGAATGGGACGATTACCAAACTGGCGTGTTCACGCATGAACTGTTGTCCGGTTTGCGAGGCGGGGCAGATGTCAACGGTGACGGCCGGGTGGAGTACAGCGAGATGGCCGCCTTCTTGGCGGCCGCCAACCGCGAAGTCACCGACCCGCGCGCGCGCCTGACCACCTTGGTGGTGGCGCCCAAGCTCTACCCGCGGGTTGCCATTGTGGACACGCGGGCTGCCCGCAATATCGCCCGCCTGCAAGGGCGGGCCCATGACCTGGGTCACTTCCAGATCGACGACCAACGTGGCAATCGGCTGCTCGATTTGAGGGTCGAATCCGGCTTCGCTGTCGACATTGTTGTGCCCGCTGCCGAGCCCATTCTGCTTAGCAACGAAAGCGGCGAAGCCAGGATTCTCACCAGCGCCGACAGCCCGACCAATCTTGAGGAGGTGACGCTGGAGAAAGGGCAGGTGCGGCCACGCAACGCCGTGGCCGAATCCATGCGCCGTGGTTTGTTTGCGGCGGAGTTCGGGCCTTCGTACTACGGAGGCTTCGTTGACAGCGCCGACAAGCAGATGGTCCCGGTGGATCTTTCTCCGGCCGAGGTGCGGGTCGAGGCCAAGCACCCGTCGCTGACCGGACGTCGCACCGCCGCCTGGTCGGCCTTCGCCGTGGCGGGCGCTTCGACGGTGGCGGCAGGCATCTTTGCGGTCCTGGCAGCCCGTGCCCACAGTGATTTTGACAACACCGAGCTAGAGCGACCGTCGATCGCTGCCCGCGAGCGCTACGAACGCTGGGGCGTGGCAGCGATAAGCGCGGCTGCGGTCGGGGTTTTGTCCGGAGCCTTGGGCTACTGGCTGTGGACTCGCGACAGCGCCGGCAGTGACAAGCGGCCCTGAAGGAGACTCTTCATGATGCGCACCATTCTCGCGGTCGTGTTGCCAGCACTGTTTCTTGTGGCGTGCTTGTCCGAGCCCAAGCACGGCTGCCGCACGACAGATGATTGCGCCTCGGGCCGCGTGTGCGTGGTCGGGACCTGCCAGCCCGAGCGACGTGACGCCGGCCGGGATGCAGGCGCCGACAAACAGTCCTCGGTTGATGTGGCGATCGATCTTCTGGGGACATTGAACCCCGACCTGACGGCCGACGGCGCACCTGATTTGGCTCTAAAGGCCGCGGACGTGGCGCCTGATGCACCTGCCGGAATCGGTGCGCCCGACAACCTGTCCGGGCTGGACACCAGGTCCGACAGACTGTCATTTGAAGATGTGGCGATCGGCTTTTGGGGAACGCAGAGCCTCGACTTCGCGGGTGGTCCCGACGGTGTGCCTAACTTGGTCCTCCTTGTGGTCGACGGGGCGCCGGAGAGCTTTCTTGCTCCTATGGTCGATGCGCCGGCCGGCTTGGCCAGCTCGGACGCAGGCTCAGACGGACAACCCTCGGAGGATGTGGCGATCGATCTTCCGGAATGGCTGAGCCCCGACCTCGCGGGTGACCATGGCGTTGCGTCTGATCGGGCTTTGCCGCCGGCCGACCCAGCCCCGGATGCCCCTTCTGCTCTCATGATCGATGCGCCAGCTTGGGATGTGCCACAGGACGGTATCGATGCCGGCGATGCGCAACCGGATAGGGGCGAGGAGCCAACTGCTTCGGGGAATCCACGCGAATACACTCGATCCGACAACCTTGATGCGATTGTCTTCCGATCGCCAGACTCTCATGTCATCGAGATCGTTGCGTCCGCTGCGACCGATCTCACTAACGAGGCCAATGCGTCAGTCATCGTGCTCGGCGACCCCTGGGGATACAAACGATCGGACAGTAAGAACACGGTCGTCTATCGCGGTGGCGACAATCACATCCATGAGTTGAGCAAGGAATCGTCGTGGAAAGATGGAGACCTGACTACCATGTCCGGCGGGAGTCCTGCGCAAGGGAACCCCATGGGCTACGCGCGCTCGGACAACGTAGACGCGGTCATCTATCGCGGAACTGATAATCACCTTCATGAGAATGGGTTGCGTGGCAGTGTGTGGGAATATAGCGACCTCACCTCTGTGTCTGGCCTTCATTCCAGTCTTGCTGGAGATCCGATTGGCTATGTGCGAACCGATGACGTCAACACCGTGGTCTATCGTGCCACGGACAACCACATCCACGAATTGGCTCTGACGGCTGGCGGAGCACCACCTTGGGTCGACACTGACCTGTTTGCCGCGAGCGGTGAGACAGTGAGCGCCGCCGGAGATCCCTGGGGATACCAACGTGGCGATGCCTATAATGAAGATGCAGTGGTTTACCTGGGAGCTGACGGAAACCTTCACGAACTTCTCCTCACCCTTGGAAGCGAGCCGACATGGGTGCACGCGACGCTTCCCGCAGCGCAGCCCACTGGAACTCCGTCCGGATATGTGCGTTGGGATGGAAAGGCCGCCGTGGTCTATCGCAGCGCCACTACCCCACCCACGATTCGAGAAATCCTCCTAGACGGAACATGGTCCGACGGATCCCTCGATGCAGTCGATCACCCGTCTGCTGGTCCGAGTGGAAATCCGTTTGGACGCCGCGCCACAAACAACATGGATTCAGTAGTGTATCTCGGGACAGACTCGGGCGTCTACGAACAGCGCCTTGGCCTGACCGTCACGTGGAATTTCGTTAGGTATTGAGAGACGCCTAGGCCCGCAAGAATCGCTCACTGCCATCTGCAACGACGTGCCGCTGACCGCCACCAAGGGCCAACCTTGGTGAGTCTGATCCATCCGGGGTGGCGCGGCCCCTTGGCCCCTTGGCGCCGCCAGCCAAGCGCCAACCATCCGCTCGCACGGCCAGCGGGTCCGCGAAATCGTGCCCGAGACCTGAATAGGAGCGGCGGTCGAAAGCCATTCTTGGCCCGTTCCAAGCCTTGGGGCTCGCGCCCAAGATTTCCCAAGAAACTGCCAACCAAGATTCGCCCGGTCCCGTAATGGAAACTGGGTCGCAAGAACCCGGGTTCACGAACACGCGAGCCGGGCGTAGCCGCAACCTAAGCAGCAAGGTCAACTCGATGCATGAGGCGGGGACCATGGCCAGTCTCGCCGACATGAACGTCACAAAAGAGGATCTCGGGGCCTGTTCTTCCCACCGCCTACAAGAAGGAGGCAGCGTATGACCAGAGCAAGGCAGCACAGGACACTCGGGGCAGTCATCCTAGCATTCGGGTTGGCAGCTTGCGCGGCAAGCGATCCCGAGCCAATTGAGGTGACTGCGAGCGAACTCAATGGCGGCATTGACTGGGGAACATTCCCTCAGAATACACCGTGCTCGGATCCTAGCACGGAGACCCGCTATAAGAACAACATGACCTCAGCCATGACCAACGACGTTGTGCCGTGGGTTCTTCCTAGCGACAGTGGCCACCGGGACAAGATGCTCAACTGTCTCATAGACGGAATTCTGTCGGGGGAGAATTACAATCCCGATCCAAACTCAAAAGGCCATGAGGACGTGACTAATCCTGAGACGATTATGGCTCGGATGGCATTGAAGAATCGCACCAGGATTGGCTGCGAGTATGATCCGAATAACCCAAACGCTGTGGGCTGCAATTCGGGAGGGTTTGTAAAGGGTGACGAGGATCTTGTTTGCACTCCATACTTCGGAACCGCGAATGCCGACGTTTCACTCCTCCCGGGCTGGCTGGGTCACGAGATCGCACACCGCTTTTGGGATCATCCATTCACTGATGGTGATTCAAACAGCAACTTGGAGCAGAAGTTAAGTGTGAATGAGCAAGTCGACGCTTGCATCTCCAGCCTCTGGAAGGGGAACGGGAAGACCCCTGGGGTACCCTATGGTGCAAGTCGCAGTGCCTTCGTTGGCG
>PMLB01000446.1 GCA_003158735.1 Myxococcales bacterium | reverse complement strand
TCTTCCGGTAAACTCACGCTAGCGCGGATGAGATAGTTCTTTTCACCACAGAGAGCACAGAGAACACAGAGGTCGGAGGGGAAGAAGGGGTTCGGACCGGACAGAACCCAACCCTTAGATTCCCAGGAACAGGCGGGTGCCGAAGTTGGGTTCCAGGTCCGAGGCCAGGATCTTCGCGGCGGCGGCCTTGGTGTCGTATTCCACGCGCTTGAACTCGAAAGTCCGCGTGGCCGTGTCGAAGATGGTGTAGCTGGCGCGCGGATCGAAATCCCGCGGCTGGCCCACCGAGCCCACGCTCACGATGTACTTCCACCCCGCTCGCAGCTCGAACTTGAGCGTCACCACCTCCTGCGCGCCAGGGTGCTCGGGGTTGATGGCGAACGCCTTGCACAGATGGGAATGGCCGAGCACGGTGAGCCAAGGAAGCTGGTCCCAGATGGCCAAGCACTGCGCGGCCTGGTCGCGCGCAAAGATGTAGTCGAATTCGCGCAGGTTGATGGGCGACCCGTGGCAGAAGAGGATGTCCCCCTCGCGATAGTCGTAGGGCAGGCTCTTCAGCCACTCCATGTTCTGCGGCTCGAGAATCTGGGCGTGCTTGTCGAGAGCCTGGCGTGCGGCGTAGTAGTAGTAGGAGTAGTCCATGCGTCCCGCCACCGCGGCATCGTGGTTGCCCAACACCGCTTGCGCGACCCGGGGACGGATCAAGTTGCAGGCTTCGTTGGGGCTGGCACCGTAGCCCACGGTATCGCCCAGGCACATGTACTTGTCGATTTGCTCCGACTCGTACGCCTTCAGGACGGTTTCCAGCGCCTCGATGTTGGCGTGGATGTCCGAGAGGATACCGTAACGCATTGGATGACTACGATAGCATCGCGGGCCGCGAAATTGAAAAAAGCCGCGTACGGAACTTCAGAAAATACGACCCCGTCATCTGCAGCCGTTGGCATCCCCGATTGGCCAGGCTAGAAGGGCGGTCTCGATGCCAACCGTCGTTCTTTGCTGCTTCTTCCTGTCGGGAGCGTCGGGGCTCATCCTTGAGCTGCTGTGGACGCGCATGTTGACCCTGGTGTTCGGGTCTACTGCGCTGGCCGTGTCCACCGTCCTGGCTACCTACATGGGCGGGCTGGGCTTGGGCTCGTACCTGGCCGGCAAGGTCGCAGACCGAATCAAGAATTCCGTGCGCGCCTATGCCCTGGCCGAAGCTGCCATCGGGCTGTACGCCCTGGCCGTGCCCTGGCTCATCCACTTCTACCCGGGGCTCAACCACTGGCTTTGGGCCACCTTCGGCGATCACTACACCCTGCTTTCGCTGCTGCGCTTTGTGGCCTCGGCCGCGCTGCTCATCGTGCCGACCACTCTGATGGGCGCCACCCTGCCCTTGCTGGCTCGCTACTTCGTGTCGCGCCCCTTTGAATTCGGCCGCGTGAGCCTGCGTCTGGGTACGCTGTACGCAGTGAACATCTTCGGCGGCGTGAGTGGTTGCTTCCTCGCCGGGTTCATCGCGCTGCCGCTCATCGGCGTGCGCAGCACCAATTTCCTGGCCGCCAGCTTCGACATGTCGCTGGCCGCGGCCATCGTGATCGCCCAGCATGTCCGCCGCCGCTGGCCGGTGGCTCCCAAGGGTCCCAGCCTCGACGAATTGGCCGCCCAAGCCAACCCGGCCGAGGCCAACCTGGTCGTGATTACGCCGGCGGCTCGACGCGCGGTCCTTTTCGCCTTCGCCGTGTCGGGCGCCACGGCCATGACCTTGCAGGTTCTCTGGACGCGCGCCCTGGCGGTCATCATCGGCTCGTCGATCTTCTCGTTCACCATCATCCTGCTGGCCTTCCTCATCGGCCTGGGGACTGGCTCGGCGGCCTTCGGTCGGCTGGCGCAGCGGTTTCGCGATCCGGTGCGCAGCCTGGCCATGGTCCACCTGGGCATCGTGGCCGCCATCGGACTCTCCTATCTAGTCACCGACCGGCTGCCCTATGTCTTCACCTATCTGTTGTCGTCCACCTCCATCACGGCCGACGCGGTGCTGGTGTGTCAGTTCACCCTGGCCTGCATCGCGGTCTTGCCCTCGACCTTTCTCATGGGCGCCATCTTCCCGCTGACCGTGCGGGTGGTGACCGCGAATCTGGGTCGAGTGGGCCGCGACGTGGGCTCGGCCTACGCGCTCAACACCGTGGGCGCCATCGTGGGATCGTTTCTGTCGGGGTTCGTGGTCCTACCGCAGCTGGGACTGCAAAAGGGCATCTACGTTTCAGCGGTGCTCGATCTGGGACTGGCCGCGCTGCTCTTCGCGGTGTCCACCAGCCTGCCGCGTTCGCGCCGGCTCCTCGGCATGGCCGCCGCGGCCGGCATGGCCCTGCTAGCCCTGGCCCTGCCGCGCTGGAATCTCAGTGATTTCTCCATCGGCTTCTTTCGCGTGTCCATGGCACGCGACTACATCGAAATCGTCGAGCACCGCCACCAGAAGAAGAAATGGCAGATACCTAAACTGGTCTACTACAAGGACGGCATCGCCACGACCGTGTCGGTCGATCAGTGGGGCAAGGTGTTCTCCCTGAAGAACAACGGCAAGGTCGACGCCTCCAACGATGCCGACATGCCGACCCAGATCAGCGTCGGCCTGCTGCCACTCCTGCTCTACCACAACGATCATGCGCCCAAGGTCGCTCTGGTCGGATTCGGCTCGGGCGTGACCGCGGGTGCCGTCACCCAGTACCCCATCGCCTCGCTGGAAGTGGTGGAGCTGGAGCCGGCCATCTACGAAGCGTCGCACTTTTTCGACAGTGTCAATCAGCGCCCCCTGGAGAACCCCAAGGTGCGCGCCCTGGCAGGCGACGGCCGCAACTTCCTCAGCCAGCGCAGCGATCTGTTCGACGTCATCATCAGCCAGCCGTCCAATCCCTGGATCACCGGGGTCTCCAACCTGTTCACGCGCGAGTATTTTCAGGACATCAAGGCGCGCCTGCGCGACGACGGCATCTTCTGCCAGTGGGCGCAGCTTTACGAAATGGCCCCCTGGAACATCAAGGCCATCTACCGCACGCTGGCCCAGGAATTTCCCTACGTGATGGTGTTCGCCGCCGAGGACCTGTCATCAGACACCATCCTGATTGCCAGCCGCCACCCCATCAATCTGGACGTGCGCCAGATTGCGCGCGCCTTCCAAGATCCCATCGTTGCCGCCGAGGCCAAGCGGGCTGGGTTCGCTTCGCCCCACGACGTACCGGCGTTCTTGCTGCTCGGGCCTGAGGAACTGCGCTCGTTCACCGCGGGCGCGCGCATCAACACCGACGACAATGCGCTCATCGAGTTTGCGGCCCCGCGCGATCTCTTGGGCTACGCCAAGTTCGATCCCTACCTGGCCAAAATCTACGGCCCCATGTGGCCCTACGGTCGTCTGAGCGAATTGGTCGCCGGCTACGACGGACCCGACCGCGCCGTGTCCATGGCGCGGTTGGCGCGCAGTCTGCTAGCTCATGGCAAGTCGCGCGAGGCCCACCTGTGGCAGCGGCGAGCCGAGGCCGCGGGCAGCGCCCCCGAGGTGGCGCACTCACACTTGCTACTTGATCTGGTGGCCACGCGCGAGGACCGCGATCCCGAGATCGCGCTGGCCCCGGACGACGGTCTGCAACCGCCGGTACCGCCGCCGGGATTGGCCCCTGCCGTGGCCGAGCGGGTGCGCGGGGACTACCAGCAGATCGTGGCGCTGGTGGACAAGAACAAGTTCGCCAGCGCCTTCAAAGTCGTCGACGATTGGCCCGAGGAGACCTGGGGTACCAAGCTAGGCAAGGACGTCGCGCTCCTCACGGGTGTGCTGGAATACAAGGCCGAGTTCTACGGCGACGCCATCGACGAGCTGAAGCCCCTGGCTGACGACGCCGAATACGTGAAGCGACGGCCCGAGCTGCTCTACTATCTGGGCCGCGCCTACTACGCCAACGCGACCTGCGCCAAAGCCGTAGCCGCGCTGGAACGTTTCATCGATGGACAGGGTGCGCTGAATCGGCCGCTGCTGCCAGCGTCGGCGGGTTCAGCGCGGACGGAAGCGAACTAGCTGTTTCACCACAGAGAGCACAGAGGACACAGAGGTCGGAAAGGAAGAAAGGGCTCGGACCGGACAGAACCCAACCCTTCCCTTTCCGGTCCGGCTCTGTGGCCTCTGTGCTCTCTGTGGTGAAACACCAGCAAGCAAAAAATTTGGTCGCGGTGGTAGCATAGGCCTGTGCTGAAAGCGCGCCCGGCCCGCAGCCGCAAGAAAACCCGCCCAGCAGTGACTCGCAAGGGTTCTGATCGAGGCACGGCCGCTGCACGCGGGGATCTTGTTGTGGGCGTGGGCCTGGCCACAGTGGACCTCCTGTGCGTCGTTCCGCGCGTTGAACGCCGCTTGGTGGAAGTGTCGGTTTTCAGCATGCAGGGTGGCGGGTCGGCCACCAACATCCTGGCCGTGCTGTCCACGCTCGGCGTAAGCGGTCGCTATTTTGGGCGTGTGGGCGACGATGAGTTCGGCCGTTTCATTCTACGCTCTCTGCAAGGACTGAGCATCGACACGTCCGTGCTCTCGATCGAAAAGGGCAAGGTGTCGCCGGTCTCGGTCATCGAGATCGACGAGCTCAGCCACAAGCGCAAGATCCTGCTTTCGCGGGGCAACGTCACGCCGCTGTCCACGCGCGATCTGCCGGACCGTCTGCTCGACGGTGCGCGGCTGCTGTGCATCGACGGATCGCAGCCAGCCCTGCAAGCCGCTGTCGCGGAAAAGGCCCGCGCCAAGGGCGTCGCCGTGCTGCTCAACGCCAGCCAACTCTCCGGCGGCATGGGCGAGCTGCTCACCCTTTCGGACATCGTGGTGGGCTCCGAACGCTTCGCCAACGAGATCGCGCCTTCTGAAGAGCTGGCCGACAGCCTGCGCGAGATCACGCGGCTGGGTCCGCGCATCGCGGTCATCACCATGGGCGAGGCCGGCGCGGTTGCCCTGGAGGGCACCAAACTGGTCCAGCAAGATGCCATCGACGTATTCGTGGAGGACACAACAGGCGCGGGCGACGCCTTCTGCGGAGCCTTTGCCTACGCTCAGCTCAAGGACTGGCCGCTGGAGCGCGCCCTGCCCTTTGCCAACGCCGCCGCCGGACTGGCGTGCCGCAGCCTGGGCTCGCGTTCCGGCCTGCCCACGGTCGACGAGGTCACGGATGCAGTGAAGCGCGGGTAGTCACGAATAGCCCGAAATTTTGGGCCTTTCGTGCAGATGTGCCACGCTAGAGCCGTGGCAATCTTCAGCAGAGAGAATTCTGTCAACCTGGGGCTCTTGCTCCTGCGCCTCGGCGTGGGCGTCAACATGGCTCTCCTGCACGGCCTGGATAGAGTGCGCCACTACAGTCAGCTTGCGACCAGCATCCCTGACCCGCTGGGCATGGGCCATCGCCACAGCCTGATGCTGGCCGTGGCAGCGGAATTCGTCGGTGGCATCCTGGTCGCGCTCGGCCTGGCTGGTCGGCTGGCGGCCCTGCTGCTCGCCTTCAGCTTGGGAGTGACGCTGTTCTCGGGCGAGGCCGGCCTGCCCTGGCGTCAGCGCGAAGCCACGATTCTCTACCTGACTGCGAGCCTGGCCATCCTGATGCTAGGCTGCGGCCGCTGGGCGCTCGACGCTGTGGTGTGGAAACGTTTCCGCAAAGGCGGCGGCGCGCCTGCGAAGAAATAGGGCCTACCAGCGTTCATCCTGGATCTTCGCCCAGGGTATGACGGCCACCCCTTGGCACTTCTGGCTTTCCTTCATGGATTTGCAATTGGATTGCAGATTCTATCAGGAACGCGGCATTCCGTAGGGGCGACCTGCGGTCGCCCCGCCGTCGCCCTACCCCGCGTCGTCGCTGCTGCCGATTCCGTGCTTCTTCAGTTTGTCGTGCAAGGTCACGCGCGAGACGCCGAGCTGGCGCGCGGCCTCGCTGCGATTGTTCGCGCACGCGCGCAAGGCATCGACGATCAGGCCACGCTCGTAGGCGTCCATCTTCTCGCGCAGGCGCGACGGGTCCTCCGCCGATGAAGACGACGCTCGGCCCGGCGAGAGCAGTGCGAGATCCAGTTCACCCTCAGGCGACAGCGCCACCAGGCGCTCGATGGCATTTTGCAATTCGCGCACGTTGCCGGGCCAGTTGTGTGCCGTCAGTCGCGCCAAGAGCGCGTCCGACAGGTCGAACGGTGCGGCCCCGATGCGTTCCGCGGCTCGGTCGAGAAAGTGTCGCGCCAGCACGGGAATGTCGTCGGGTCGCTCGCGCAACGGCGGAATGTGCAATTCCACCACGGCCAGTCGCCAGTACAGATCCGCGCGGAACGCGCCGCGCGCCACCTCGGCTTTCAGATCGCGGTTGCTCGCTGCCAGCACACGCACGTCGACATGCCGTGGCCGATCCTCGCCCACGGCTCGAATTTCGCCCTCTTGCAGCGCGCGCAACAGCATCCCTTGCAGAGGCAGCGCCAGCTCGCTCACTTCGTCGAGTAGCACAGTGCCGCCGTCGGCCTCGCCGAACAGGCCGGCACGCGATCGTACCGCGCCCGTGAAGGCGCCGCGCACGTGACCGAACAGCTCGGCCTCGGCCAGCTCCGCGGTCAGCGAAGCACAATTGAAGCGCACAAAAGACTTGGCCGCACGTCGCGAAGCCCGCACGATGGCTTCGGCCAGGCGCTCCTTGCCGGTTCCACTCTCGCCGGTGATCAACACGGTGCTGTCGCGCGGAGCCACGCGGCCCACCAACACGGCCAGCGCGCTCATGGCCTCAGATGCGAAAACCAAAGTGCGCGAAAGCGCCAGCTCGCCGCGCAGCCGCTCGTTTTCCAGTGCCAGGCGCGCCGTCTCGGTGGCCCGCCTGATGACCGCGACCAGCTCGTCGGCCTCGAAGGGCTTGCGAAAGTAGTCGAGCGCGCCGGCCTTGATGGCATCGACTGCCTGACGTTCCGAACCATGGGCCGTGATCACCACCACGCGCGGCGCCGGATTCTGCGCGACCAACCTGCGCAGCAGCTCCATGCCATCCATGCGCGGCATGCGCAGATCGGTGACCACCAACTGCGCCGGCTGAAGCCGCAGATGTTCCAGGGCTTCGACTCCGTCACACGCAACGTCCACCTCCAGGCCAGACGACTCCAGAATCTCGCGCAAGGTGTAGCGAACGCCCTCGTCGTCGTCGACCACCAGCACGCGCGGTTTCAACATGAATCGCCGATGGGCTGGCTGCCTTGCCAGGCGCAGACCTTCCTCATGGCGGCCATGGTACGCATGATCGCCACTTCATTTCCAGCGAGACTCAGCCGCTATTGAGCAGCCGGCAAGCGCAGCACCGCCTGGCAGCCGCCGCCTTCGCGGCCCGCAAGTTCGAGATCGCCGCCATGCTGGCGGGCCAGGGCACGCGCAATAGTCAGGCCCAGGCCCGAGCCCTGTGCCTTGCTGGTCACGCCCAGCTTGAAGACCCTGGCCACAAGTTCCGCCGCCACGCCCGGACCTCGATCCAGCACGCGAATCTGCACGCCCTCGCTGTCGTGGCTGGCTTCGATCTCCACAGTCGCGTCCTTGGGACTCGCCTCAAGCGCGTTCTGCACCAGGTTGAGCAGGACCTGCTCGATCTTGCGTGGATCGCACAGCGCGGTCGTGTCNNGGGCGCGAGAAATTGAGAAACTCCTCCAGGATCCCCTGCATGCGGTCCACTTCGCGCCGGAGCACAGCGAGCCGCTCGCCTGGTTTGCCGGCGGCCACATCCTGAGCCAGCAGACCGGCCAATCCTTTGACGCTGGCCAAGGGATTCTTCAGCTCATGCGCAATCTCGCCGGACAACGCCGACAGCTCGGCATGGGCCCGCGCTGAGTCCTGTCGCGCGCGCAGCGCACGCCGGATCATGGCGTCGAAGGCACTGCGAATAGTGCGCCCGAGGCCCACGACCAGCAGCAAGCCGGCGCTGGCAAAGGCCGCGTTGACGAGGAGGTGCGTGTCACTCCAGCCGGCACGCGAACCGCCCCCGAAGACGACGAGATTTAGGTTGGGCACCAGCCCCATGGCCTCGGCCAGGACCATGGCCCACAGGGCGGCAATCTGGCAGACGACGAGAAGGTAGGCCACCGGCGGCCGCATGGTGATGGCCACCACCATGGCGATGGGGAACATGATGGGCAGAATCGGGCTGCCCAGACCGCCGGTGGCAAAGGTGGCGGCAGCCTGCGCGAGCACGGCGAAGGTCAGGTTGAGGCGAATCGTGCCGCGACGGAAACTCGATCCCCGGTGGCGCCCGGCTTCCACCAAGAAGAACCACGACGCCAACACGATGAGCGTGCCCAGCACCCAGCGGCGCCAGGGCGTCTCGTCGGTGGCCAGCAGCCACATGACCAACCCCACCAGAACCGGCAGCACGGCCACGCGGGCCCATGCGATGCGGCCGAAGAGTCGCGACTGTTCCTCGCGCTCGATCTCCTCGAAGCCGGGACTGCCCGTATCGGCGCGAGCGCTCTCGGCGACTTCAGCGGAAGATGATTCGGCCATCAGCGCATCCGCCCCAAGGCCCGGTCCAGCGCCACGCGCGCGATGCCCAGCCTGCCGCGCGCGTCGGCCATGGCCACGTCGGCCTGGTACAGTTTGTCGTTCGCATCCAGCACCTCGAGCGAGCTGGCCACGCCTGCCTCGAATATGCGCTTGGCCGAGGCTGCCGCAGCCGTGGCCAGCTCCCGCTGCTGCTCAGCCAGTCGCAGTCGCTCTTTGGCCACCGAGACATCGCGGCGCGTGTCCTGCACCTCCTGGACAATACTGAGGCGTTGCGCTTCGGCAGCAGCCCGCGCGGTAACCAGGGCCGCTTCCGCCTGATCGCGCTTGCCGAAGGCCAGCCCGCCGTCGTAGAGCGGCCACAGAGCGTCCAGGGTCAGGCGCCAGCCTTCTTTCTTTCCCGTGGGATACGGCACGTCCGCAGCGAAGACCGCGCCGCTGCTAGAGATCTGCGGCAGCCAGCGTAAGCGCGCCGAGGTTGCCTGCGCCCGGGCAGCGCGAATTTGCGCCGATTGTGCCGCGACTTCGGGCCGACTCTGCAGCGCCTCGGCCACCAAGCTCTCCACGCCGCGGCCGGCCTCGCTGCCTGGCTCGGCTGGCAGCAGCACTCGCGTCGGCTCAGTCTTGCCCAGAAGCACGCCTAAAGCCAGGTGGCTGCGTTCGCGGTTGGCGCGGGCCTGCGCCAGATCGCTCTGGCGCTTGACCACCTCGGTCTCCGCCTTGAGCACCGCGAGCGGCGCCTCGGTGCCGGCGGTCACGCTGCGGGCGGCGCTTCTTTGGTGTTCTTCTGCAACGGCGACAGCACGCTCAGAGACGGCCACGATCTCCTCAGCCGCGGCTGCTGCCCAGGCAGCCTCGGCCAGCGAGGCGCGCAACTGCAGACGGGCCGATTCAGCATTGGCCGCCACCGCATCGGCCGCGCGCTCGGCCGCCGACCAGTCAGCCCATGCGTTGGGGATGATGATGGGCACGCGCACCGTGCCGGCCACCGTCCACACGCCCAGAGGCTGGATGACCAGCGCCCCCGGGTGAAGCGCGGCCAAGGGCGTACCGGCGAAGTCGACTCTTGCGTCGGCGCTGTTGCGCGTGTACCCGCCCGTTGCCACCACCGTCGGAATCAGCGGCACCCTGGCTTGCGTGGCCAGCGCGCGCGCGTCCGCCACGCGGCTGCGCACCTGAACCAAGGTGGGACTCTGGCTATCCAACTCGGCCAGCGCCTGGTCCAGCGTCAGGGCCCTGAGCGGCTGATCATCTTCAGCCCATGCGACATGCGTCAAGCACAGGACCAGTGCCAAGAACGTGCCAACAAGCCTGCGCGATTTCATGTTGTTGTCCGCTCGCCTTACAAAGCAAGACCGATGCCCGAGGGAAAGTGCGTCGCCACCACCTCTGTAGGGGCGACCTGCGGTCGCCCTTGGTCCTCTTGGCGACAAAGCGACCAGCCGGCGCTGGCGTTCGGGGACGACCGCAGGTCGCCCCTACACAGAGAGCATTTCTTCCCATCGGAAACCCGAACGTGGTGTCGGAATTCTTTACAGTTCTTCGTGCGCCGGCCGCGGATAGGCGCAAAGCCATCGGGCATGAGTCTTGCTGACCTGCCAGCCAGCAAGGAGTCTTCATGCGAAGGGTTGCTATCGTTCTCGTCGTGCTGGTACTCGCACTCGGCGGCCTGCTGGTTACGCGCTTGCGGATGCAAGAGCGCGCTTTGCGCGGGCCCACGGGCGGCTCAGGCGAAATCGATGGCACCGAGGTCGACCTCTCATCGCGCATCAGTGCGCGCGTGGTGCGACTGCACGTGAAGAAAGGCTCGGCCGTCAAGAAGGGCGACCTCCTGGTCAGCCTGGACTGCGCAGATGCACGCGCATCTCTTTCCGAGGCCCAGGAACGCCAGACAGCGGCCGAGGACCAGGCCAGCGCGGCCGAGGCATCGATCGGCGCAGCCCGCGCTGCCCAACAGGTGGCCGGGGCCGCCCGTGTCGCCTCCGAGGCGCAGGCAGCGTCGCTGTCAGCCCAGCGCGACGCCACCCTTCGGCAAGCCAGCCGCCTCGACAGGTTGACTGACGACGTGGCGCTGTCCAGCCGCGACCAGACCCGTGCCAGCGCCGATGGCCTCTCCCACCAGGTGGAAGCCCTGCGAGCTCAGGCTCGCGCCAGCCAGGCTCAGGTCGGTGCCGCAGGCGCCACGTGGAAGGCGTCCGCAGCACAAGCGCAAGCCGCCCACGCCAGCGCGCGAGCCAGCGCGGCCAGTGCGGCCCGCGTGCGCCTGCTGGTGGACGAGTGCGAGATTGCGGCACCCCGCGACGCCTGGGTCATCGAGTTGCCCCATGAAGCAGGCGAGCTGGTCGCGCCCGGCACCACGCTGGTTCATCTGCTCGACCTTTCCGAGGTGCGCGCCACATTCTATCTGCCCAACGCCGAGCTGGCTGCGGTCAAGCTGGGCGCGCCAGCGCTGGCGGTCGCCGATGCCTATCCGGGGGAAGAGTTCCCTGGCCAGGTCTCGACCGTGGCTTTCAAGGCCGAGTTCACCCCACGCAACATCCAAACGCGCAGCGATCGCGATCGTTTGGTCTATCCAGTCGAGATCGTGCTGGCCAATCCCGCGGGCAAGCTACGCGCGGGCATGCCCGTGCAGGTCACGCTGCCAGGAACGGAGCGCCGCTGATGCGCGCGGCGCCCGCTGCCGCACCAGGCGGGACCACGCTGGGGTTCGACCCCGGCGCCGGCTTGGAGGCGCAGGCGCTCGTGCGTCGCTTCGGCGCCACCCGCGCCCTCGACGGTCTCAGCTTCACCGTCGCTCGCGGCCAACTCTTTGGCCTGGTGGGCGCGGACGGCGCAGGCAAGACCACCGCCATTCGCGCGCTGGCCGGATTGATCACACTCGACGCAGGTCGCGCGCTGGTTCTGGGCCGCGACCCGGCCCAGGGCGGGGCCGCTGTGCGCGAGTCGCTCGGGCTCATGCCTCAGCAGGCTAGCCTCTATCCCGATCTTTCGGTGGGCGAGAACCTGCGCTTCTTTGCCCGCCTCTACTGTCTGCCGCGCGCACTTTTTCGCGAGCGTTCCGCGCGCCTGCTCGAGATCACGCGGCTCGGGCCGTTTCTCGACCGCCGCGCCGATGCCCTGTCGGGCGGGATGTACAAGAAGCTGGCCCTGGCCTGCGCCCTGCTCCACCGTCCCGAGGTGTTGCTGCTCGACGAGCCCACCAATGGCGTGGACCCGGTCAGTCGCCGCGAGCTGTGGGCCCTGCTGTACGAGTTCGTCCACGACGGCATGACCGTTCTTTTGTCCACGCCCTACATGGACGAGGCCGAGCGCTGCGATCACGTGGGCCTCATCCACCACGGCCGGCTCTTGCTCGACGGCGAGCCGCGCGCCCTGCTCGCCAACCTCGACGACGAAACCTACGAAGTCGAGGGCGGCGAGCGTGAGCAAGTCGACGAGCGGCTGGCCAGCCTGGCCGAGGTCCACGCCGCCTCGCCCGCCGGTTCCACCCTGCGAATCGCCGTGGCGCGCGGATCGGCCGGCACCGTAGGCGCTGCTCTCAAACCGCTGGCGGCATCGCTTCGTCCAGTCGTGCCCAATTTCGAGGATCTCTTCTTGGCGCGGGTTCGCCAGGAGGCCGCATGAGCAAGCTGTCTATCGAAGCGGTCCATCTTTCGCGCCGATTCGGATCGTTCCTGGCCGTCGACGACGTATCGTTCTCAGTGGCCCGCGGCGAGATCTTCGGCTACCTGGGCGCCAACGGAGCCGGCAAGTCCACCACCATCCGCATGTTGTGCGGGCTGCTCGCCCCGACGGCTGGTCAAGCGCGCGTGGCCGGCTTCGACGTGAA
>PMLB01000233.1 GCA_003158735.1 Myxococcales bacterium | reverse complement strand
ACGGTGGCCTCATGCAAGGGCTTGCCCCGGCGGCGCAGCACGTTGGCGAAGTCGACCAGCAACACGCCGTTCGACACCACGATGCCCACCATCATGATGATGCCCATGAAGCTGTTCACGCTCAGCTTGGTGCCGGTCAGGTAGAGCATGATGAACACGCCTGAGACCCCCAGGGGCACGCTGAACATGATGACCAGCGGATCGATGAGCGACTTGAACTGGCTGGCCAGCACCATGTACACCAGGGCCAGCGCCATGAGAGCGGCGAAGATGAGGCCGCGGAAGGCCTTCTTCTGTTCCAGAGTCTGGCCGCCCAGGGTGGCGGTAAAGCCCTCGGGCGGTGGTGTGTTGTCAACCACGCGCTGGACCGCTTCGCTGGCCGCGCCCAAATCCGCCGTGGGCGCGACGTTGGCCGTGACGTGTACGATGCGCTGCAAATACTTGCGGTCGATCATGACCGGACCGCTGCTGCGCTCGATGCGCGCCAAGGTGTCCACCGTCACAATTCCGCCGCCGGGCGTGCGCATGAACATGTCGCCCAGGTCCGCGACGTGCTCGCGGTAGGCATCGGCCATGCGTACGTTGACATAGTACTCGTTGCCGGTCTTGGGATCGGTAAACGGCACTGGCGTGATTTGCGTGTTGCCCAGCAGGCTGATCAGGATGGTCTGCGCTACGTCCTGCTCGGAAACGCCCAGCATGCCTGCCTTCTGGCGGTCCACCACCACGTCCAGCTCCGGGCTGTTCTCTTCGCGCGACGACTGGACATCCGTCAGCAATGGCCGACCCTGCGCGTCTGTCAGGCCGCGCATCTTGGTCAACAGGCTGCTTCCGTATCGCGACCCATCGTCGAGGTCGTAGCCCAAGACCTCGACATCGATGGGTGCGGTGGCCCCGAAATTCTGGATGCGCTTCACGATGCCGCCGATGAAGAAGTACAATTGCGTTCCGGGCATTGAATCGCGCAAGGCCGCGCGCACCTTTTCGGCCGCCCACACGTCCGAAACCGGACGGTTGGCTCTGGTCACCAGGTTGACCGAAAGACTGCCCGAATGGGTGCCGGTGTTCTGGCTGAAGATAGCAGTGCGCCCCAGGGGCAGACCGGTATCCGATAGGAGCGTGGTGTAGATGCGCTGGGCTTTGTCACCGCTGCCGATGGGGACCAGCTCCTTCTTCACGATATCCTCTAGCCGTTCCGTCGCCTGTTCGGTACGTTCCACCCGGGTTCCGATGGGGGTCTTGTAGGTGATGCTGAATTGCGACTCGTCGCTCTCCGGGAAGAACTCGCTGCCGATGCCGCGCTTGATGAACATGCTGCCGATGAAGAACAGCAGGATGCCCACCACGGTCAGCAAGCGATGGCGCAACACCCACTCCAGAGAGCGGCCGTAGGCCGCGTCGACCCGGTCGAACCAGCCTGTCATCCTGGCGGCAAAGCCCTTTTGCTCGTGGCCGCCTTCCTTGAGCCAATAGAAGCAGAGCAGGGGCGTCACAGTTCGCGACACCCAGAAACTCATGAGCAGGGCGAATGCGATGGTCAGGGCCAGCGGCATGAACAGGTAGCGCCCGATCCCAGTCATGAAGAGCACCGGGAAAAACACCACGATGGTGGTGATGGTCGAAACCAAAATGGGCATGGCCACTTCCTGCGCGGCCATGAGCACGGCGTTGCGCCGGTTCTGGCCCATGGCCAGGTGGCGGTGGATGTTCTCCAGTTCCACGATCGAATCATCCACCAATCGTCCCACACCCAGGGCCAGGCCGCCCAAGGTGAAGACGTTGAGTGTCTGATTGGTGAAGTAGAGCAGGACGAAGGTCGAGATGATGGAGAGTGGAATGGCCACTCCGATGATCCCGGTGGCGCGAAAATTCACCAGGAAGAACAGGATGACCAGGATGGCCAGCAAGCCACCCTGTGCGGCCTCGTGCTGCAGCGCCGCCACGGCTGACCGGATGTAGAGAGACTGGTCGAACCCGATCTCGACTTTTACGTTGGCGGGCACGCCGCGCAGCTTGGTGATGGCCGCGCGGACCGCGTCCACCACGGCAATGGTGTTGGCCCCCGGCTGCTTGAGCACGCGCAGAAACACGCCGCGCTTTCCATTCACGCGCACGATTTCGGTCTGGTCGGCGGTCAGATCCTCCACTTGGGCCACGTCCGACACCCTGACCACGCCCGCCCCTTGCCCCGCCGACGACGGAGTAGCGCGCACCACCACGTCGCGCAAGGGTCGCACGTCGGGGACTTGAGTGTTGGTGAAGACGTTGTAGTCGCGATCACCAGCGCGCAGGCTGCCCGACGGCAGGAGGAAATTCGATCCGCGCACGGCATTGGTCAGAGCCATGATATCTAGGCCGCGCGCCCGCAAGGCATCGCGGTCGGCCATGACTTCGATTTCGCGGATCTTGCCCCCTCCCACCGTCGCGCTGGCCACGCCGGGAATCCGTTCCAACTGCGGCTCGATGGTGTTGTAGGCCAGGTCGTAGAGCTGTTTCTCGTCGAGCAAGTCGCTCGCGACGGTGACCGACACGACCGGGATGCTGGTGATGTCGAACTTGATGACAAAGGGCTGTTGGATGCCGGGCGGCAGGGTGTTGAGGATTTGGGCGATGCGCTGAGACACCTCGAACTGGGCGTTGTCGAGGTTGGTCCCGTAGGCGAACCACACACTGATGAGTGACACGCCTTGCTTGGACGAGCTTTCCACCTTGTCCACGCCGGGCGAGGCGCTGACCGCGCGCTCGATGGGCTGGGTGATCGACTTCTCGATGTCTTGCGGTCCTGCACCCGTATAGAAGGTGGCGATGCGGATGACCGGGATGGTGATGTCAGGAAACAGGTCGACTGACAGCCGGTTCAGCGACACCACGCCCAGCACGATGAGCATGAGCGACAGCATCAGGATGAGAACTGGATTGCGAAGAGCGAGACGTGTAAGCCACATGGTGTGCTGCCCCGATCCGAACTAGTTGGGCTTGCGGGGTTGGCGCGCGGTCGTGGTCTGCGTCGCTGTGGGCGAAGCGGCAACTGCGTCTTTCTGTCCCGTGTAGGGATTGATGTCGCGAACCACGCGCACCGTGGTTCCGTCTGACAATCCGTCGGCGCCCGCGGTCACGACTTCCTCGCCCACTTGCAGGCCAGAACGGATCTCGAGCGCGTCGCCCATGTCCACGTCGGCGCCCGTTTCGATGGTCCGGCGTTCGACCTTGGTGTCGTGCAAGACAAAGACATACTTCTTGCCCGAAGAAATCTGAACGGCGTTGACCGACACCACGGGCCGCTTGGGACGTATTTCAAGAACAATCGAGCCGCGGCCATACATGCCCGGTCGTAGTTCACCCAACGGATTGGGAAGCTGCACCTCAGCCTCCAGGGTGCGCGTCAGCGGATCGAAAGACGGCGCCAGACGCACCACCTTGCCCGGGAAGGTGCGGCCCGGCATGGCATCCAGCTCCACATGCGCGTCCTTGCCCAGTCCCACCCCGGACGCATCGTACTCGTTGAGGCTGATGAAGACGCGCAGGCGATCGGTGCGGACTACGGTGACGATGGCGCCGCCCCCGGGCGGTCCGACCAGAGCGCCCGGGTCGAGCCGGCGGGCGGCGATGGATCCCTCTATCGGAGAGGTGATGCGCGTCTCACCCAAGCGGATGGCCAGGCCGGAAATCTGGGCCTGGGATGCCGCCTGGGCCGACTCGGCCGAGGCCATTGCCGCGGTGGCGGATTGCAGTTCCTGCTGGCTGACCACGCCGGTGGGCGCCAACTTGTTGGCCCGGTCGTAGTTGGTGCGCGCCAGAACCGCCGACGCCTTGGTCTGGCCAAAGACGCTGCGGGCAGCCGCCAGCTGATCGGGCAGATCGCTGGGCCGCACCAATGCGATGACTTGACCCCGGCGCACCCGGTCCCCGCGGTCGACCAGGACAGCGTCGATGTAGCCGAGAACCTTGGAGCCCACGTCGACCTGTTCCAGGGCGCGCAGGTCGACCGGGGCGTGGACCTCGACCGGAACATCGCGCGCCACCACCTTGGCCACCACGACCTGGGGCGCCGGGCGGGCGCGGGTGGTGGGACCGGCCTCGCCTTTGGAACAGGCGAGCGCAGCCAGGGCTACCGCGAGAGTGGCAACAAGCGGCGAAACGAAGGTAAGAGGCTCCGAGCGACGGCCGAACAGCATAGCCGGGTAGCTCTAGCGCCCGAAGCTTGCCTATGCAAGCATTCTCAACCACCGACGATAGCCGCAGGAGGTCGCGGGCTACTGCTTGGTGAGCGTGAAGACCAGAGTCACGCCGTCGGGTGTGGGAATGAAGTCGGTTGGCCTGGACGTGGTGCCTGGTTTGTTGGCGGCGAAGGTCAGGGTGTTGCCCTCGATTTTGTAGATTCCGTTCGAGGCCTGGCCGACATACGCGGGAATGGCGGATTCGGTGATGGTGATGGTGATGCTCTTGGGATTGCTAGAAGGGTCGGCCACGTAGGTCCCGTTGTACGCCGCGAACGTGCCCATCTTCACGTCGGCGCCGGTCGAGGTAACCGTAAACGTCCAGAGGGTGGGGTCGGGGCTCGTCGCGCTTCCATCCGCCACGGTTCCAACCCAGGTTCCGACCAGGGCTGGATCGCCGCTGCCTTGGCTTCCGCTGCCCTGGCTTCCGCTGCCCCCGCAGCCCGGGCTGCAGGCGAACGCGACGATGACCGTTGCGCCAAGCATCGCTTCACGCCATTTCGAATTGAGCATCTTCATGCGCACCTCTTTGAATTTCGAGAATGTAGCATCGAACTGGGTGCGGCGTCTCGCGGCCGCCCCTCCTCCGTGTCCTCCCCTCTCACCTCTGTGTTCTCAGCGGCACGTGGTTGCTGGGATGTACTCGCTCACCGTGGCTGCCGTCGCAAAGTTTCATCTGGCCGCGCTCGCCTGGTGCGCATGATGAAATCGATATGCGCTTGTTCCGTCTTGTAGTCCAGACACAGGGCATACATCACCACGTTGACTGCGAAACGGAAGGCCTGCTCGCGCTGCTCCTCGCCGCCCGGGACCACGTCGTGCTCCCAGCGACCGTACCCGTCGCGCGCCAAGGCGCCGCACAGATCGTTTTGCGTGTAGATGACCGCCAAACGGCGATCGCGTTCCACGCCTTCGAGGTAGGGCGCGGCCAGCACGCGGCCGGCCACCCCGTGCAGAATGTAGAACGACTTCCACAGCACATGCTCGTCAGGCACACGGGCCGGCATGTCGCCAGGCAGGACACGCGCCAAGAGCTGGCGCACCGACGCATCGAAAGCGCCGCCCGCACGACCCTCGGCCGAGTCGACCAGCAGGCAACCGCCGAAAGTCAGGAAGCGCCGCAAGCGCGCGACCTCGGCCTCGGAAGGCAGGGAAAACGCGCGATCGCCCGAGAGTAAGACCAGGGGATAGTGAAACAGTTCCGGGCTGGCGAGCGCCAACGCGACTGGGTCGGGCACCGCGATCAGGCTGGTGCGACGTTCTAGTTCCCAGGCCAGGCGCCGCAAGGCCGTGGGACGTGGATCAGGAAGGTCCGGCAGGTGGAGCCGCGCCAGACGAATCCGCGACGAATCACCGATGGCGCGAAGCAAGCCGGACCGACCCAGAATCCCGGCGCCCAGCAGGGCGGCCAGCACGGTCCGGCGGCCGATCATTCGCGGCTCTAGCAAACTGCTCGCGCTCATCCGATACTACTGCCTGCCATGCAAACGCCGTATCGCGTCGTCATTTTGCTAAGTATGATCGTTGTGGCAGGAGCTGTCGCCCAAAACGTCTGGGCTGCCGAGGAACCGGCAGCGGAAGCAGCGCCTCAGACAGATGCGGCAGGGGCAGACGACGGCACGGCTGCCTCGACCTCCGAGCCCAGCGGAGAAACGCCGCGACGGCCGGCAAAACGTCGCGAGGCCCAGGCTGCCAAGGAATCTCCATCGCCGTCGCAACCGTGGGCGTTCGGGGGGCCAGCCGAGGTCAATCACTTCGGCCAAGGCGGGATCTCGATCATGCCCGGCACCGGATATCGCGTGATAATTCCTTATAAAGACGGCATTTCCTGCGGCTCCCTATCGGACAACCGCAACAGGCGGGTGTGCACTCACCTCCTGCCTTTCTTCCTCGACCTGCAGCTCTCCTATGGACTCCACCCGCGTCTCGATCTGATTGTCGACCTGCGCTTTGCCTTGCAGCAGGATCCAGCCACATTCCACAGCCATCAGTTTGTGCTGGCGCCGGGGATACGCTACTGGCTGGACCAGGGCGTGGCGTTGAAGTTCTATGCCACTGGCCAGTTCGTCTACGACTACACAGACTATGGCCATGAAGTGTCGAACAACGACTATGGGCTGCGCAATGCTGACGGCCTTATGTACGACGCCATCAAGAACGTGGGCTTCTTCTTCCAGGTCGGGTGGACCATGGGGTTCTCGCGCTGGTTCCGCATGGAGTTCGACACCGGGCTCGGCGTGCAGCTCCGGTTCCCGTAGTCGCGTGGGGAGCCCGCCGGCTTTGCCGGCGGCGGACCATCGCGGGAGGGTGTGGGAACCCTTTCAGGGTTCCCATTTTCCCTCACGCCTTTTTGGGTCGACGCTTGCGCATCATCTTCACCGCGATCCAGACCACAGCCAGCAGGAAGACGAACAGGATGCCGTACTCGGATCGCCGCACCCAGCTCACCACATGGTCAATGTGTTCGCCGAATCCCCAGGCCAGGTAGACCAACGCAGGCACCGAAACCAAGGCCGCCATCGCATCATAGGTGACGAACACGGATGGCCGCACGCGCAGCGTCCCGGCCGACAGGAAGATCGAAAAACGCAGACCGGGCAGAAAACGCGCAACGAAGATGACCTTGCTGCCGAACTTTCGGAAATAGGCGCGCACGCGAATCTGCTTGCGCGGCCTGAAAAAGCGTTGAACCAGGCGGATGTCGAGCAGGCGCGAGCCGAACAGGCGTCCCAGCGCGAAGGCAATGCCATCGCCGCCCAGCACAGCCAGAAAGCACACCGCGAAGACCTTGTGCGGGTTCACGATACCCAGGTGGGCCAGGTAGCCGGCCGAGATAAGTGAGACGTCTTCCGGGATGGGCAGGCCAAGGCCGCACAGCAGCAGAACGCCCGCCAGGGTCTCGTACACGGCCGACGGCGGGAGTGAAGTTAGATGCGCGAGCAGCCAATCCATGCCATGGGGCTTTCGGCTCCTCCCATAGCACGAATTCTTGTCCTAGGCTGGTCTCGCTGCGACCCAGGTGACTCCGAATATTGATGGCCGTTGACAGCGAGCAGAAGCCGCCCTAGAAACCTGACCAGGGAAGGCTATGGAAAAAATGAGAACCACACTGCTGCTTGGATCTTTTGGGGCTCTTTTGCTGGTGGCAACGGTTGGGTGCAAACCCGAATATCCCGCCTGTGACACCGACAAGGATTGCAAGGACAAGGAATTCTGTGTGGCGCGCAAGTGCCAGCAGTGCCGCAACGCTGGCGACTGCGGTGAGGGTCGCCAGTGCAACGCCGGGCGCTGCGACGCCATCCCCGGCTACTGCAAGGACGCCTCGCAGTGCGCGGAAGGTCAGATTTGCAAGTCCAACCGTTGCCAGGCCTGCACCTCCGATACCCAATGCCCGACGGGCAAGCTGTGCATGACCGGACGTTGTTCCGTCCCCCAGTGCACCAAGGACGATAATTGCGCTCAGGATCAAGAGTGCGTACACGGTTTGTGTGTCGGCTCGCAGAAGCAGCCGGTGGTCAAGAAGCCACCCTGTGATCTAGAGTCGGTCTACTTCGGCTTCGACAAGTCGAATCTGGATTCGACGGCCACCGGCCTGTTGGCCAAGAACGCGAGCTGCCTGAAGAAGACAGACATGAACGTCAGCCTGACTGGACGAGCCGATCCGCGTGGTACCACCGAGTACAACATGGCGCTGTCTGACCGGCGCGCCCAGTCCGCGAAGGACTATCTCAAGCACACAGGAATCGCGGCGAGCCGGATGTCCGTCGTGCCGCGCGGGGCTTTGGATGCCACCGGCACCAGCGAGTCCGGCTGGGCCAAGGACCGCCGCGTCGACTCCGAATGGCGATAAGGCCCACGCAAGTCCTGAACGCGACCGCGGGCTGCACGCTCGCGGTCGTGTTGATGTCTGGTTGCCTGATGACCACCGATCAGGGCGACAAGCTGCGTGACGACATCTCCCAGCTCTCCAAGCGCATGGAGGCCATCGAGACGCGAATCAACGACCAGGTGGCTCGTTTGCGCAAGGTGCTCGACGAAGCCACCGGCTTGCTCGAGCGAAACTCGGCCGACCTTGGGACCAAGGTCGCGCACAATGAGAGCGACATAGCGGCACTGACCGGCAAGCTCGAAGAGGCCAAGTACCTTCTCGAAGAGCTGCAAAAGCAGGTTGCCACGCGACTGGCAGCGCTGGAACAGACCCAGCAGAAAACAACGCAGGAACAGCAGAAGATCATCGAGCGGGTGGCCCCGTCCATGCCCGAGGACAAAGAAGCTCTCTGGAAGGAATCGCAGAACCGGCTGGCCGGCGGCATGCGCGAAGACGCCCGGCGCTTTCTGCGAGCCTTCATCCAGCGTTTCCCCAATGATCCGCGTGCGCCTCAGGCGGAGTTGCAGGTGGGGCAGTCCTTCGCTCAGGAGTTCAAGCACGCTCTCGCGGTGGCGGAGTACCAGGCCGTGATGTCACGCTTTGGTCGGTCCCCGGAGGTGCCCGAGGCCATGTGGCTGCTAGGCGAGTCCTACGTGGCCATGAAGTATTGCACCGACGCCAAGGCCATCTTCCTCGATTTGTCCAAGCGCTATCCCAAATCCCCCCGCGCTGCCCAGGTCAAGGACCGTCTGCGCGACATCCAGAAGATCGCCAGAAACAAGGACCTGTGTACTAGCTGACGGCGCCGAAGTCGCGCTACTGGCCCGACCGGAGGGTGCTCATTTGCCGTCGCGCCGCGCTGGCCTCTTTGCCGCTGGGCGAGATTTGCAAGTAGCGTTGGTAGCTTTGCAGGGCGAGAGCCTTCTCACCGCGGGCGCGATGGATTTCGGCCATCCCGAACAAGGCCGGACCAAACGATGGTTTGGCGGTAAGCGCGCGTTTGAACAATTCGTAGGCGGCTGGGATCTGGCCACGGTCCAGCGCGACGAAGGCAAGGCCAGCCAGGGCGTCAGCCCCAGCCGGCCGCATGTGCAGGGCCTTCTGGTAGAGTTCCTTGGCCTTGCGGTTCGATCCATTTTCGAGCGCGCGATCCCCGCTGGCGATCAGCTTCTCGTAGGATTCGAGGTGGCCAGGACTTGGCGGAGGCGTCGTGGCCACCGCGTCCTCGGTCTGCGCTTGCGGCGGCGAGGGCAGGGCTTCCACGACCGGCCCCTTGCTCGCCGGGCTAGGCGTCGTCTTTTCGCTAGGTGCCTGAGTGGCGGTGGCTCCAGCACCTACGTCCGGTCGCGCCTCGGGCAGACGGACCGCGGGGCGGTCGGTCGAGGCCGATCTGCCAGCGGAAATTCTCGCGGCGATGGTTGCGCTGTGGATCCGGCCCCGCTGCCACTGGATGCCAGCAAAGGCCACCCCGGCAGCTACAATCAGACCGACGAAGATCTTCAGCGCGCCGTGCTCGTGCGAAGCAGCTCCCGAGGCTTCCCCATCAACTGAAGGGAAGTGCACGTCGCTGCCCCGATAGTCGTCGTTCGGGACCGAGACGGCCATGGCCTGTGGCGATGAACGGCTCCGGGTCAGAGAGGTCGGCGTTCGCCGCGCGCCCACTGCGAAGACATTTCCGCAGACGCTGCACTGCACATCGGTGCCGCCGCGTATCTGACCATCGTCCAGGTCGTACTCGGCTTGGCAGCGTTCGCATCGGATGTGCATGGTCGGCAAGGCTACTTTCGGTGTTCTTTCAACGACACCATAGCAGGACTGAAGTCGTTACGTTGGTGTTCTGGCTCACAAATAGCGCCGCAAGAGGTCTAGGTTACCCCAAAAGCTATGCAAACCGCAGGCCCGCTAGGAACATGGCAAACCCCACGATGAAGGCGACGCCGGCGATGATGGCGTGGGGGCGACGTAGGCGTAGCTTCACGTCCAGGCCCTTGGTGCAGAATCCGATAGCGCTGCCGACCCACAGCACGAGGCCAGCCAGGGCTAGCAGCACGTGGGCCAAGGCAGGACCCGGCCTGCGCGTCAGTCGCTCCATGTACCATGCGGCCCTGGCTTCGAAGCTGATCCCTGGGGCAACCGAGCGATCCTCGGCGGCCGCCAGCAGCCGGGCCAGACGGTGTTCGATATCCGGCAGCCGGGAGCCATGCGGAATGTACAGTGATCGCGTGGCCAAGATGGCGGCGCGTTCGGCCTCTAGCGCGGCGCGCACGCTGGGTCCGTCGCCCGCCTGTGCGGCTGCCGCGGCCAGAGCCTCCAGACGATCCAGGGCGTCGCGAACATACGGGCTGGCGGGAAGATACAGGCGGGCCGCGTCTTGATAGTGCCGGATTGCCTCCAGCCGGTCGCCGCGCCCTTCGGAATTCTGGCCGGCATGCAGAGCGCTGCGCGCGTCGACCAGCAGACGGGCGGCCACCACGACCAGCGCCAGCGCCACCCCGGCCAGGACGAGCAACCAGC
Source organism: Myxococcales bacterium (assembly GCA_003158735.1). GTDB lineage: Bacteria > Myxococcota_A > Polyangia > Fen-1088 > Fen-1088 > Fen-1137. The sequence continues at coordinate 18,226 of PMLB01000233.1, read as the reverse complement.
GTCGCATGGTCATCAGACGAAGTCTCTCTTTCTGAAAATCAGCATGGCCAGGATCAGCACGATGAGCGAGTAGGCCACGCCATACCCGGAGGTCGTGAGCAGGTAGGACGCACCGACAAAGTCGCGATGGACCGAGACCTCCTCGGCGCCCACGATGGCGCCCGAGGGGTAGAAGAGGTGCATGTTGGGCATGAGGCTGCAGCCAGTCTCCAGCACGGTCTTGGCCAGGGGGCCCAGCTTGGCGGCCAGGGCGCGAATGTCAGGCACCGAGCGGCCCACCAGGAAGCAACCCAGGGCGAAGAAGCCCGAGAGAAACGGGCTGGAGAAGGCCGAGAAGAACACCGCGATGGAGGTGACCAGCATGACGTTGATGAAGAGCAGCCACACCGCTTTGACCATGGGCGTGTCGAATTGCGCCCCTTGCCACCATAGGGTCACGCCCAGCACGAGACCCATGACGCCCATCTGCACGGCCAGGGTGAGCAGCATGCCCAGCCACTTGCCCAGCACGAACTCCCAGCGGTGCAGCGGCTTGGGCAGGATGGTGTACACGGTCTTCAGGTCCAGCTCTTTGTAGAGCAGGTTCACACCCACGAAGATGGCGATGATCACGCCAAAGGCGTCGATGCCGAAGAGCCCGATGTCGCGGGTCATGCGGATCTCTTCATGCAAGGTGAGATCGCCCATGGCCAGAGCAGACAGGATGATCAGCACCGCGAAGAAGAGCAGGCTGTAGAGGATCTTGTTCCGCACGGCTTCGCGGAAGGTGTTCCACGCGATGGCCTGGATGCGCCTCATGCGGCACCCTGAGTCTGGTTGGTGGCCTCGCGCACGAAGAGATCCTCCAGCGACTCCCGGCGCGGGGTGAGCGAATGTACGCGCGCTCCTGCGGCGAGCACAGCGCGCAGGAAAGTGTCCACGTCGGCGTCGGCCGGCAGGTCTATCACCAGGCCGTCGGGACTTTCGACCTTGCGCGCCCCCTGCGGCAGCTCGGGCAGGCCGGCCGCGCCCGGTCGCAGACACACCTCGGTGGACAGCAGGCGCGCGGTGAGCAACTCGGACAGAGGCCCCACGTTTCGGACCCGGCCGGCGAAGATCATGGCCACGCGGTCGCAGGTCATCTCCACGTCGGGCAGGATGTGCGTGGAGTAGAGCACGGTGCGCCCCTCGCGCTTGAGGTCGAGCATGAGATCGCGGATCTCCTTGCGGCCGATGGGGTCGAGCCCGGTCATGGGCTCGTCCAGCACCACCAGCTCTGGTTCGCCCATCAGGGCTTGCGCAATGCCGATGCGCTGGAGCATGCCCTTGGAGAATTTGCGCAAGGGCCGACCGCGCGCGGAAGACAGACCTACGCGCTCGATCAGGCGGTCCGCGCGGGCGCGGCGTTCGGCCCGCTTCACGTCGAACAGGGCGCCGACCAGGTCGAGGAATTCTTCGGGCGTCAAGTAGTCGTAGAAATACGGGCTCTCGGGCAGGTAGCCGAGACGGCGTTTGGCCTGCCGATCGGGAACCGGCCGGCCCAGCACCTCGGCGCGGCCGCGCGAGGGAAAGACCAGCCCCATCAGCATCTTGAGAGTGGTGGTCTTGCCCGAGCCGTTGGGGCCGAGGTAGCCGAAGATCTCGCCGCGCTGGACCTCGAAGCTGGCTTGCTTGACCGCCTCAATGCGCTTACGCAGAAGGCCCAGCCTGAAGGTCTTGGCCAGATCGTCGGCGCGCAGAACCACGTCACTCATGGGGCATCCAGGTGTCGACGATACCAGTATATGGTGCGCAAGAGGCCTTCCTCCAGATCGATGAGAGGCCGGAAGGCAAGCAACTCCTTGGCTTTGTCAATGTTGGGGATGCGCAACTCCACATCGGCCTGATTCCAAGGCACATGCTCGATGTGGGACGAGCTGGAGGCGAGCCGGATGATCTCCTTGGCCAGGGCATAGATGGTGAGAGTGGAGCGCGGATTGCCGATGTTGAAGGCGTGGCCGACGGCTTGATCGCGTTCGAGCGCCAGCAGAATCCCATCCACGATGTCGTCCACGTAGCACCAGGCGCGGATCTGCGCACCATCGTTGTGTACCTGCACCGGCTCGCCCCGCAACGCGCGCATGATGAAGTGGTGGACCGCGCCTTCGCCCACCTGGCGCGGACCATAGATGTTGAATGGGCGAATGGAACAGGCGGGAAGCTGGTACTGCTTCCAGTAGTTCATGGCCAGATGCTCGGTGGCCAGCTTGGCCACGGCATAGGTCCAGCGCGCTTCGCCTACCGCGCCCAGGGTGGTGGCGTCCCACTCGGTTACGTTGTAGGCGTAACGACCGAAGACCTCGCTGGTGGAGAAATCGATCAAGCGTTTGACCCCTCCCTTGGCCGCGGCTGCCTCCAGCACGTTCATGGTACCCAGCAGTGACACACGCATGGTGAGCACGGGGTTCTTGAGCACGGTGTCCACGCCTGCGATGGAGGCCAGGTGAATGACTGCGTCACAGCCTTCCATGGCTTGGCGAACCACCGCAGCGTCCAACACGTCGCCCTGGATGAGTTTCACATGGGGATGCTTGTCCAGGCCCGCCGACGACAGGGCGTTGCGCCGGAGGGTGTCGAGAATCACAATCTCGTTGTCCGCGGCCAGGCGTTCAGTCAGGTGGGACCCGATGAAGCCGGCCCCCCCGGTGAGCAGCAGGCGGCGACCAGATACGCTTCGGGTTGGTGTAGAACTATTGTCAGTCATGGGCGGCAAGATTCCCCATCATAGACCCGATATGAGATCACGAGAATTGTCGCGCGGGGAGTCCGCCGGCTTTGCCCCCAAGGGGACTTCGGGACGTACAACCCACCCCGCCTCCCCCGCGCGCTTTGCGCGGGCCCTCGCCGGCGGCGCACCATCGCGGGAGGGCATGGGCACTCTTTGAGGGTTCCCATGTAATTCGATGGAGTCTGAAAAGGAGTCTGAAACGACAAACCGCCGCCCTGCGCGCCCGCGACGGGCCGGTGTGCTCATTCCACTCTTTTCCGTGCGCAGCAAGACGGGGTGGGGCGTGGGCGAGATTACGGATCTGGCGCGCCTGGGCGCCTGGGCGCGCGAGGCGGAGCTGGCCGTGGTGCAGTTGCTTCCGGTCAACGAGGTGCGCGGCGGAGAGACCAGCCCCTACTCGGCCAGCNNCGGGCCGCCCTGTCGCCGGCCGATCAGCGCCTGCTCGACGAGGTTGCGGCTTGCCCCACGGTGGACTGGCAGCGCGTGCGGTCGCTCAAGGCGCGGGCGTTTCGCCGCGCGTTCCAGGGGTTTCTTGAGAAAGAATGGAACCAGCGCAGTGCCCGCGCGATGGAGCTGCGGCGTTTTCGCGAGGAGCACGACTGGCTGGCCGAACATGGCCTGTATTGCGTCCTGCACGACCGCCTGGCCAAGCACTGGCAAGAATGGCCGGCCGAATTGCGCGACCGCGTGCCCGCAGCGCTCTCGCGCGTGATCGAAGAAAGCGTGGACGAGCTGCTCTACCACTGCTGGCTGCAATGGCAGCTGGATGGCCAATGGCACAAGGCGCGCTCCCAGGTGCGGGCTTTGGGCGTGGATTTCATGGGCGATCTGCCCTTTGTGGTCTCGGGCGATTCTTCAGACGTGTGGAACAACCGCCGCCTGTTCCGCCTGGACATGCGGGTGGGCGCGCCGCCTGATCCATTCTCCCCGACCGGCCAGGACTGGGGCTTGCCGCTCTACGATTGGCACGCCATGGAACGCACCGGGTTTCGCTGGATGCGTCAGCGAGCCAGACGGGCCGGCGAGATGTTTGGGCTTTTCCGGGTGGACCACGTCATCGGGATGTATCGCACCTACTACCGATCAGCCGACGGCCGCAAGTCGGGCTTCTCGCCTGCGGACGAGGACGCCCAGATCCGCCTGGGCGAGACCTTGCTTTCCATCATTGGTGGCTTTGGCCAGGTGGTGGCCGAGGATCTGGGCGCGTTGCCCGAGTTTCTGCGGCCTTCGCTGGCGCGGCTGGGGTTGCCCGGTTACCGCGTTCTGCGCTGGGAGAAGACCGAGGTATGGCGCGACGGCAGGAAAGAAACCCTGCTGCACGACCCTGCCGCCTGGCCCGTGATTTCGGTGGCCACCTCGGGCACGCACGACACCGAGATGCAGGCCGAATGGTGGGATTCCGTCTCGCCCGACGAGCGGCGCCTGTTCACCAGATTGCCGGGGCTGCACGGCATCGACCCGAACCGGAGTTTCGACGACCAGGTTCGCGACGCGCTTGTGCGTGTGCTCTATGCCGCGCCCTCGGAGCTGTGCTTGCTGCCTTTCCAAGATCTGCTCGGTACGCGCGAGCGCGTGAACGTCCCAGGCACGGTCAATGACAGCAACTGGACATACCGCATGCCCATGGACGTGGACGCGCTACGCGCGGACCACGCCACCACGGCCCGGCTGGCCCAGCTGGCGGGTGAATCGGGAAGGCTGGTCGGCTACTATTCTTCGACCAGCGCCAGCGCCACGGCCGGGGTGAGACCGGCCGTGGGGGAAGGCCCGGCCAGCGAGTAGAGATGATGGGCCGGCGCCGCAGGCCGGCCCATCGACTTGCGCACCATGCGAGACACGAGAGACGGCGGCGCAGCCATTCGGTTGAAGAGTGGCCGGCCGAACTCCTCACGGTCTTGTGCACAGGGATCCATCCGATCGATGCCCGCGTCCCCTTGCGCTGCATCGAGCTCATTGAGCCATCCTGAGACTGCCAACATGGTCTTCACTGGACGCAGGGGTAATGCAATCCAGGGACCACATGAACGCAAGCGAAATGGCGGGCGGCCGGGCTGTTTCCAGTCGCTGGGCCGACAGCGAAGACGGCTGACACCCGTCGGCCGGCCGGCGATTCGCACTGAGGCGAGGCCAGCAATCTCGCAATATCCGCAAGGGGTCGAGGCCGGGCCGCGGTCCGGGCGGTCAGGGGCAATACATCGGCCTATCTGCTAGGGTAATGAGTTCGAAACGGGGCAGGGCGGCTCTCAACATCTGAATGCAAGGAGACGCAATGAAAGAACGCGAGATACGTGAACAGATTGAGCGGGTGCTGCGCACGATGACCGTGTCCGCGACTTTGGGGGTCACCATGCTCGCCGGCTGTGGGAGTAGTGGCAGTGTGGCGGTGTACGAGGCGGTGATGCCGGACTCGCCTGTTGGATCCCAGCCGCCCGGCCAGGACGCAGCTGCGGACTTTTTCAGCGCCGTACCGCTGTACATGGCGTCGATGCCAGACGCGCAGGCGGCGGACATGGCAGCGCCCGACGCGACAATTGACGACAGCAGCGACGACGTCGTGGATCAGTCGTAGTTCACGACGGCCGCGGTCCTACTTCTTCTTCTTGCCGCTGGGAGCCGCGGGCTCGGCGTAGGGAACGAAGCGGCCGTTCTTCACGGTCAGCATTTCAAAGGCGTCGATGGCCAGGCCGTTGTGATCCTGGGCCGAGAAGTTGAAGATGCCGGCGGTGCCGACGAAGCCTTGTGTGTTCTCGATGGCCGTGCGGACTTTCTCCTTGTCCAGGCCTGCGGTCTCGATGGCCTTGACCAGGATGGTGAAGGCATCGTAGGCGTGGCCGCCAAAGGTGCTGACGTCCTCGTGGAAGCGCGCTTCGTAGTCCTTCTTGTACTTGGTGAGCAGGGTCTTCTGCTTGTTGTCGGCGGGCAGGGACTCGGCCACCAACAGCCGGCCAGCCGGGAAGATCACGCCCTCGGCGGCGGGGCCGGCGGCCTTCACGTACTGGATGTTGCCGAAGCCGTGGCTCTGGAAGATGGGGATTTCCAGCCCAATCTGCCGCGCATTCTTGATGACGATGGCCTGGGCCGGCTCGATGGACCAGTTGACAAAGGCCTGCACGCCCGCGGCCTTCAGCTTGGTCACCACGGCGGTGAGGTCAGTGGCTTCCTTGTCGTAGACCTCGTTGGCCACGATGGTGATGCCGTACTCAGGCGCGAGCTTTTCCAGTTGCTCCTTGCCCGCCTTGCCAAAGCCCGTGTTGCTGGACACCACGCCGATCTTGCTGATGCCCGCCTTCTTCATCTGATCGTAGATCTTGCGAACCGCGTGGCTGTCGTTCTGCGGGGTCTTGAACACGTACTTGCCCACTGGCTTGACGATGGCTTCGGCCGCCGCACAGGAAAGCAAGATGGTCTTGCCGTCTTCGGCCAGGGTCTTGATCTTCATGGTCTCGCCGCTGGTGGACGGGCCGATGATGGCGAAGACTTTTTCCTCGTCGATGAGCTGCTTGGCAAACGAAATAGCCTTCTCCGGGCTGGCGCTCGAGTCCTTGATGATGAGCTCCACGGGATTGCCCTTGATGCCGCCCTTCCTGTTGATCTCGTGCACCAGCATTTCCAGGGTGCGCGCCTCGGGGCCGCCCAGGTTGGCCGCCGGGCCGGTTACGCCCAGGATGGCGCCAAGCTTGATCGTCTCTTTTGCCAGCGCGGGCGTCGTCCAGCCCACGCACGTCAACAGCAGCCCTGCTAGGATCTTGCGCATTCGATGTCCCCCTGGTGGAAAGTGGCTACAAGCGGATGGTTCCGCGTTTGGGGGCTATTCTGAACGCTGGTTTTCGACGCAAGTCAACCAAGTCGTGCGGACCAAGTAGCCATCCGTCTTGAGATTGTGCGCAGCAAATCGGCGCCGGGCGGGGACGTTGGATCTATACTTGTCTGTGTTCATGGCCCCAACTCCATTTCCAGCCCGCCGCGTTTCCCGGATATTCCGAAATGGCGCGCGTCCGCCCGAGGACGACCTGGTCCCCGCGACCCCTGCCGAGCGGATGGAAATGATGTGGCGCCTGACGCTCGATGGGTGGGCCTTTCTTGGAGAGACGCTTGAACCGCGACTACAACGACATACTGTCCGCATTGTCCGCGGAAGGCGCTGAATTTCTGATCGTCGGCGCCTACGCGCTCGCCGCGCACGGTATTCCTCGCGCCACCGGCGATATCGACATTTGGGTGCGGCCCACGCCCGAGAACGCCATGCGCGTCATGCGGGCATTGAAGTGCTTTGGCGCCGCACTGCTTGACCTGACCGAAGACGATCTCGCGACCGCCGATACCGTCTTCCAGATGGGAGTGGCGCCCAGTCGCATTGATATGATGACTGGGATCAGCGGCGTGACCTTCGAGCAGGCCTGGCCTTCTCGCCTGACGGTAGCAATCGAGCCGCTTCCGGCCGCCCGAAGGATCTCGCTGACCTGGCCGCGCTCGGTGCGCCTCCGGTGTCGAGGAAGTCTTAACCGAGCCAGTCGGGCCGCAAGTCACTGCGCTGGGTGGCCGGACGACAGGTCGGATCGTCCGGCTTCGCCTTCCTCTTGTGCGATACGACCGGGGTGACGCCATTGATCGAAACCGAGAAACTGTTGTTGTTGAAGGGTAGTCCGCCCACCCGCATGTCCATGATGGCTTGACAGATTGGGCGTTGTCGGACAAGTCTGGATAGCAAGGCGATTTCTCGCAGGTTCCAAAGCATATTCGTGGAACCCGATTCGATTTTCTGAAAGGAACGGAAATGAATACAGTCCGGATCGGTCTATTGGGTTGCGGCTCGATTGGCGNNGGGCCGAACAAGGGACGCTAGCCGGCGCGGCAATCATGAGGCAACTTGTTGATTTTGATTTCCTGAAAGGAACAGAAATGAGCAAAGTCCGTATTGGTTTGTTGGGTTGCGGCTCGATTGGCGGTTTTCTGGCACGGCACATAATCGCCGATGGCGCAGCTGACTCTATCGAACTAGGCTACGCCTTTGATGTGGATGAGAAACGCCTGCAGGATATTCCGGTCGCCTGCCGAATTACCAAACAGGCCGACCTCTTTGCCCGACCGGCTGACCTGGTAATTGAGGCCGCCCACGCCGATCTCCTCAAGCAGGTGGCTTTGCGCATTGTCGAGCGCTCCGACCTGCTGCTGTTTTCGATCACCGCACTGGCCGACGAGGCCTTTCGGACCGAGCTGGAACAAACCGCAGTCAAGTGCGGGCGGAAAGTCTTTCTGCCCCATGGAGCCATGATCGGCATCGATGGTCTGGTGGACGCCGGGCCGACTCTCAAGTCGGTTACCGTGACCACCACCAAGAGTCCCGCCAGTTTGGGATTGCCCCCGGACAAACACACGGTAGTTTACCAAGGACCTGTTCGCCAGGCGTGCGCAAAGTTTCCCCGCAATGTAAACGTGCACGCCGCCATCGCCCTGGCGGGTCTGGGATTTGACCGCACCATTTCGCGAATCGTCGCCGATCCGGCCGTGTCGACCAACAGCCACCTGGTCGAAATCGAGGGAACCGGCTACCGATTCCGAATTGAAGTGAGTAGTGAGGCAGGCGGCAAAGTCACGGGCGCCTATACTCCGCAAAGCGCCCTTGGAACACTGAAGCGCATCTGTCGCGGCGGCGGCGGCCTGCGTTTTGCGTGAGACTGCCTTCCCAGACTGATCCAGAGGAGGCGTTTGGCCATCTGGTCGGCGTGCAGATCGGCGACGCTGCAGGCTTGGGCGGTGAGTGAACGCGCCGCCTCTCGACGCGCGCCGGTGATCGTGCCAGTGGTCTTCGACAGGACTGGTTCTACGACGCAGCGAGAACAATCTGCCTTCCCAGCGCTGTCCAGGTTAGGGGCGCAATACGCCACCTGGCATTGCCGAGCGCCGTATTGCGTACGCGAAAGTCTGGAATGTCTCCGTGCGCATGTGGCACAGGCACCCGAATTGCCCCACAAGCGGCAGTTACACCTACATCGGATCACGGAAAGCCCGACCAGCGATTCTCGATCCCGTGCAGGAGTTACACAATTGTTCTCTTTGTCACACAATTGTTGTCTTTTCGGTCTGGTAGCGTCTGCCGATCCCAGGATACAATTCGCCAGCCTTCCCGTGCTCGCTCGCGTCCCGACGACACCATTGATCGTCAGAACTGTCAACCGCCGGCCGTGAGCGATGTCCGATAGCAAACGATCCTCCTCACAAGCCGAACAAGCGCATCGCTTAGATTTGGATCAAGGTCATGAACCAGGCTCAACCGCACTTCAGTGTCAGTGAGGGCGTCGCCCCAGTAGACGGCGATTCTGCGTCCGGACTGCCAAACACGCAGGCAACGATCGGGCCGGCTTCTTCCACCGCGGCAGCGCGACCGGTCAGCCGCGAGCGCCTGATCAACAAGCTCAACTACCTCAATTTCCAGAATAGGATCGTCCTGCTCGCCTTCGAGCATGCGAAGTACGGACACGCGCTGCGTGTGCAGGCCCAGCCGCAACCGTGCCGGGAGAACCGCCTACGATGCACCTGGGTCGACCCGCGCGCCGCCCGCGCCATCTCCAAGGGCTACGTCTTTTCCGCCCTGTTAATCCCGGACGAGCAGAAGCTGCTGCAGGGCATTGGTCAGGTGACATCGATAGACGAGGAGGGGATCGTCATCGAGCTCCCCGAGGTATGCACCGAGGTCCATTCGCGAAGGGTCGTGCGCTACCCCTGCAAAGGGATTCAGGTTCAGCTCCTCAAGAGCGGCTCCCGTTTCGAGGGCACACTCGTCGATTTCAGCCCGATCTCGTTCCGCGTGCGCGTTCGCTCCTCGCCGCCACAGACTTTTGGCTGGCTGACCGCGGGCGCTCCGGTGATGGTCGTTCTGTCGAACGATCGGGAGATTCTCTTTTCGGGCGACTGCAGGATCGTCAGCAAGACCGGCGGACGGAGATCCCGGGAGTACGTGCTCGAGCCGACCCAGGACGGCATCCAGCGGTTCGAGCGCCAGCAGCACCGCAGCGTTCGCCAGGAATTCGTTCCCGCGCCGACCATCGTGTTCGACCACCCGTTCACCGGCAGGCTGGTGTCGCTCAAGGTGCTGGACCTGTCCGCGTCAGGCCTGGCGGTGGAGGAGAACGCGCGCAACGCCGTTCTCATGCCGGGCCTGATGATCCCGCGGCTCGATCTCTGCCTGGCCAGCAACTTCAGATTTTCTTGTCGAGCTCAGGTGGTCCACCGCCAGGTACTGGATCCCGAGTCCGAAAATTCCTGTCTCAAGTACGGGCTGGCCTTGCTCGACATGGATGTGGCGGACCATGTGCAACTGGTGGCGCTTCTACACCATGCCGACGACCGCCGCTCCTATGTCTGCAACCAGGTCGACATGGACGATCTGTGGAGCTTCTTCTTCGATACGGGGTTCATCTATCCGCAGAAGTACGGTTTCATCCAGAAGAACCGGGAGCAGATCAAGCAGACCTACGAGAAGCTCTATACTCATAGCCCCAGCATCGCCCGCCACTTCATCTATCAGGACCGGGGCAAGATCCTCGGCCACATGGCCATGGTGCGCTTCCACGACAGCACCTGGCTGATTCACCACCATGCGGCACGCAGTGGCAGTTCATTCAGGGCCGGCCTGAATGTGCTCGAACAAATCACTCGGTTCGTCAACGAATCGTGTCGTTTCTCCTTCATGCACATGGAGTACTTGATTTGCTTCTATCGGCCGGAGAACCGTTTTCCCCGGAGCGTATTTGGCGGTCTATGCCGCGGCATCGACGATCCGCGGATTTGCTCCGAGGTGCTCTTCGCCTATTTTCATCTGCAGTGCGACCACGATGTCAAAGGCAGACCGGGCGAGTATTGCTTGAGTCCAGCAGACGACGACGATCTGGGCGAGCTATCTAGCTTTTGCCGGCACCAATCGGGTGGGTTGATGATCGGCGCGCTCGACCTCGAACCGGGCGATTTAGAGCACAGCGACCTGAGCGAGGAGTTCGGCAAGTTGGGACTGAAACGAGAACGCCAGCTCTACGCCATCAAGGCGGACGGCCGCCTGCAGGCCGTCGCCATGGTCAATCTCGCCGATATTGGACTGAACCTTTCCGATCTGACTAATTCGATTACTCTATTTGTGCTGGATCAACACGAGATCACCAATGAGACTATCTACGATGCCTTATCCGTCTTGATGAAACGCTTTGGTCAGCAAGAGATCCCTGTCTTGATCTATCCCGAGGCTGCTGCGAAGAGCTTGGAGATACCGGTCGAGAAGCGCTACGTGATGTGGTCTCTGATGCCTCATCATTCCGATAGCTTCTACCGCTCTATGAACGCGATTCTTCGAGCGGGCAGAAGGAACGGGGGCACCTATGACAAGCGACGTCCGCCGTCTGTATAACAGTCGCATTATCGACAACTACATACGACTCATCGACAGGAAGTATCCGCAGATCCGGGTTCCGGGTCTGCTGGAGTACGCCGGTATGACCGCCCACGAGGTGGCTGACGAAGGGCACTGGTTTACTCAGGACCAGATTGACCGGTTCCACGAGAAGCTATCCTTCTTGACAAGCAACGCCTCGATTGCGCGCGAGGCCGGTCGCTATGCCGCTTCTCCGGATGCCATGGGAACCATGAAGCTCCTCATTCTCGGAGCCGTCGGGCCCGGTAGGGCCTACGAGCTGATCGGAAGAGGCGCGAGCAGATTGACCCGTTCCTCAACCCTTGCATCGCGGAGCCTGAGCTCGAACCAGGTCGAAGTCACGACCACCTTCGAAGAGAACGTGGAGGAAAAGCCCTATCAATGCGAGAATCGCATTGGCTTTCTCGAAGCAATTTCCCTTCTGTTCGCTCGTGGCACGCCGGAAGTCGAGCACCCGGAGTGCATCTTCCGAGGCGGACAAACCTGCCGGTACATCATCTCCTGGAGCGCCTCCAAGGCAGACCTGTTCAAACGAGCGCGGAACTATGCGGCCGTATTTCTGCTCCCGCTGGTTGGCTTGTCCGTCGTGCACGCTCCCCTTTGCGGCCTTACCCAGGTGTTGCCCGGAGCGCTCACGATCCTGGCGCTCCTCACCGCGCTCTACCTTTCGCTCGAGAAGAATGACATGACCGCGAGTCTGCGCAGCCTGTTCGACTCGACCCATCAGCTGATCCACCAGATCGAGGTGAACCACAACAACGCAGTTCTGACCAGCGAGATCGGCCAGTCTATCAGCAGGCGCTCTGGATCAGCGGATGTCCTTTCCAACGTGGCGAAGGCCTGCAAGAAGTGGCTCGACTACGATCGCTGTATGATCCTGCTGGCCGACAGCGGGAAGAAGCGCCTGGTCTTCGGAGCGGGATATGGCCACGACGAAAGAGCGAGCAAGCTCTTGCGCCGGACTGCCTTTCACCTGGACAAACCGGGATCGCGGGGCGTCTTCGTGATGTGTTTCAAGCAGCAGAAGTCGTTTCTGGTGAGCAACATGGAGGAGATCGAAAAGGACCTCTCTCTCAACAGTATGTCCTATGCCCAGGAGCTGGGCGCGGAGTCCTTCATCTGCTGCCCCATCGTGAGCAATGGGGAATCTATCGGCGTTCTGGTGGTAGACAACGTCAAGACCAAGCGGCCCCTGGTCGAAACCGATCGCAGCCTGCTCATCGGCGTGGCCTCCGTGGTCGGCATCAGTTTGCGCAACGAGGAGCTTCTGAAATCCAAGGACCGTCAGTTCCGCTCCATCCTGCACGGGCTGGCCGCCAGCATCGACGCGCGCGATCCATTGACCCGGGGCCACTCGGAGAAGGTCACCGAGTACGCGCAGGGAATCTGCGAGGAGCTCGGGTTTTCGCCGGAGGAGCGCGAGGTGATCTCGACAGCGGCGCTCTTGCACGACTACGGCAAGCTCGCCGTGCCGGACGCGATACTTCGCAAGCCCGGACGGCTGAACCCACGGGAGCGGGAGCTGGTGAAGATTCACGCGGAGCAGACCGAGAGGATCCTTCGCCAGATCAGCTTCGAGGGCATCTACCGGCAGGTCCCGGCCATCGCCGGCGCGCACCACGAAAAGATAGACGGCAGCGGTTACCCGCGGGGGCTCAAGGGAGACGAGATACCGCTGGGAGCGCGGATCATAGCGGTGGCCGACGTCTTCGAGGCCATCACGGCCAAGCGCCACTACCACGAGCCCATGCGCAGAGAAGAGGCTATCGCGTTTCTCAAGCGCGAGGCAGGCAATAGCTTCGAGCCCCGCCTGGTAGACGCTTTCCTGCGCTACTACGAGAAGGCCCATCCAAAGCAACTCGAACTCACGGCCCTGGTGTCGGTACCGCAGCCCGAGGAGACTCCGGCACTCAAGACGCCGACCGTGCTGGTGTCCGTGCAGCCGTCCGAGGAGACTCCGGTGCCGAAGACGCCGGTCGCGCTGCGGATGGCCTGATATGACCAGGCCGGATCATCTCCCGGCGGTAGGTTTCTTCCCCTTGCACATGATGAGGGGGGTGTAGATGAAACGCCTGGGGTGCTCGAGGTAGGCGCAGAGCTCGCTGCGAAACTCCTCGTACCCGTCTGGGTAGTCATCCGCGAAGAGCCCCGGAGCATTGCGCGCCGCCTCGGCCTTGGACAGCCAGTTGAAGCGGTCGGTTTCGGACAACTCCCCGTAGATGAGGTGATGGGCCGACATCCGCACCTCGATGTCGACGCATCCCAGGTCGTAGAGGTAGGCGTAGAGCTTTCTGCCGACAAAGGGATCGAAATCGTATTGCTTCTGCGTGGCGAGCACCATGTTCCTCATGGTCCTTTCCAGACGCTCGGACCCGCCGAAGTGCCCCAGGCAGTTGTGGTCGAGATCGAGCAGGCAGAGAGCACCGCCCGGATTCAGTAGCTGATAGGCGTTCTTGGCGATCTCGTAGGACCGCTGCCCGTAGTACTCGAGCAAGAAGCGAATCCACACAAGATCGAACCGACCCAGATCGGAGAGCGATCCACGAGCGTCTCTGAGGGTGTAGACGATGCCTCGCTCGGAGTAGTGCTCCACCGCATAATCGATTCGCGGTTGCGAGTGGTCGATTCCCACCACCTCGCCTCCTGGCTGGACCAGGCGGTGCAGGATGTGGGTCGTCTTGCCGGCGCCACAGCCCAGGTCGACCACCCGCATGCCCGGAACGACGCCGGCCCAGCGGGCCTGCTCCTCGACCGCTTCGGGGTCGGTCTTGATGTCCAGCCGGAGGGACTCGTCCTCGCTTTCCATGAAGTAGGTGGGACTGCTCATCGCCAAATAAACTCTCGAAGCATGCCAGGAGTCCTAGCGCGCGGGCGTAGGCAAGTCCATGGGGGTAGTTCGCGTTCTACTCCGGGTCCGCTACCGCGCGCACCATCCCACGCGAAACACGACGGTCCCCGAGCTCGTCGAGCTTGCCCGACGAGCACTCTTTCGCGCAACTCTTGCCTCCCCGACCCGATCCTCTATGCCCGGAGATCTCGGGTGCGTTATCATGCGGCCCATGCGCCTGGCGGTGAGCTTCGCTGTGCTACTTCTCGGTGTCGCCTGTGGGAGCGCCCTGGTACCGATCCAGAGTCTCCAGCCCGACAAGTTGCAAGGCGCCTCCGATTCCATCACGATCGTCTCGGCCAGGTTCGGCAGCAATTGCAAAGGCCCATCGGACGACGTCACCGCGCTTTTCCGACAGGCATGTGACGGGAAGTGGCGTTGTGCCGTCCGTTCGTCTCGACAATTGTCGGCAAAGCAGGAAGCGGTCAACCAGGCCGCCAGGGAAACGGCTTGCGGAGGCGCCCTGTACACGGTGGATTGGATCTGCGGCGAAGGCACCGGGAAGCGCAGTCTGAGGAACGAGCCGGGCGTGCGCTTCCGACTTTCGTGTCCCCGCCCGGACGCACAGGGTGATGAGGCTTCTGCTGGCGTGGCCGTCCAGCCGGAGGCGCAGCCCGTGGCAGCGCCACTCGCCACGAGCGGGTCGAACCGGGACTTGGCCGTCCGTGGCCGGTTCCTGGGGACTTGGGCTGCCGGCGTTGCCGACCGCACGATCGTCGTTGGCAGTCAGCAGACCTCGACCGACCAGACCGGCGCCTTCAGCCTGTCCGATGTTCCGGCTACCTACGATCTCTCGGTCATCGAAAAGGATGGGGCTCGGGTTTCTCTCTTTCTCGGCCTCTCGCGCCGGGATCCGGTGGTTGCACATGCGGAGTGGCAGGGCGGCCAGCCCGCCGGTTTAAGGCGAGGAGCTTCCATCAGTGGGCGTTTGGCGGGCGTGGAGTTCGCCAAGGCCGATGGCCGACTGCGCGCAACTGCGCAGTTCTTCTCGCCCATCACGGGCAGCCTCGTCCGCAGCGCCGGAATGTGCGTTGTTCCCCTGGCTGACGCTGGAGCAATAGGTTGTGGTTTTCATTGGGCGCTCACTGGCGTGGCCGGTAGCTCGTGGCCCATCTCTCTGGGCATACCTGCCTACTCACCCCGACGCGACAGGCCCGAGCCGCCCATTCCCGTGGCAGCCAGTGGACTTCTCGTGCTTGAGCCCCACGAGGATGGGCCACTGCTCAAGCAAGCCAATCTCTGTCTGATCCCCGCGAAGCCATAGCCAGGCCCGCGGCGTTGGAGAAAATGTCCATTGGCAAACGCTCGCGTTCAATTCCTCCAACAATCCGGAGGGCACTGAGGTTGCGCGACCGCGGTTGCGCCTTCCCTGGCTGCACCCACAACCGATTCCTGCACGGCAAGGATACCAATGGACGCCTATTGCGCTCAAGGCAATACTCCAACGATTCCATTCCAAAGAGACGCCAGGACGTAGCCCAAACAGCGCACGCCGAAAGAGTCCGGAGAAGATAGCCATGGCCGAAATCCTTGAAATACCCATTACCCTTACCTTCGCCGCAGCCCCGGAGGCCTTCCAACTGCGTTCCATCGCCGGCGCTGAGCGACTCGGAACCCCGATCGCCCGCATTCGAGGCGCGCGATCCGCAAGATCACGGCGAGCGGGAGGAATGGTGTTGCACTGGTGATGGCGCGCAGGATACTGGCCTTGGCGTTGCCCTCGGGCAGTCGGTGGCCACCAGCCAGGCTGAACCCAGATGCGCGCAGTAGCAATTGGCGACGTGCCGCGGGGCTCCGACCATCTCAGTAGAATGAGCCGCCGTGTATCGCCGTCGGCATCGGTCCCGGCTCGCGAGCATCGAAGCGCAGGAGGTTGACACCCGTCGGGACGAAATAGAGATAGTGCCCATCGAACACCGCACCGGTAAACCCAGACGCAGAGGGATCGTTGGCGACCGTGGACATGTCCTGCACCGTCCACGATGCGACGTCACTGAAGGGGGCCTCGGGGTCGTTGCGCACCAACAAGCCGTCTAAAGAGGGAACCAGGTAGACATAGCGGCCATCGAAAGCACCGCCCGTGAACCGAGGCTCGGAGTCCAGCTTAAGCACCGCCGTGTCGAAGGCGGACCAAGACGACGCGGCCGTGAAGGAGCCCTGAGTGTCATAGCGGGCAACGACGCATTTGAAACTGGGATCACTCGCACGGGCCGGAACGAAGGTGACATAGCGACCATCGAACACGCCGCCTGTGAAGCCGGCCGCGTATTGATTGACTGTGGTCGGGTCAAAGAGGGACCACGATGAGGCAACGCTGAAGTCCGCTTGCGTGTCGTAGCGAGCCACGCGCGCGTTGGTCTTCTCGTAGGGCACGAAGTAGAGGTACCGGCCATCGAACACCAAGCCCGAGAATGAGGTTGCGTTCGCATCCACACCAACGAGGTCGAAGATCGTCCAGGATGAAGCGGCGTCGAAAGCTGCCTGGGTGTCAACCCGCGCGACCTTGCCGCTCACGATGTCAGTATCGGCAACGGTGCCGCTCCTCCCAGGGGCGAAGTAGACATAGCGGCCATCGAAGGCGGCGCCCCGGAAGCCGGGGACCGTTAGGTCGGCCGTTCCGCTGGCGGTCGTCAAATCGAATGACGACCATGACGAACGGGCAGCGAAAGCAGCCTGGGTATCGTAGCGAGCGGCAACCGTGTCAAAGGTCGAGCCGAGCGCGCCGTTGTGCTCGGCCCCGGTGGGCGTGAGATAGACATAGCGCCCGTCAAAGACGCCACCACGGTTGCCTTTGCTGCCGAGTACACTGGGATCGAACGTGTCCCAGCCGCTAGTTGCAAAGTCGCTCTGAGTGTCAATGCGCAGACTAGCGCCGTTGAATCCGGTAGTGGCGTTCACGAAAAGAATGTAGCGACCGTCAAAGATGCCCCCAAACAAGCTTCGCGACACAGCGAGCATGCGATCCACGTTGCGCGCGGACCAGCAGGATGGGTTGTCGATCTCATGTTTGCAGGGTCGCGAGGCGCTGCTGCCGCCGGTTGCGCCACCGCCGCCGGTCCCGCTGGCATTGCCGCCGGTCCCTGCGACGCTGCCGCCGCTGCCTGCAGGTCCCAGCGAGTCTGAGCTTCCGCCGGTTCCCGCGCTGCCATCAACATCGGAACCTCCGTCGCTGCTGACCCCGCTCCCGCTGTCACCCGTTCGGCCTGCCCCTTTGGAGCTGCACGAAACCGTCACCGGAAGGAATACGAAAGACAGCAACAACAAGTGCGGGGTATGGCCCATTGTCATGGGCCAGAAGGTTATCACGGGTCAGTCTGGCCGGGACATAGAGCAGCCCGACCCCAAGCGGCCATCCCGTGCCGACGATGGCACGCGCGTTTCCGCGGAAGCGTTCCGGCGCGTGGCCTGCAGTGCACGCGACTTGCCGATCCTTGAGCAGGCCAGTCAGCGTCTTGCCGCTGGCAAATGCCTTGCCTCACGGGCCGCGGTCAGCATGTCGGCCAATTTCAGGGAATCGTCACGCGGCGACATATTCCGTAAGCGCCTCGTCTAGCACCTGAGCCCGAAACGATGGATGCAGCTCCGCTGCGGTGCGCAGGTCGACCGGTCGGCCGACGATGCCGGACAGCTCGCGTTCCATGCGCGCGATCGCCAGGTACCCGACCCGTACGCCTGAATGGAACTCGACGAGCATGTCCACGTCGCTGTCAGGTCGGAAATCATCGCGCAAGATCGAGCCAAACAGAGCCAGCCGCCCGATTCCGTTCTGGCGGCAATACGTCGCGATGCGATCGTGAGGGATGTTTGCAACGCTCGGGTTCACGACAGGTTCCTTGTAGCCGTACCCCATTATACACCGGCAACAGCGGGACGCCGAATCGCCCCGAACGCTCCAGCGCGTGGCCTGCGACTGCGGGCTGCTTGCGCATGGAGGGCACGGAGAACGCTCGACCGTCTCCATTGGCGGGCGCTCGCGTTCGACAATCCGGAGGGCACTGAGGTTGCGCGACCGCGGTTGCGCCTTCCCCGGCTGCACCCACAACCGATTCCTGCACGGCCACCACATCCAGCACTGGCTGCACGGGGGCGAAACCAGCTTGGACAACCTTTCTTTGCTGTGCTCGCACCACCATCACCTGGTCCACGAAGGCGGTTGGTCGGTCGAGCGAACGGC